>CBINJQ010000225.1:0-7446 GCA_966251015.1 uncultured Akkermansia sp. | reverse complement strand
AACTTGCCGCTGCATTCGAGCACGATGTCCACGCCGTGCGCGGCCCAGTCCACCTCGGCGGGTTTGGCGTGTTCGGTGAAAGCGATGCGCGTCCCGCCGATGCGGATGGCGTTCGCGCCCTCGGCGACGGCTTCGTGCGCCCAGCGTCCCTGGACGGAATCGAAGGCGAGCAGATGCGCGGCGCACTCGGCGCCGCCCTTCGGATCGTTGATGACGGCGACCTCGAACTCGGGCCAGCCCCAGGAGGCGCGGAAAGCGAGGCGTCCGATGCGCCCGAAACCATTGATGCCAATGCGGATTTTTTTCATGCGTTGGAGAAAGAGAAGTCGAAGACGGCGCGAACCGATCAGGCGGAGGCGCAGGGGGACTGGAGTTGCTCGCCGACGCTCCGAACGCGCCAGCCGTTGAGCGTGTCGCCGCGGAAGGCGCGGAAGAGATTCGGGCGGCGACCAGGTTCTCCACCTCGACGAAGGCCCCGCTTTTGCGCGGCGTGGTCGCCCGCGGCTTGAGCCGGGAGCGGCGAATCCCGGCGGGTGTTCAACGGCAAGGCTCGCGTGCTCATGCGGATTTGAGGCGGATTGGTTGAGGTTTGGCGCAGCACTCGGGAGCGTCCTCGTCCAGGCAGGAGCGCACGCACTTGAGCTTTTCCAGGTCTCGCCGGAACGCCTTGTCCTCCGCGGCGCAGTCCTGGAGGCAGGCTAGATTGGCTTCGAGCGCCTTTGTCGGTTTGGAGACCAGGCTGTAAACACGCCAGTTGGCCTCCTTGCGCACGGTCACCACCCCGTGGGTTTTGAGGTAGCCGAGATGCTTGGAAATCTTCACCTGCGGTTCCCCGAGAATCTCCTGGATGTGGCAGACGCAGAGCGGACCTTGGGCGAGCAGATTGAGGATGCGGAGGCGTGTCCGGTCGCACAGGCACTGATAGATGCTCACGAGGTCCATTCGAGAGAGCATTCCTCAAGTAGAATATTCGACAAGTGGAATATTGTTACGATTCCGTCGCGGGCTCCTCGCCGAGAATGGAGGTGATCGGGAGCGGGCGTGGCCGGTCCGTCCCCGCGGCGGTGTTAAACCTAGAAACGGCAGTCGGATCGGGTCGTCTCGCGCAAGCTGTTGGCCGCCTGCCGCCCGCGTCACCCGCTCCATGCACCCGCCGGGTGCACGTCGGGGTTCCGCGAGCGCCATTCGACTCAACATCTTGCGCGATACTCCGCCACCCGACTGCCGTTTCTAGGTTAAAAATCGCTTCCCCATGAAATGCGCGCGTGTCCCGGGCGCCTGGTTCCCCGGTTTTCCGAGGGAACCGAGGTGGTTGCCCGAAGCGCTTTTGGCGCGTTCCGCCCGGCGTTCGGTCACCGGTTTCATCCACGACGCCCGGGAGCGTATCCACCGCCGTGCGGCGACAGATTCGCCGGCAGGGGCCACATGCGATTGACAGAGCTTGATTCGGGCGCGCTTTTGGGGGGCGACGCATGTGCGCCTCCGTTCACTCCCGCGGGTCAGTCCCGTCTCCCTCTGCCGCGGCGGGCGTTGAACCCGGGGTGAACGCTTCGCCTGCGGCAACTACGCAGGGAACTTTTGCCACGGAAACGCGTCGGAGGGCGGAAGAAACCATGTCTGCCAAAGCTCAAGAGGTCGCGCTCGACCGCCTTCTGGTCGATCGCTTTCGCAACGGTGACGCCAGTGCGTTCGACGAGATGGTGACCCGTCATTGGGATCGCATCTACGCGATGGTTCATCAGCTCCTGCGCAATCCGCAGGACGCCGAGGAGGTGACCCAGGACGCTTTCATTCGCGCCCACCGCGGATTGGCGAATTTTCGAGGAGATTCCGCCTTCTCCACGTGGCTTTACCAGATCGCCACGAACCTGGCCCGGAACCGTTACTGGTATTGGTGGCGGAGGAAGCGTGATCGGACGGTTTCTTTCGACCAGCCGATCGGCGAGGACAACGAAACCCCGCTCTCGGAGGTTTTTGCAGGCGAGGCGGTGAAGCCCGACGAGGAGACCTCGACGCATGAGCTCGTGGATCGCATCGCCTTGGGCATGGAAAAGCTGAGCGCGCGCCACCGCGAAATCTTGATTTTGCGCAACGTGAAGAACTTATCATACGAGGAGATTTCCCAGATCCTCGGCATTTCGGTCGGCACGGTGAAGAGCCGCATCGCCCGTGCGCGAGACAGCTTGAGGGAAATCATAGGAGGAGATGATCAGTGATGAAAGACGCCCGATTCAAAGAACTGCTTAACCTGCACCTTGACCACCGTTTGACCCCTGCGGAAGCCGAGGAGTTGGAATCCGCCTTGCGCGAGGACCCCGCCCGTCGCCGGGCGCTCAGCGATTACGAGGCCATGCAGAGCGCCTGCGCCGCGCTTTTTGCCCGCAGTGAATCGCGTGCGCCTTCCTCCATGGCTCTTCGACGCGCGCTTCGGCAGGCGGAGGACCGTATGGCGCATCCTGGTTCGCTGCGGGATGCATGGGGGTGGCCCACCTGGGGCCTTACAGGCGGATTGGCCGCATGTGTCGCCCTTGTCGTGGCTCGGCTGAGCCAACCGGCGTTGACGACCGCAAAAGCCCCGGAAAACGCGGTCCCGCAGATTCCCGCCGGTGCGGATGTTTCCGCGGTGGCGCTTGGTTCGCCGCAGATGGAAAGCTCCGTCGTTCGCGCTGGCATGCCCAGTCAGATCACTTTCGCGGCCCTTGGAATCAGCTCCCCGGGGGCCAACGCGGACGCGGCGTCGCGCTGGATCCTGCAGACCGAAGAACCGGCGGTTTACGCCACGATCGAGGAAGCCAACGCCGCAGGGGAAGCCATGCAGGCGTGGAATGCGCCTGCGTCCCAAGGTATTGCTCCGACTCACTTTCACTCCAAACCGATCAACGCATGGGGGCGCGGTGTCTCCCCGAATTCGGCGCAGGTGGAAAGCGTCGCCTACCGCTTCGAACGCTGATCGCGGCGGCGATTGAACGCCCCGCTTCGCGCGGAGGATTCAACAGCGGATAGTTCATACCCCTCCCTGCGTTTATATTTCGGGGCCGCGGCCCGGTGGTGTTGAGCGGACGCGGGGGCGAGTGACTGGGATGTAGTCCCCGGGGACTTGTTCAGCCTTGTTCAGCCGCGAGCCGGTCTCCGCAGTTTCCGCAGTCCTGCGGTTCTGCGCCTCGCGCCAAGACGATGGTCTCGGGGAGGGGCACGGGGGAGGGGGCGCGGGGGGAATAAACTTAGATCCCGCAGATGGATAAACCGCTAAGATACGCTAAGGATCTCTAAATGAAAGACTAGGGCGTTTGGATTGCGAATTTCATTTTTCACCCGGCGGGTGAAGAGGCCATGGAGTTTCAGGTAACGGAGCGAAGCGTTGATTTAGCGAGGCTTAGCGAAATTTAGCGGTTCAATACACTCCGCCTTTGTTCGTCGAACTGCGGGGTTTGGGATAAAAACCCCCGACCCTTGCGGGCCGGGGTTTTGCAGGGCGATCCGGATAAAATTACAGCTTGTCCACGACCTTGTCGGCAAGGCCGTAGGCGATCGTTTCCTGGGCGTTGAGGTAGAAGTCGCGGTCGGTGTCCTTGTTGATCCGTTCCAGCGGCTGACCGGACGCGCGGGCGAGGATGCCGTTCAATTCGAGGCGGATTTTTTCCATTTCCTGCGCCTGGATGTTGATGTCGGTCGCGGGGCCGATGAACCGGCCGCTGATGAGCGGCTGGTGGATCATGACGCGGGAGTGGGGGAAGAGGTAGCGACGGCCTTTTTTCGCGCCGCTGAGAAGGATCGAGCCCATCGAGGCGGCCATGCCGGTGACGATGACGTTAATCGGCGAGGTGATGAGCTGCATGGTGTCGTAGACGGCCATGCCGGCGGTGATGGAGCCGCCCGGGGTGTTGATGTAGAAGTTGATCTCTTTGCCCGGTCCCTCGGCTTCGAGATAGAGGAGTTTTTCCGTGAGGTCCTTGGCGGATTCGTCGGTCACCGGCCCCCAGAGGAAGATTTTCCGCTGCTCGATGAACTTGTTTTGGATGCGGGCGGCGAGGGGGGCGGCGTTCTTTTTCACCTCCGCGTCGGCCTTCTTGTCGTCATCGTCGTCGTCATCGTCGGCGCGCGGGAAGAGAGGCTCTTTGAGACCGGTCTGAAGGTTGGCGAAGTGCATCGTGGGCGAAACGTGGGCGCGGGTCGCGGGCTTGGCAAGTCGCCTGGAGGGAAGACGCTTGCCCTGCGCCCGGCGTGCGTGAGAGGGCTTTGATCGTCGGATGCGAAGCTACTTCAGCACCTGCTCGGTCGCGGCGTCGAAAAGGTGGGCGGCGTCGAGGCGAAGCGTGACTTTGACGAGTTGCCCGGGCTCGAAGCGATCCGTGGGCCGGACGCGCGCGATGAAGCTCGTGGCGCCGCTGGTGAGGTAGAGAAATGTCTCCGCGCCCATCGGCTCCGAGACCTCCACCTTTACCTCGAGGGTGTGCGCGGAGCCGGGGATGGCCGTAGAGGCGGTGTCTTGAACGTCCTCCGGGCGGATGCCGAAGATGATCTCCTGGCCGGCGCGGGAGGCGGCCTTCGCGGAGAGGCGGGCGCCGAGCGGAAAACGGAGCGGCGGGGCCTTGTCGTTGGACTCGATGAATTCCAGCTCTTCGCCCGCGTCGGGGATCCGTTCGAGCCGGCCTTTGAAGAAATTCATCGGCGGGCTCCCGATGAAGCCGGCGACGAACACGTTTTCCGGGTGGTTGTAGAGTTCGAGGGGGGCGTCGACCTGCATGATGCGGCCGTCTTTCATCACGCAGATGCGGTCGCCCATGGTCATCGCCTCGACCTGATCGTGGGTGACGTAGATCATCGTCGCGCCGAGGCGGGCATGGAGCTTGGAGATCTCGGCGCGGGTCGAGACGCGCATCTTCGCGTCGAGGTTGGAAAGCGGTTCGTCGAAGAGAAAGACCTTGGGCTTGCGCACGATGGCGCGGCCGACCGCGACGCGCTGGCGCTGGCCGCCGGAAAGCGCCTTGGGTTTGCGCGAGAGGTAGGCGTCGAGGCCGAGCATGGCCGAGGCCTCGCGGACCCGGCGGTCGATCTCCTCCTTGGGGAAGTTCCGCAAACGCAGGCCGAAGGCCATGTTCTCATACACCGTCATGTGGGGGTAGAGGGCGTAGTTTTGGAAAACCATCGCGATGTCGCGGTCCTTGGGCGGCACCTGGTTCACGATTTTCCCGTCGATCGCGATGGTGCCGCCCGAGATGTCCTCGAGACCGGCGATCATCCGAAGCGTGGTCGATTTGCCGCAACCGGAGGGGCCGACGAGGACCATGAATTCGCGGTCCTTGATCTCGAGGTCGATGCCATGAACGACCTTGATGCCGGGACCGTTCTTGTCGGGGTAGGTCTTTTCGAGACGGGAGATGACGACGTTTGCCATGAGGCTTGGGGAAGCGCGGGGGACGATGATCCGAGGAGGCCCGGTCTCGTCAATGGGAAGCGCCCGGGACGCCTGCGGCTTCGGCCGGGATCGGGTCGCGCGGCTCCGCGGCCGGACCTGAAGATTTGCGTTGCCCGCGTCGTTCCGGCGTGGATACGTGACGGTTTCGCCTCCAGTTTCTCCATCAACCGCCCCGACCCACTCCCTTCCCACATGGCCAAGAAATCCGCTCCCGCTCCCTCCCCGCTGACCTTCGACCTCCCGGTCTCGCTTCTCGAAAAGATCGAGTCCCAGCGCAAGAAGCTCGGTCTCGCCTCGACCTCCGAGGTCGTCCGTCACGCGATCGGCGAGTTCAACCTCGCGAAGTTCGAGTCCTCCGCCGAGGAGCGCCGCCAGATCTCCGTGCGTCTTCCGGCGAGCGACAAGGCCGCGTTGGTGAAGGCCGCCAAGAAGGCCAAGGCCAGCCTCGGCGAAATCCTCCGCGCGGCGGTGGAATCCCTCCCCGAGAAGAAATCGAAGAAGTAAGCCCGCCTCGACCGCCGCTTCGCTTCGAAATTTTTCGTAAAGCCTGCCGTCCGCGGTTCGAGGAACCTCCGTTCCTCCGCCGCGGATTTTTTTGTCCGCACCCCTCGTCCCCGCATTTTTTGTCCCTCCTTTTTCTTCTTTCACCATGTCTTCCGCTCCCGCCCCCCTCTCCACTTGGGCTCGTAACATCTCCCCCTCGCCGACGCTGGCCGTAGACGCCAAGGCCAAGGCCCTCGCCGCCGCCGGCGAGGACGTCTGCGGTTTCGCCGCCGGCGAGCCGGATTTCGACACGCCCGAGCACATCAAGGAGGCCTGCATCGCCGCGCTCAAGGGCGGCAAGACCAAGTATGCGCCCACGCCCGGCATCGAGCCGCTGCGCCAGGCCATCGCCGACAAGTATGGCGCCGACTACGGTCTCAAGGTCGCGCCCTCGCAGGTGATCGTCTCCCCCGGCGGCAAGTTTTCCTGCTACCTCGCCATCCTCGCCACCTGCTCCCCCGGCGACGAGGTCATCATCCCCGCGCCCTACTGGGTGAGCTATCCGGAGATGGTAAAGCTCGCCGGCGCCAAGCCCGTGTTCGTGCTCGCCGACGACACGACCGGCTTCCGTCTCACGCCGGCCCAGCTCGAGGCCGCGATCACGCCGCGCACCCGCTTGCTGGTCCTCAACTCGCCCTCGAACCCGACCGGCGCCGTCTACAGCCGCGCCGAGATGGAGGCCATCGTCGCGGTGGCGATGAAGCACAACCTCTACATCCTCTCCGACGAGATTTACGAGCACCTCACCTACGACGGCGCCAAGCACGTCGCGCCCGCCACCTTCTCGAAGGACGTCGAGGCCCGCACGATCATCGTCTCGGGCTTCGCCAAGACCTACGCGATGACCGGCTGGCGCCTCGGCACCACGGTCGCCCCCGCGCCGATCGCCAAGGCCATCGCCGAGCTGCAAAGCCAGATGACGAGCAACGCGACCACCTTCGCGCAATTTGGCGCGCTCGCCGCCCTCAAGGAGCGCGACAAGACCCAGGCCGCGCTCGCCCAGATGCTCGTCGCCTTTGATCGCCGCCGGAAGTTCCTGCACGCCGAGCTGAACAAGATCCCCGGCATCAAGTGCCTGCTCGCCGAGGGCGCTTTCTACCTGTTCCCGAACATCTCCTCGTTCGGCCTCAGCTCCGAGGCGTTCTGCACGCAGCTCCTCGACCAGAAGAAGGTCGCCGCGGTGCATGGCTCGGCCTTCGGCGCCGAGGGCTACCTGCGCCTCAGCTACGCCACGAGCGACGAGATCATCCAGAAGGGCGTCACCCGTCTCGCCGAGTTCTGCGCGACGCTGAAGAAGTAGGCGCCGGTCCGCGAACAGGCGCGGCGCTCTTTTTCGCAAACCTTGGAGAAAAGGCCCGACGGCCGCGTCGGGCCTTTGATTTTTTCAGCCGTCGGCGGATGCTCGCGGGGGCTCGCGGACTTAGGTGATGAATTCGCCTAGTGATTGCCAGCAAATGCTATGCAGATGTCCGTGGGCACTGATCGGA
>CBINJQ010000224.1:0-7451 GCA_966251015.1 uncultured Akkermansia sp. | reverse complement strand
GGTTCGACGCGTATCTGGCGAGCCTGTCGGGGCTTTTTTGACACCGGGCGTCGCGTCGTAGGAAGCCACTGGCCCGTCCACCCGGTATGCCCCCGGCAACGGCCGCCGGACGTATCACGGACCCGGGCGCGGCCGTTTGAATTCGGGGACTTTTTGCCCACGCTTTCCGAATGTTCGCCTGCGCTCGTGTCCTGTTCCTGATTTTTCTGGGCTGGGGTATCGGCGCTCCGTTGCGCGCGGACGAAGGCGGGATCGACGATGTGCTCAGGCGGGCGGCGTCGGCGGAGGAGCGGCTTGAAACGAAGCGGGCGCTGGAGCTTTACCTCGAGGCGGACCGGCTGCGGCCGGACGACGCCCGGATTCTCCAGAAGATCGCGCAGCAACTCTCGGACCTGAGCCTGCAACTGGGCGACGAGGCGGAGATCCGGGAGCAGACGAGCAAGGCGCTCGCCTATGCGCGACGGGCGGTGGAGCTCGAGCCGGACAACGCGTTGAACGTGCTCTCGCTCGCGGTGTGTTACGGCAAGATCGGCGTCTATAGCGACACGCGGGCGAAGGTCCGTTATTCACGGCTCGTGAAGCAGGAGGCGGAGCGCGCGGTCGCGCTCGATCCGAATCTCGACTGGGCGCACCACGTGCTCGGGCGCTGGCACCACGAAGTGGCGGAACTTGGTCTCACCACGCGTATTTTCGTGCGTCTCATCTACGGCGGCTTGCCCGGGGCCTCGCGCGAAAAAGCGATCACGCACCTGGAAAAGGCCGTGGCGCTGGCGCCCGAACGCGTCCCGCATCACCTCGAGCTGGGTTTCGCCTACCTGGCGGCGGGCCGCGAGGACGACGCGCGCCGCAGCTTCGAGCGCGGCTTGGCGCTGCCTTCGCGGGAACGCTACGACGAACCGGCGAAAGCCCGGGCGCGCGAGGGCATGGAGAAACTCTGATCGCCGTGACGGGGACGCTTCGCCAAGGATCGGGAAATGCCCGAGGCCACGTCGTCGCCGCTCCCGCTTCCCCGTCCTCCGATCCTGCGTCCCTATGCGTTGCCCGCGATAAACTCCGCGGTCTCGCACGCCGAGATCGCGGCGATCTGCGCGCACTACGAGCTGCCCGCGCTGGCGGCGCGGATCGCGAACGATCCCCCGGCGAAGCCGTTTGTGAGCGATGGTTGCACCGGCTGGATCAACGAATGGCAGGGCGTGAGCATTTATCCCGCGTGTTTCCTGCATGATTTGAAATACTGGGCGGGCTACCCCGGCGAGGAGGTCGAGCGGCTGGTCGCGGACGCGGAGCTGATGGTCGACGTGGCGCGCCTGCTCGGCGGCACGCGCATGGCGGAGGTGATGTTCAACGGCGTGCGGATCGGCGGGCGCGAAGGCTTTCGGGCCTCGTTTTCGTGGGGTTTCGGGCGGCGGTGATCCGGGCCGCGCGACGAGGCGGTTTTCGGCGAATGTTCGTATTACGAACATTCGTCGGGCGACGGGAGGGCGGGGCGCGGCGCTTGCGGGACCGGCGCCGGAAGGTAGCCTGCCTGCATGGGCGATCTGCTTTCGCGTTTCCTGCAGGCCTTTATCCCGCTCTTTGTGGCGCTCGATCCGATCGGGCTGGCGGCGATCTTCATCGGGCTGAGCTTGAACGTGCCCGAGGCGCGAAAGCGACGGATCGGGCGCCAGGCGGTGGCGACGGGGGGCGTGGTGGCGCTGGCTTTTTTGTTCCTCGGCCAAGGCATTTTCGCGGCGGTGGGCATCACGGTCGGCGACTTCCAAATCGCGGGCGGGCTGATCCTGTTCATCCTCGCGGCGCGGGATCTGTTGCAGCCCTTCGCGGCCGCGCCGGTGGAGGTGCCGGAGGATTTCGGCGTGGTGCCGCTCGGCATGCCTCTGATCGCGGGGCCGGCGGCGATCGCGACGCTGTTGTTGCTCGCGCAAACGGTCGGGCTGGCGGTCACGCTGGCCGCCCTCGCGGTGAATCTTGCGCTGCTGACGCTGTCGTTTTCGCAGGCGGACCGGTTGGTCAAAGCCGTCGGGCCGACGGGCATGCGCGCGATCTCCAAGATCGTTTCGCTCCTGTTGGCCGCGATCGCGATCAGCCTGATCCGGCGCGGGTGGGGCGAATAGCCGGCGGCGCCGGAGGCGGCGAAGGCCGGCCGGCCGGCGGTCGACGGAAGACGGAAGACGGAGCGGAAACCCTGCCTTAAACGCGGAGGATGCTCAGGCCGAGATCCGGGTCGAGTAGACCGACGGCGCTCTGGGCGGCGTCGAGACACCAGGAGCGGTCCTTCCGGCGTGCGTCGCGGCCGCGGGTGTGGCCCACGAGCTGGGGAAGCGGCAGGTCGTCGACGAACTCGTGGTCCCAATCGAGCCAGAGCACCCCGCCCACGGGCGCGCCTCGGCCGCCGCGGGCGGGGCCGACGGCGAAGAGCGGGCTCTCTTCCCCCCGGGCGAGCCAGGCGGCCCAGGCCGCGTTGGCCTCGCGCACGAACGCGCCGGTCTGTTCGTCCGGCCGGGGCGAGGCGCCCCAAGGCCAGATGCGGCGGGAAACGCCGGCGTGGCTGAGCAGGTAGCCGTGCGCGACGGCGGCGAGCCCCCAGGTGCGGAGAAAGGCCGCGGGCCAGGCGCCGAGGAGCCGAGCGTAGGTGGCCGAGGCGGGGACGGCGGCGTCCAGTTGGCGCACTCTCTCCTCGTCGCCGGAGAGGAGCAGGCGCGCGCGCGCATTGGCCACGCGCAGGGCCTCGACATCGTGGTTGCCGGCGAGAAAGACGCAGCCATGCGGATGATGTTCCGCGAGTTCCGGCAGGCGCTCGGCGACGGCGCGCAGAGCGGCTTCGCCCTTCCACTGGGGGTTGATGGCGTCGGTGTAGTCCCCGAGAAAACAGAGCGTCGCGCCCTCCTGCGCCGCGCGCGCGACGGCACGGTCAAGGAAGCCGAGATCCTGGTGGACATCGGGCACGACGAGCACGGGCGCGTTTGGACTGAAGTCGATAAATGAACTCACAAACAGGACTTGGACATGCGGTGGCGGCCCGCGTCTTCAATCTCAAAGGGAGGCCGGCGAAACGGAAACGGGGTCGAGGGCGCCGCCGCGGGGGAAATCCCGTGCCGCGGAGCGAGGGAACCCGTATCTCGGACGCGGCCGCGCGGCGACCGTCCCGGCGGATAGAGGCTTGGCGCGGGGAAAAATCGCCGCAGGCTGCGCCGCGCTCGATGGACTCGGCATTTTCCAAGATCTCGCAGGTGCGGTTGACGGGCGGTTCGCAAGGCGCGGTGAAATCGCTGCGCGGGTTCGACAAGTCGCGGCACAGCGTGCCGGACGCGGTCAACGCGACCACGACGGCTTTCCTCGCGCGGCTTTGCGCGGCGGAGCTGGCGGAGGAGGCGGAGGGCATGTTCCAGCGCGCCCGGACGGCCATGGCCTACAAGCGGAAAGACATCTCGCTCGACGTGGGCGCCGGGCTCGCGACGCTGACGACGCGGGACTTCTGCTGGGAGCTTGGCTACGAGCTCGAGCCCTCGGATCCGGCGCGTTATCTCGTCGCACGCAACTTGCAGGGCCTTCGATCCGGGGAACTGGTGAAGCTGGGCGAGTTCAACGCGCTGTTCGCCGGGCAGTTCGACGCGGTGGTTTTCGATCTCGTCCGCGGCGTGCGAGTGGAGGCGGTGATCGACGCGGTGGAGGCCCTCGATCCGGACGCGGAGGGGGCGCTCACCGTGGACTATCCCTCGGACTGCAGCCGTTGCGCGCTGAGCGCCCCGGGGGTGGGCGCGCGGGTCGAGTGCGACGGCGCCACGCTGGCGATGCGGTTCGCGCGCGCCGGGTCGCCCGCGGAATGCCTGGCGGAGTTCGCGGCGCTGCGCGACGCCTTCCGGCTGAGCGGCGACGCGACGTTGGCGGGATTGATCGGTTGATCTCCGGGTCGGCGCGGGGGAAGGGATGTCTCCCCGTTTCCGGCCACGCGTTTCCGGGCGGGCGCGTCAGAGTCCGTCGAGGGGCGCCGGGCCCGGCCCGGGCTCCCAGTCTGCGAGCTGGGCGAGCGCGTCGGCGTGCCCGGGGAAGCGGCGGAGCGTTTCCTTGAGAAGCAGGCGGGCGTTGGCGCGGAAGGCGGGATTCTCCGCCGCGATCGCGCGGGCGAGCGCGAGGAGCCGGTCGGGCGCGCCGGGATCGCGTTCCAGCGCCGACTGGACGAGAAATTTCAGCCGGAGCGGGTCGTCGCCGCGCGCCCTCAGCGGAAGCTCCAGCCCGTCGAGCGAGGGCTCATGCGCGGCCAGCCACCCGGGTCGCGCCCGGCGGACCGACGCGATCAGGCCGAGCGCTCCCGGCGTATCGTTTTTATTGATACGATCCTCCAGCGCGGAGGCGAGCGCGGCGAAGGAGCGGATTCCGGGCGTCGGCCCGGGGGCGGACGAGGGGACGGCGGACGCGATCGACGCCGACGCGCTTTCGATGCGCGCGCGGAGCCCGGCGATGGAGCGCGCGTTTTGGTAGGGCCCTTCGGCGAGGGTGAGGATCTGGCGCGCGGTGGCGGGACGCCCGGCGTCGAGCAACGCCTCGAGGAGCAGTATGTAGAGGCGGAGCGTGCCGGGGTTGTCGGCGACGATCTCGACGAGCGAGGCCTGGGTGCCGGAGGCGTTGTCGAGGCAGGCCCGGGCGAGGCGTGTGACGGTGTCGAGCCAGGCGGTGTCGGCGGGGAGCGCGTCGCGGCCGGGCCGGACCGCCTCGGCGCAGGCGAGGACGCCGGGCCAGTCGCGGCGCGCGATCGCCAGCCGGAGGCGCGCCTGCGAGACCGGGCGGACCGGCAGCCCGCGTTCGCGCAGCTCGCGTTCCAGCCTGTCCAGCTCCCCGGGGCGTCGGAGCTCGACCAGGACGGCGGCGGCCGCCGGGTATATGGAGGCGGACGCGCCATGACGAAACAGCAGCTCGTCGAGCGCCGCGCCGGCGGCCTCGACGCGGTCCGCGAGATGATTCTGCGCGAACGCGTAGAGCAGCGGCTCGGGTTCCGACGGCTCGAGCGCGCGCAGCCGCGCGAGAGCCGCGTCCATCGCGGGGAATTCGCGGGCTTCGCGGCGGGCGCGAACCAGCAGGCGAAGCGGCTCGGGCGCGCGAGGCGAGGCGTCGGCCCAGAGCGAGGCGAGCGCGGCGGCCTCCGCGTGATCCCCTTTCTCCAGCAGGTGCAGGACGGCGAACTCGCGCCTGAAGGGATGGTCCGCGGGATAGGCTTTCTCCACGAGCGCGAGGGCGTCGTCGGGCCGTCCGGCGGCCCGCAGGGCGCGCGCGGTTTGCCGGTCGAGCCAGAGGGCCTCCGCCTCGGTTCGTTTCTCCGCCGGAAGCGAGGCGAAACGATCGCGGGCGCGAAGGGCGAGCGCGGCGTGGTCGGCGGGCTGATCGGCATCGGCGGCGAGGTCGAAGGCGAACTCGAGGTAGTCCCGCCCCGGGTAGCCGAAGGCGAGGCCGTCGAGGAGCAGTTTTTCGGCCGGCGCCCGGAGCCGGAGCGCGACGTAGACGCGGGCGACCTCGAGCCTGGCGTGGGGCGCGGCGGGGTTTTTCTCCAGCCCGAGGCGGAGAAGGTTGAATCCCTTGGCGAGCTCGCCGCGCTTCAGCAGATCGCGCCCATGGAGGACGAGACCCTCGGCGCGGAGCCGGTCGAGCTCGTCCCAGCGGGAGGGATCGACGAGATCGACGTAGGCGACGCGGTTGTGCGGGTTGGCTCGTTCGAGGCGATGGAGGAGCAGGGCGGCGCCGGCGAAGTAGGCCAGGAGCGCGGCCCCGGCGCCCCAGGCGAGGAGACCGCGCACGCTGAGGTGCAGGGCGTGATGGAGGTAGTTTTTCCAGTAGGACGGAAGCGAGCCCGGGGAAAGCGCCGCGGCGCGGGCGGGATCGGGAATCCGCTGGAGGTTGAACAGCGCGAGGCGCCAGCGCCCCTCGGGGAGCGCGGGCGTGGACCAGACGAGGCGAATTTTTTTAAGCGCCATGCGGCTCAAAGTCAGGAGCCGGAGGCGTCACGGGCAAGGGCCGCGGTGACAGTTGAGTGACGGGAAGGTGACAAATGGCCCGGGAGGGCGGGATGGCCGGCGCCGCCGCGCTCCGCGATCATCCCCCGCGCGTCCGCCGACGGGAAACACAGGGCGACGCCCCCGTTCTCAAGCGCCGCGTGTTCTGCTCGCTCATCGCCGTCCGTTTCGCATGTCGTGCATGCCCCGATTCCGGTGAAATATGCGGGCTAGTTGTGGTGCCAGATCGCGAGGTTCAGGCAGCTCGCGAAGGCGACCCAGAGGACGTAGGGCGTCCAGAGCAGGGCCGAGGGACGGTCGATGCGCGCGAGGCGAGGTTGTATCCAACAGATGGTGACGAGCAGCGCGCCGATGACCGCGAGGCCGGCGGCGGGGGAGCGGAAGTGGAAAAAGGCCCAGGACCAGGCGCCGTTGAGCGCGAGCTGCAACCACCAGGCGCGGAGGACGCGCGGGCGGTCCGCTTCGGCGGCCGGCAGGCGCCAGACGCGCCATGCGACGACGGCCATGAAGGCGTAGAGGAGCGTCCAGACGGGGCCGAAGAGCCAGGAGGGCGGGTTCCAGCGGGGCTTGACGAGCGCGGGATACCAGTCGCGCACGCCGTGGGAGGTGGCGAGGCCGCCGAGGGCGGCGACGGCGAAGACGAGGGCGAGGGCGCCGACCAGGACGAGGGCGGAGCGGGCGCGGCCGGGGGAGGCGGGGGAGTTTTTAACCACGGAGGTCACGGAGTGCGGGGCCGGTGAAAACGCAAAGCGGACGGGCGCGCGCAAGCCCGGAGGCGCGAGAGCGCGCCGCGCCCGGCTTCGAACCGATCAAGGCGCGGCGCGGGCGACTTGTTTCTTCAAAATATCACGGTTGCGGGCGAGCGGGACGGCGGCGGTCGAGGAGCGAAGCGAGTGGTTGCGCCAGCCGTCGGAATCGCGGGTGAAGAAAAGCACGAGGCATTTTCCGCCGAGCGCCTCGTCCCCGGTGCAGCGCAGGGCGGCGAGGTCGCCGTCGAGGAGCGTTTCGGTCGCGCGGAGATCGAAGGTGTCGGCGCCGGCGGCCTGGCGGAAGCGTTCGCGCAGTTCGGCGGCGAAGGTCGGCAGGGCCTCGGGCCAGCCCGCGATGCGGGCGCTGGCGAGGGAGCGCAGGGTGGCGTCGTCTTTCTCGCGGATAGCGACGAGCAGGCGGAGGGCGAGGTCCTCGACGACGACGCGGTCGGACGCGGCGGAGGGCGCGCGGGTCGGGGCGGGTGGGGGTGCCGGAAGGGTGTAGCGGTAGCGGATATCGAGGCGCCCGCCCGGCGGGACGATGCGGTCGATGCGGAGTTCGACGCGGTCGCCGGAGATGGTCGATGCGAGGTCGACGGGTTCATGTTCGACCAAGACCGCGCCGGGCGGCAGGCGGTGCAACTCGATGCGGCGGGTGGCGCCGGGGCCGCCGGGGCGATGGCCGAGGCTGTATTCGAAAGTG
>CBINJQ010000223.1:0-7457 GCA_966251015.1 uncultured Akkermansia sp. | reverse complement strand
TCTACATCCGCGGCTTCGAGGGCGCGACCATCGAGGACATCCGCGTCAACGACTCGGTCTTCAAGGGCCTGACCCAGGCCGAGGTCATCCAGCACGCCGGCAAGATCAGCCTCAACAACGTCACGCTGCACCCCGCCAACCTGAAGCCCGGCAAAAACTCCGTGGCCCCGTCGACGCCCGCCACGCCTCCCGCCGCCACGCCCGCGACGAAGTAATACACCTCCGACCCCAGATGGACGGGCCGGGCCCTCCGCCCGTTCCGTCCGCACAAGCCACGGGCGCCGGGACGCGCCCGTCCACCCTCCGCACCAAGAACCTCGATCCTTCAACCGTAACGCGGCGCCTGAAATAGCTTTCAGGCGCCGTGGACTCGGCTCCTCCTCCTTCGCCTCCGACCGTGAACTTGCCGTCCCCCTGCGGCGAATCAGTTCCCAACCCGCCCCCCATGAGCTCCCCCAGCCCCCTCGGACGTTTCCGTTGGCGCATCTGCGCCGTCCTCTTCCTCGCCACGACGATCAACTACATCGACCGGAACGTCTTCTCGTTCACGATGCTGGACACGACCTTCCGGCACCAGATGCTGGGGCTTCCGCTCGACCAGGCGCTCACCGAGGCGGACATGGCTCTTTTCCGCGAGAAGATGAGCTTTTTGGACTCCATCTTCAAATACTGCTACGCCTTTGGCTTCCTTCTCGCGGGCTACATGATCGACCGCATCGGCATCCGGCGCGGTTACGCGGTGGGCATCGGTGGTTGGAGTCTCGCCGCCGTTCTTCACGGCCTCGTGCATTCCGTGCCCGGCATGGCCTGGGCGCGCGGCCTGCTCGGCGTGGGCGAAGCGACCAACTTCCCCTCCGCCATCAAGACCGTCTCCGAGTGGTTCCCGAAAAAGGAACGCAGTTTCGCCACCGGCATTTTCAACGCCGGCGCCAACGTCGGCATCATCCTCACCGCGCTCTGCGTCCCCTTCATCATTTCGCATTGGGGCTGGCGCGCGTCCTTCATCGTCACCGGTGCCATCGGCGCCTTCGTCCTGTTCTGGTGGCTGAGCATCTACCGCACGCCCGAGGAGCATCCGAAGCTTTCCAAGGAAGAGCTGGCCCACATCCGACAGGACGGTCCGCCCGATAGCGGCAAGCCCGTGAAATGGCGCTATCTCGTGAGCTACCGCGCCACCTGGGCCTTCGCCATTCCCAAGTTCATGACCGACGCCGTCTGGTGGTTCTATCTCACCTGGCTGCCCACCTTCTTCAACGACAACAAGGCCTTCACCGAGAAGCTCGACCTCAAGCAGGTCGGCATTCCCTTCCTGGTGATCTACCTCGTGTCCGACGGCGGCAGCGTCTTCTTCGGCTGGCTCGCCACGAAGTTCATCGGCATGGGCTGGTCGGTGAACAAAGCCCGCAAGGTCACGATGCTCATCTGCGCGTGCTGCGTGGTTCCCATCGTCTTCGCCTCCATCACGAGCAACATCTACGTCGCCATCGCGCTGATCGCCCTCGCCACCGCCGCGCACCAAGGCTGGAGCGCCAACCTGTTCACCACCGTCGCCGACCAGTTCCCGCGCCGCGCCGTCGGCAGCGTGGTCGGCATCGGAGGTCTCGCCGGCGGCCTCGGTGGCGCGCTCCTGGCCGCCCAGGTGGGCGCCATCATCAACACCGGCGGCTACGTGCCCCTCTTCGTCATCGCCGGCAGCGCTTACCTGCTCGCTCTCCTTATCCTGCACACCCTCTCGCCCAAGCTGGCCACGGTGGAAATCAAGTCCGCCGCCTGATCCGCGAAAAACGTTCCTTCGTCCAAGCCGGGAGCCGTGCAGCTCCCGGCTTTTTCGTGCCTTTTTGCCCCGAGGTGGACAGGCGGGTCCCTTGTTGCTCCGCCCGTGGTTTTCGAGTGCGGCTCGCACGTCCGCGCACGAGCCGCGTGCCGAGAGACGCACACGCCCACCGCATGTCTCGATTCACGTGGTGATTCGTAATCGAATCGTAGCCGATGCAGGCCGTCCGCTTGCGGACGCTCCTCCGGTTTCCGTCTTTCGTGAAAGCGCCCGCAAGCGGGCTGCCTACGCGGCCGGGCAGTTCATTCAACTGCCCCAGCTTTCACGATCCGCGATGAAGCGCCGAACCCTCGGCGTCAGCGCCCGACGACGAACGAACCGAACTCGGCGTGGCCCCCGGCCTTCGAGCCGGGCGCGGCGGAGCAGAAGACGCCCACTTTGGCGCCGACCCAGCGGCTCGAGCTCGCGGTGAACGGCTTGCCCAGCGCGGCGAACGGCGCGGAACTCCCCGCCTCCGCCGAACGGAAGAAGAAATGGCAGGAAAGATCCGCCTCCACTTTCACCCGCAAGGCGACCGGCTGCCCCGCCGGCCAGGGCACCGACGCGGCGACGGTCTCGACCCCGCCCTTGTCCGCCCGGGCGCAGAGCGCCTGCACGAGTTCCTGGCCGCCGTCGGCCGTCTCGCGCAGCCCGATCCACCCGTAGTCGTAACCAAACACGATCAGCCCCGCGCGCCGGCCGGCGCTGTCGGCGTTCTCGAGCGTCAGCGTCGTTTCCGCGGCGAAGCCCGGCGCGGGAAACTTCTGCATGAGAAGGTTCGTCGCCATCCAGAGCGAGTCGGCGGCCGGCGCCGGCACCGCGCGCAGACGTAGTCCGCGCCGGGCCGCGTCCCCGCGCAGCACCCAATCCGGCTCCGGATTGCCCTGCCATTGCCACTGCAGGCCGGGGCGGCCGCCGACGAACGGGTCGCTCGTGGCGGGAACGTGCGCCTTCTGCGCGGGCAGGCTCGGCTTCGCGTGCTCCAACACCGGTTCGCCCGTGCCGTCGTTGTTGGCGTCGGCGCCCATCACGGGCCAGCCGTCCTCGCGCCAACGCATCGGTTGCAGATGCACCACGCGTCCATGCGCGGGCAGCTCCTGGAAGTGGAAGAACCAATGCTGGCCGGCGGGCGTCTCCACCCAGGCGCCTTGATGCGGCCCGTTGACCGGCGTCGCGCCTTGTTCGAGCACGATGCGGTTCTCGTAGGGCCCCCGGATGTCGCGGGCGCGAAACACCGCCTGGTAGCCTTCGGCGACCCCGCCGGCGGGCGCGAAGATAAAGTAGTAGCCGTCGCGCTTGTAGAACTTCGGCCCCTCGAGCGTGCGCCAGCCGGGCATCTTGTCCGCGTCGATCACGACCATGCCTTCGTCGAGCAGGCCGGTGCCGTCCGGCTTCATCTCGTGAAGCGTAAGGCGGTTGTTGATCCCGGCCCGGCTCTTCGCCCAGCCATGCACCAGCCAGGCGCGTCCGTCCTCGTCCCACAAGGGGGAGGGATCGATCAGCCCGCGCCCGCTTTTCAGGAGGAAGGGCTCGCTCCATTTTCCGCGCGGGTCCTCGGCCGTGATGACATAGATTCCAAAGTCGGGATCCGGGTAAAAAATCCAGAACTTGCCCGCATGATGGCGTATCGACGGAGCCCATACGCCTTCGCCGTGGCGCGGGGTCTTGAAATGCTCGACCGGAACCTGCGCTGGAAGCGCGTGGTTGACCAGGGTCCAGTTCACCAGATCGCGCGAGTGCAGGATCGGCAGCCCGGGCACGTGGTTGAAGCTCGACGAGGTCATCCAGTAGTCGTCGCCGACCCGCACCACGTCGGGGTCGGAATAGTCGGCGTGCAGCACCGGGTTCCGGTAGCTGCCATCCCCGCGATCTGCCACCCAGGGCGCGACGGGCGCGGGGGAGGTTTCCCCGGCGCCGCGGACGGGCGTCTCGATCAGGAAGGCGGAGAGAGGAAGGGACATGAGCGTAAAGGGCAGGATGGGGCGAAGGGGCATGTTCAGGGTTTTGGACTCGGGGCATTTTCGGCCCAGCGCGCGTGCAACCAGTCAGTCAGAACGCGGGTCCACTCGGGGTCGTGTCTCGCCCATTCGGTGAGGCGGTGCGGAGCGCCATGGAGAACGTCGATGTCGCAACGCCCGCCCGCCGAACGAACCTTGTCCTGAAACGCGTTCGACTGCGTGAGCGGCACCGTGCGGTCCGCGTCGCCGTGAAGGAGCAACACGGGAGGGCAGCCCGGACCCACGCGCCCGAGCGGCGAGCTCGCCGCCAGCACCTCGATCGCGGCGGGCGTGATCTCCGGCGGGAGGTTGTGAAGATTCTGCAGCGCCTTGCTGATCGATCCGCGGCGTTGCGAATCCGAGACCAGGTCCGAAACCGCCGCGCAGCCGACCACGGCCGCCACCGGCGCGGGTTTTCCGGGCGCGGGAAGCGCGGCCATCAGCGCGAGGTGTCCGCCCGCGGAGTGCCCCATGATGGCCAGCCGCGCCGGATCTCCGCCGTGTTTGGCGATATTCTCACGAACCCAGGACACCGCCGCGCGGGTGTCGTCGATCTGGGCCGGCCAGCGGTGCGCCGGCGCGAGACGATAGTTGATCGAAACCCAGACGATGCCCGCGTCCGTGAGCGGTTGAAACCATGGCGTGATGTCCGCGCCCGAGTTGGGCTTCTCGGCGCCGGCCTTGTCGCCGCTGCCCCAGCCGCCGCCGTGGACGAGGATCACCACCGGAAAGGGTCCCGCGCCGTCGGGCGTGCAGATGTCGAGCCGCCGGGCCGGATCGCCGTCGTCCACGTAGGGAACGTCGCGCGCGTAACGAGGTTCCCCCGCCGCAAGGGAAAGCAGTCCCCCGGCCAGAATCGTCGCGAGCAATCCGAGTCGGCGTGTCGTTTTCATGATCGGATCAGGCCTCCGCCCGCTCGATGCGCGGCACCAGGATTTGCAGCACCGTAAGGGAAAGCAGATACATCCCCGAGAAGTAGGCGAACACCCACACATACCCGCCTCCGGTCTTTTCGAGAATAAAGCCGACCAGCCCGTTCACGAAGCCGCCCGTGAAATAGGCGACGAATCCGCCCAAACCCACCACCGAGCTGATCGCCTCCTTCGGCATCGTGTCCGACACGACGCTGAAGAGATTGGCCGACCACCCTTGGTGCGCGGAACCGGCCAGACCGATGATCACCACCGCGAGCAGCACGTGGTTGGCGAAGGGCGCGAAATAGATCGGCACCACCGCGAGGGCGCAGGTGAGCAGCGTGAGCTTGCGGGCCTTGTTCAAGGTCCAGCCCTGCTTCATGAACTTGCCCGAGAGCCAGCCGCCGCCCACGCCGCCCGCGGCCGCGAGCGCGAAGAAGATCGCGGTCCAAAGTCCCGTCGACGCCAGGTTGAGCTGGAAGCGCTTGTTCAGGAAGTCCGGCAGAAAGGACTGATAAAATCCCCAGGCCGGCCCCGCCAGGATGCTGGCGATCACATAGGCCCACACCGCGCGGTAGCCCAGGAGCTTCAGCCACGACACGCGCTTCGGTTTCTCCTCGGTCGCGGGCTGGCCGTCCCGGATGTAGGCGAGCTCGCTGGCCGACAAACGCGGGTGATCCTTCGGCTCGTGATAAAACGCCTTCCAGGCGACGAGCCACAGGAGGCCGGCCGCGCCGGTCAGATAAAAGGTCCACTCCCAGCCCACCCACTTGTAGAGCAGCGGGACGAGCAGCGGGCAAATGACCGCGCCGACGTTCGAGCCGGTGTTGAACCAGCCCGTCGCCAGCGCGCGTTCCTTCACCGGGAACCACTCCGCCACGACCTTGATCGCGGCCGGGAAATTCGCGCCCTGGAGCAGGCCCAGCGCGATACGCGACACGACGAAGCCCGTCACCGTCATCGGCATCACCAGGGTGGCCAGCGCCAGTCCGCCCTCGGTTTTCTTGAACCACGGGAAACTCGCGACCGCGTCCGGCGCGATGAACGCGCAAAAACCGTGCGCGATCGCCGCCAGGCTCCAAAGGCCGACAAACACCGGCAGCCCCCGCTTGGGCCCCACCCGGTCGATGATGCGTCCGCCAAAAAGATAACCGAACGCGTAGGCGAACGACCAAGACGCCGCGATCATGCCGTAGTCGATCTCGCTCCAGCCCAGCTCGCGGCTCAGCTCGGGCTTGAGGATGCTGATGATCTGCCGGTGCAGATAGTTGACGACGATCGAGAAGAACAGGAGACCGCAGACAACCCATCTGAACCTGCCGTCCGCCCCGCCCGGCGAGGCGGATGAAACGGGATTGGCGGGAGAACCGGGAACTTGGGTCGAAGACATCGAGATTGGATTCGTTCTAGGCGGGAAGCGAGGGAAGGAACCCCTTCCCTAGACCCGGGCGGCGCGACGCTCCATCGCGGACTTCGCATGGCTGGTCCGGATCGAAATCTCCGAAGACGACAAACGACACGGGATCATGCTTTGAATGCGGGGGTTGGAGGGGACCGGCGAAGCACGTGGCGTATCGACCGGACGACCCGTTTAGCCCCCGCCGCGCGGCGCCCACAAACCGGCCGCCGCGCGCATCGTTGACCATCCCGTCGCGCAACGATGCGCGCACCCGCGCCGGTTTACCACATGCTCCTTTGCTTGCGTCATACGCCCGGTCTCCGCGTTTCGCCCCGTTCGTTGTCTCGCGAGCCCGTTCCCCCGAATGAAAGCCCTGCCGCTCTTTCTCGCCGCGTGCCTCGCGGCGGCCTCCGCCTTGGCGGCGGACCTCGCGTCGCTGGTCCCCGCCGGCCCGCGCATCCCCGACCGCGAGTTCTCGGCGACGGATCTGGGGGTCGTCCCCAACCTCGACGCCCCCGTCACGGCCGCCCTGCAAAAAGCGATCGATCACGTCGACGCGGCGGGCGGCGGAAAACTCGTCCTCGCGCCCGGCGACTACGTCGTCGGCCCGCTCCGCCTCGCTTCAAAGCTGGACTTTCATCTCTCCGCCGGCGCCGTGCTCAAGCTCCTCCCCCGCGAGCAAGGCTACCCGTCGGACTCCTCCCGCTACGCCAGCCTGCTCTCCGCCTCCGGCGTGAGCGACCTCCGCATCGGCGGGCCCGGCCGGATCGACGGCCAGGGCGCACCATGGTGGCGCGCATACCGCGCCAAGGAACTCGCCTTACGCCGCCCCCAGCTCATCCTTCTCGACGGCTGCGACCGCGTGGAGCTCTCCGGCTTCACCAGTATCAATCCGCCCAATACGCACGTCGCGCTCCGCCTCTGCCGCGAGGTCACGATCCGCGACCTCACCCTCGAGGCCCCCGACGAGTCGCCCAACACCGACGGGCTCAACCTCTCGGGGAAAAACTACCTGATCGAGCGCTGCCGCGTCTCCACCGGCGACGACAACATCGTCGTCCTGACCCACTCCGCCCGGGGCTGGCCTTCGCCCGTCTGCGAGAACTTCGTCATCCGCGACTGCGCCCTCGGCTTCGGCCACGGGCTCTCCATCGGCAGCCACACCGGCGGCGGCATCCGCGGCCTTCTCGCCGAGCGCGTCACCTTTGACGCCACCTCGTCGGGCATCCGCATGAAAGCCGCGCGCGACCGCGGCGGCCTGGTCGAGGACCTCACCTACCGCGACATCACGATGCGCCGCGTCAAAAACCCCGTTTTCATCTCCAGCCACTACC
>CBINJQ010000222.1:0-7459 GCA_966251015.1 uncultured Akkermansia sp. | reverse complement strand
CATCGATACTACTTTTATCGCCTGCCTTCGCGCCGCGCCGCCGCGGCCGCCGTCGGCGCGGAAGGCCCGGCATGAGCCCCGCCGCCTCATCCGCCGAGATTCCGCTTTCCCCGCTGTTCCAGCGGCGGGCCGATCTTATCTTCACCGTTTCGCTCTTCGCCACGGTGATGCTCCTCATCATGCCCGTGCCGGACATGGTGCTGGACGCCCTCCTGGCCGTCAGCCTCGGCTTCTCGCTGCTCGTCCTGATGGTCGTGGTCTACGTCAAGGACCCGCCGGACTTCTCCGGCTTTCCCACGATCCTCCTCGCCTTCACCCTCTTCCGGCTGGCGCTCAACATCTGCACCACGCGCCTGATCCTCACCCAGGGCCACGCTGGCGGGGTGATCGACGCCTTCGGCCACTTCGTCATCCAGGGCAACTACATCGTCGGCTTCGTGGTGTTCATCATCCTCGTGCTGATAAACTTCGTCGTCATCACGAAGGGCGCCGGCCGCATCGCCGAGGTCAGCGCCCGCTTCACGCTCGACGCGCTCCCGGGCAAGCAGATGGCGATCGACGCCGAGCTCAACGCCGGCGCGATCGACGAGGTCACCGCCGCCGCCCGCCGGAAGAAGGTCCAGAAGGAGGCCGACTTCTACGGCGCGATGGACGGCGCCTCCAAGTTCGTGCGCGGCGAGGCCGTCGCCGGCATCCTCATCACGCTGGTCAACGTCCTCGGCGGCTTCGCCATCGGCGCCTTCCAGATGGGGCTCTCCCTCCCCGAGGCGCTCCAGCGCTTCACCCTCCTTTCGATCGGCGACGGCCTCGTTTCGCAGATCCCGGCGCTCGTCGTCTCGGTCGCCGCCGGCGTGCTCGTCACCCGCGCCTCGGAGAACAGCAACCTCGGCGCGCAAATCGGCCGCCAGCTCACCGCCTATCCTCGCGCGCTGCGCGTCGTCGGCGTCGTGCTCGGCCTCTTCGGCCTCATGCCCGGCATGCCCGTCCTGCCTTTCGCCATCCTCGGCGGGCTCGCGTTCTACGCCGGCCGCCAGTTCGGACGCGGAAAGCCGGACGAGTTCGCCGACGGGCCCGGTGGCGTCGACGCCGCTTCCTCCGCGAAGGCCGCCGCGTCCGCCGCCGGCCCGGGCGGGGCCGCCGCCCCCGCGGCCGGCGCCTCCGCGTCGCCCATCGCGGAGGAGTTTCGCCGGGTCATCGACCAGGACGTCTTCGCGATCGAGGTCGGCTACGGGTTGCTCGCCCTCGCGGACTCGAACCGCGGCGGCGACCTGCTCGCCCGCGTCACGGGCGTGAGAAAAACCCTCGCGCGGGAACGCGGCGTGATCGTCCCGCCGATCTCCGTGCGCGACAATCTCGAGCTCGAGTCCAACGACTACCGTTTCCTGCTGCGGGGCAAGGTGGTCGGCCGCGGCTCCGTCATCGCCGGCCGCTGGATGGCGATGAACGTCGGCGCCAGCCGGGTGACCTTGCGCGGGACGCCCTGCCGCGAGCCGGTTTTCAACCTCGAGGCCGTCTGGATCGAGGAGAGCGAGCGCAAGGTCGCCGAGCTCAACGGCCACACCGTCGTCGACGCGGCCTCCGTCATCATCACCCACCTCTCCGAGGTGCTGAAGGCCTCCGCCCACCACCTGCTCGGCCGCCAGGAGGTGCAGACGCTCGTCGACCACGTGAGGACGACCCACCCCGCGCTCGTGTCCGAGCTGCTGCCCGATCTCGTCAACCTCGGCGTCATCCAGCGCGTCCTGCAAAACCTGCTCCGGGAGGGCGTGCCCGTCCTCGGCCTGCCGCTCATCCTCGAGGGCGTGGCCGATTTCGCCGCCGCCACGAAGAACCCCGACGACCTCAGCGAGCTCGTCCGCCGGAGAATCGGCATGTATTTCATCGGCGAATACGAGTCGCGCCCGGGCGTGGTCCGCGCCCTCACGCTCGACCCGCGCCTCGAGCAGCTGCTCGGCGGACGCGTCCACCGCTCCCCGGGCGACGTGGGTCTGGCTCTCGACCCGGTCCTCGGCCGCCATCTGCTGGAGAACCTTTCGCGCGGCGCGGCCGCGCTCACGGACGGCGGCGGGCCCGCCGTGATCGTCGTGGGCGCGGAGATCCGCCTCCCGCTCCGGCGGTTCCTCGAGCCGTCGTTTCCCCGCCTCGCCGTCGTCGCCTACCAGGAGCTGCCCTCCGCCACCGAGGTCGAGAACGCCGGCATCATCCCCGTCCCCCCCGGCTATGCGCCCGCGCCCGCGCGCGCCGCGGCCTGATTCCCCGGAACGTGAGAACAATCGAAGACAGAGCCCCGGCCCCCGACGCGAGCCCCGCGACCCCCGCTCCCGGCGCCTACCGCTTCGAGGTCGCCTCGGCGGCGGAGGCCGTCGAGACGATCCGGCGTCGCCTGGGCGCGAACGCGCGGGTGCTGTCCGTCTCGTCGAAGCCGCGAAGCGGGTTGTCCCGGTTCTGGAGCGCGCCGCGCTTCGAGGTGGTCGCGGAGCTTCCGCCGCCGCCCGAGCCCGTCGAGCGGGAACCGCGGGAGGAGCCCGAACCAGGGACGTCCCCGTTTTCGCCCGCCCTGGCCGACGGCTCGCGCCTGCCGGCGTTGTTGCGCAAGGCCGGGTTTCCGGAGCGTCTGCTCGCCCGGCTCGAGTCGTCGCCCGGATGGACCCGCGCGCTCTCCCGCCCTTTGCACGAGGCCTTCGCCGACCTCCATCGCGACCTGCGCGCCGCCGCCCGGCCGCCCGCCGCGCTTCCGAAACGCGTCGCCTTCCTCGGGTCCGCCGGGGTGGGGCGCACCACCGCGCTCTGCAAGCAGCTCTCGCACGAGGTCCTCGAGCGTTGCGCCTCCGGGCGTGTCTGGCGCGTCGAGTTCGGCCGCCCCAACCCCGCGCCCTCGCTCGAGGTTTTCGGCGAGGCGCTCGGCGTGCCGGTGGAGCACTACGCGCCCGGCTTCGGCGCGGGCGGCCCGGGCGAGGGGTTTCTTTTCGCGGACTTGCCGGCGCTGCCTCCCGAGGGCTCGGCGGAGGACCGGGCGCTCGCGCGTTTCCTCGCCGCCGAGGGCTTCGACGGCCGCGTGCTCGTGCTCAACGCCGCCTACGAGCCTGACGCGTTGCGCGCGGCCTACGCGCGCGGTCTCGCGCACGGGGCGACGCACCTCGTGTTCTCCCATCTCGACGAAACCCCGCGCTGGGGCCGCCTCTGGGAATTTCTCCTCGATGGCCGGCTCAGTCCTTTGTTCCTCGGGACCGGCCCGGGGCTGACGGGCGAGACGAGCCGCGACGTGCTCCGGGAGCTGCTCGCGCGCACCCTGCCGCCACGAAGGGAGGGCGTTGTCGCATGAGGTTCGCCTTCCTGGTTTCCGGGGTCTTCGGCTTCCTTCTCGTCGGCGCCGTCGGGCTCGCCTCGGGGCGCGACTTCGAGCCCGTGCTGCGGGACGCCGCGCTCGCCTGCCTGGCCTTCGCCTTCGTGGGCCGCTGGTTCTGGCGCGCGCTGGAAAACGCCTTCGCCCAGTCGCTCGCCGCCAGGCACGCCGCCGCCCGCGCGGAGCCCGGCCCGTCCGCCGCCGTCGCCCCGGCCCCTCCCGCTTCCCCTTCGGCGCCCTTGCGCCCACCGCACCGCTAGCCCCGTCAACTCCTGATTCGCCATGACACCGGAACTATCCTCCCCCTCCGCCACCGGACCCGCCGCCGTCGCGACGGAGCCAAACCCCGCGGCCACGTCGGCGTGGCGAGCCTACCAGTCCGCCGGGGGCACGGTGGACGAAAAGAGCCTCGTGGAGCGCTATCTCCCGCTCGTTCGCAACGTCGTCGACCGCATACGGCTCTCGTTGCCCGCCCATGTCGACGCCGACGATCTCTACGGCGTCGGCGTCACCGGTCTGATCGCGGCCGTGAAGCGCTACGATCCCGAGCAGCAGCACACGTTCGCCGGTTACGCCACCCTTCGCGTTCGCGGCGCCGTGCTTGACGAGCTTCGCCGGCTGGACTGGTTCCCCCGGCGGGCGCGCGCCAAGGCGCGGAAACTGAAGGCGGCCATCGCGGAGCTCGAACAACGTTTCGGCCGGGCGCCGGAGGACTCCGAGATCTGCGCCCACCTGGGGCTCTCCCAAAAGGACTACGAGCATTGGCTGGTCGAGGTGCGGCCCGTCAGTTTCATCGCCATCGACGGCAACCCCGAGAGCGAGGACGGCGACGGCGTCAGTCGCCACGAAATGATCGCGGACGAGCAGGCGATCCCGGTCCAGCGGCGGATGGAACAGGAGGAACTGGGGCAAATTGTCGCTCAAAAAATCTCCGAGTTGCCCGATATTCAACGGCGTGTCCTCGCGATGTATTACCACGAAAACATGCGGCTCGCCGAAATCGCGGCGGTCTTCCGCCTCACCGAGTCGCGCATCTGCCAGATCCACTCGCGGGCCATCCTCGGCCTCCGCGCTGCCGTGGGCGCGGCGCGCAACCGCTGACCCCGCCGCCTCGCCGGGCTCCTCCTCGCCATGTTGATCCTCGTCGGACTCGCGCTCGTCCTGCTCTCGGTTCTGGGCGGCTTCATGATGGCCGGCGGCCATCCCGGCGTGCTGCTGCACGCCTCCGAGTTCGTCGTCATCTTCGGCATGGCCGGCGGCGTCCTCGTCGTCGCCACGCCCATGCCGGTGATCAAGGAGATCTTCGCCAAGCTGAAGCAGGCGTTGGGCGGCAAGGGCGACACGCGCGAGAACTACGTCGAGCTGTTCAAGCTCTCCTACGGCGTCTTCATCGTGGGCCGTCGCAACGGCCTCATCGCCCTCGAGGAGCATGTCTCCAATCCGTCCGCCAGCGCGATTTTCTCGAAGTATCCGGCGTTCCTCGCGAACCGCGCGCGCCTGGAGTTTTTCGTCAACGGCATGCGCCCGCTCATCGACGGCAAGATCAAGCCGGACCAGCTGGAGGGCCTCCTCGACACCGAGCTAGCCGCCAAGGAGGAGGAGGCGTCGCACCCCGTGCACGCCCTTCAGCTCATCGCCGATTCGCTGCCCGCCATCGGCATCGTCGCCGCCGTGCTCGGCATCATCAACACCATGGCGGCCATCGCCGACGGTCCGGAGGCCGTCGGACACAAGGTCGCCGCCGCCCTCACCGGCACGATGCTCGGCGTGTTTTCCGCCTACGGCATCGTCGCCCCGCTCGCCGGCCGCATCCAGTCGGTCAACGCCTCCGAGATCGCCTTTCTCCGCTGCATCGCCACCGCCATCTCCGGCTTCGCCAAGGGCATGGCGCCCATCACAGCGATCGAGGTCGCGCGACGCACCGTCCGGCACGATTGCCAGCCCGGCGGCGACGAGCTCGAGGAGATGCTCAAGGGCATCAAGTGACGCCTGCCGCCCCGCCCGAACCCTCGACCCCGTAGCACGAACATGGCCGGCAAAGGAGGCGGAGCTTGGAAGGTGGCGTTCGCGGACTTCATGACCGCGATGATGGCCTTCTTCCTGGTCATGTGGCTCTCCGCGCAGGACAAGGAGATCCTCATCGCGACCTCCAAGTATTTCCAGAATCCGTTCAACTCCCCCTACGACGCCAAGTCCGGACTGCTCGACTTCGACTCGACCAAGCCCGCCAACCAGGGTGGCGTGAACAACAGCGACGACAAGCGCGCGGGCGGCGCCACGAGCGCCCACACGATCGACCTGCAGTTTCTCAACTCCGTCGCCAAGGACGTCTACCGTCTCCTCAACCTCGAGCAGGACCTCGCCGACAATCCCATCGACGTCCAGGTCACCAGCGACGGGCTTCGCATCGTCCTTTATGACCGGGCCCGGAAAGCGCTTTTCGAGGATCGCACGGCCCGTCTCACCGCCTGGGGCGATTTCGTCCTGCAAAGCCTCGCCTGGATGATCGAGCGCCACGGCTTCCGCGTCATCATCGAGGGGCACGCCCGCTCCGGTCTCGATCTCGGGCAGGCCGATTACTCCGGCTGGGAGCTCTCCGCCGATCGCGCCAACGCCGCCCGCCGCGCGCTCGTCCGCTACGCCGTCGAGCCCGGCCTCGTCGAGCGGGTCACCGGCTACGCCGACACGCGGCCCATGCCCGGGCTCGATCCGGAGGCGGAGGCCAACCAGCGCGTCACCCTGAGCCTTCGTGTCGGCGGCGCCGAAGGTCCTCCCCGCGACGGCGCGGCGCCCGACCCGGTCTCCGCCGAGCCGCGCGTGGTCTCGTCCCCGGCCTCGCGCTGATCCCTTTCCCGTCCCGCGATGAAATCCTTTCTCTCCGACCGCCCTCGCGTTTCCCCGGCCGACTCGTCCTCCGAGCGGCTCTCGACGGTCGCGTCCGCGCCGGCGCCGGCCCCCGCGCCCTCGTCCGGCCTCGCCGTCCTCGCGCGCCCGCTGTCGGCCTGCGCCAAGGCGCCCGGAGGACGCTCCCCCTCGGTCGAGTGCGTTCGCGAGGGCGACCGCGTCACCCGCCTCGTCGTCACCTGCGGATGCGGCGAGGAGGTCGTGATCGATTGCGTCTACGCCGCCTGCGCCTGACGCGGGCGTCGCCCTTCGGCCCGGGCCCCGGGCTCGGCAAAAACTGCCGACGTCGCGGGGCAAAATTCTCCCGCAGGGCGGGGGATGTGTTAAACCGCTGGCGGGATGCGAGTAACGCGCTTGGCATCGGCCGTGCTAAGAGTTCGGCGCCATGAACGTCGGCCTCTACCAAAGCGCATCCGCCCTCGGCGCCCTCGAGCGGTGGCAGGACGCGGTGGCGCAGAACATCACCTCGAGCCAGGTCACCGGCTTCAAGCGCCGCGTCGTCCAGATCGCGGCGGAGGGCAGGGGGGAGATCCTTTCCGGGGACGGCGTTCGCCCGGACCGCGGGGAGGGCGCCGACGCCTTGTATCCGCAGACTCGCTACAGCGTGGTCCACCGGAGCGGGGAAAACACCCCCACGCGCCGCGAGCTCGACCTCGCGATCTCGGGCGAGGGGCTTTTCACCGTGCGCATGCCGGACGACACGCTCGCCTACGCCCGGGCGGGCGAATTCCGTCTCGATTCCGACCGCGTCATCGTGAACGGCCAGGGCTTCGAGGTTCTTTCCGCCGACGGGGCGCCGATCCAGCTTCTGCCCTCGGGCGGCCCGCCCGTGATCACCGAGGACGGCACCGTTCGCCAGGGCGAGACCATCCTGGGCCGCCTCGGCATAGCGCGGGCCGGCGCGCCCGAGCGGCTCGTCCCGCTCGCGGGCGGCCTGTTCCTGGCCGACGAAAGCGCGGCCATGGCGCCGGTCGAGAACCCGGTGGTCCAGCAGGGCTACCTCGAAAACAGCAACGTCGCCCCCCTCCGCGAGATGGTCGACCTCGTCAACATCGCCCGCGCCTACGAGGCCAACCAGCGCCTCATCCAGAGCCGGGACAAGCTCCTCGAGCGCGCGCTCGAAACCCTCGCCTGATCCCCGCCGCCCCGACCCCGCCCCCCCATGAATATTTGCCGCGAATGCCCCGCGACCGGCCTGGGAGCCCAGCAGCT
>CBINJQ010000221.1:0-7472 GCA_966251015.1 uncultured Akkermansia sp. | reverse complement strand
GCCCCGAGGGGCGCGAACCGATTGGCGAATCGGACCGCCCCTCCGATGGCTGCGCGTTCGTCATGGACATGGCCAAGAGACGACGAAACGCGCGGTCTCGCCTGCTTGCCGGGCTTCAAGCCGGTTGTCCCGCCCTATCCTCAGCCCCTAAAACCGTGGCGGCCGAACAAAGACCTCCACAGGAAGCGCAACTGAGGTGAGCGAGTCCTCCGGCGCCTCAATGGCCTCCGCCGCGTCTTCACCCGCGGTGACAAGCTCGACGCGGTCCATCGCGGCTTTGTTTCGTTCGCGCTCATTTAGCCCAGCCTCCTATAGTGTTAACAGGCCCCGGATCGGCAGCCGTCCGGCGGGTTGCGCGACCTGAGTCAGGGCTATCGTCGGTTCCAGGTTCAGCTCTTGCCCGCGTCGCCGTGCCATTGCCACGCGGGATGGCGCACGTAGCCGAGGGCTTCCCTCACATCCAATCCCTGGCTGCCGAGCTGGTTGTATTGGGCGCGGTAGGCGTTCCAGATTTGAAGTTCGTCGGCGGTGGGCTGGTGACGGGCGGCGTAAGGCACCTTGTTCCCCACCAACATGGCGAGGAAGCCCTCGCTGCCGAAATCGGACTGGATGCTCGGCATGCGGTGGCGGCAGAAGTTGCTCGGTCCGTTCTCCGCGTAGAACTCCAACAAGGGCTGGAGGCGGGACACGTCGGTGTCGTTTTGGCAATGCCGCCAGAACGGGGTGTCGCGGGCGGTGTTGAACTTGTAGTGGAGCGCCAGGAAATCGCGGATGTCCTTCCAGTTGTCCGACGTCATGTCGTTGAAAAGCGCGCGAATCGTGGGCGTGGGCCGCAGACGGGACTGGGAGAGCAGATGAACGAGCGTCTCGGTGTGGCTGCACACGATCATGAGCGCGGTGGCCTCGAGGGGCTCCACGAAGCCGGCGGCGTTGCCGATCGCGACGACGTTCTCGACCCACTGGCGGCGGTGGTGGCCGGAGCGGAATTTGACGATGCGCGGGGAGGCCGGGACCTTGGGGTTGCGGCGCACGAACTCCTCGACGGCGGCCTCGTCGGAGATCGCCCGCGAGGAGAACACGTAGCCGCGGTTCACGTGGTGCTCGTGGTCGATCCGCCAGGCCCAGCCGGCGTCCATCGTCTCGGCGGTGGTGTAAGGGAGGATGGGCTCGTCGGTGCGCTCCCAGCCCCCGACCACGGCGCGGTCGCAGAAGAGCGAGCGATCAAAACCCTCGAAAGGTTCGCCGAGGGCGCGGCCGATCAACTCGGCGCGAAAGCCGCTGGCGTCGATGAACAGATCGGCGGCGAAGCGTCGTCCGTCGTCGGTCCCCACCGAGGCGATGCCTCCTTCGGGGCGCGGCTCGCTGTGCGTGACCTTGCCGTCGACGATCTCCACGCCGCTCTCGCGGGCGATGGTTTCGAGGAAGTGAACGAGTTTCACGTTCTCGATGTGGAAGGCGTGCCAGTCCTGGATGTCGGGGCAACCGTTGGGCTGGCGCGGGAAAACCTTGTCGTGCGCCATCAAGCCCTGGGCGATGTTGTTGCAGCCAAACTCTTCGTCGCAGTAGAAGCCGTGCGGCATCGGCAGGTTTTTCCACTGGATGTCGAGCTGCTGCAGGAAGGCGTAGTCGAAGCGTCCCCGAGGCCCCCAGAGGAAGCGGACGCCGAGCTTCCAGGTCGGCTCGGCCAGCGCGTAGAAGCGTTTTCGGCTGACGCCGAGAAACTCGAACAAGTGCTTGGGGAAACTGGGCGTCGTGCCTTCGCCGACGCCGATGATGCCGATCTCCGGGCTGCGCACCACGCGAACGGCGAGCTGCGGCAATTTACGTTTTAACCCGAGTGCGGCGATGAGTCCGGCGCTGCCGGAACCGAGAACGAGGACGGATTGGATCATGGGGCTGGAGGAAGAAAGCGGTGCGCGCGCGCCGAACTTCGACCACGCCGCGGCGTCGGACGGGGGCGGACGGAAAACCTGTCCGCGCGCCATGAGAGGCGGGCGGGACGGCTCGGGCGCGGACATTCGGAACGCGGGGGGTTTCGCGAATCACGAGACGAGGGGTAGCGCGGGGGAACTTGCCAATGTTTGCGCGGGCGCGGCAACGCATTTCAGGACGACGCGTCCTGATCTCAGCCTAGAAACGGCAGTCGGGTGGCGGAGTATCGCGCAAGATGTTGAGTCGAATGGCGCTCGCGGAACCCCGACGTGCACCCGGCGGGTGCATGGAGCGGGTGACGCGGGCGGCAGGCGGCCAACAGCTTGCGCGAGACGACCCGATCCGACTGCCGTTTCTAGGCCCAGAGGCTCGTGTGCGGATACGACGGAAACGCGCGGAGGGCCCCGCACGTCCACCCGGTGGCCGGCACGAAAAAGCGGCGCACCTTTCGGTGCGCCGCATTTGAAGAATGTCGGGGACGACTCGAAAACCCGAGGGCCGGAAGGTGTCAGCAGCTGCCGGGCTGGCCGTAGTAGGCGCCGGGGCCGTGCTTGCGCTTGAAATGTTTGTCGCGAAGCGGCGCCTCGATGATCGGGAGCTGCGGCTCGAGCTGGAGCGACATGAGCGCCATGTGGGCGATGCACTCGGTGGCGACGGCGACCTCGACGGCCTTGGCGACGTTTTTGCCCCAGGTGAAGGGCGCGTGGCGGTTGACGAGCACGGCGGGGAAATCCGCCGGATCGAGGCCGCGCTGGGTGAAGAGCTCGACGATGACGCTGCCGGTTTCCCACTCGTAGGCGCCGCCGCTGATCTCGGCGGGGGTCATTTTGCGGGTCACGGGGACGTTGCCGTAGAAATAGTCGGCGTGCGTGGTGCCGAAAATCGGAATCTCGCGGCCGGCCTGCGCGAAGGCGGTGGCATGCGAAGAGTGGGTGTGGACGACGCCGCCGATGTCCTTGAAGGCGAGAAACAGACGGCGGTGCGTGGGCGTGTCGGACGAGGGGCGAAGGGTGCCCTCGACCTGTTTGCCGTCGAGGTCGATGAGGACCATGTCGGACGGCTTGAGGTCGGCGTAGGCGACGCCGGACGGCTTGATGGCGAAAATGCCTTTCGCGCGGTCGATGGCGGAGGCGTTGCCGAAGGTCAGATTGATGAGACCGTGTTTCGGCAAGGCGACGTTGGCTTCGTAGGCTTCGCGTTTGAGTTCTTCGAGCATGGGAGCGGGGGGAGGAAAAGGCGGAAAGAAGATCCGACTGATCTGTCTGATCCGACTAATCGGACCGATTTTTATCAGGAGCGGCGTTTGAAACGGTCGAGCATGACGGCGCCGAGCAGGATGAGGCCGCGCGCGACGTATTGGTAGAAAGGAGGAATGTTGAGGAGATTCATGGCGTTCTGCACGAGACCCATGATGAGCACGCCGGCGACCACCGCGCCGATGCGCGCGACGCCGCCGCTGAGCGAGACGCCGCCGAGCACGCACGCCGAGATGACCTCGAGTTCGAGACCGAGCGAAGTGTTGGGCTGGCCGCTGGTCATGCGCGCGGAGAGCACGAGCCCGGCGAAGGCGGCCACGAGGCCTTGAAGCGTGAAAATGACGACCTTGATCCGGGTAACGGGCACGCCGGCGAGGTGGGCGGCCTCCTTGTTGCCGCCGATGGCGAGGGCGTTGCGGCCGAAGATCGTGAAGTTGAGCAACACGCCGAAAAGCGCGAAGCAGCCGAGCGTCAGCCAGACGGGCGTGGGAACTCCGAGCAGGGAGCTGTCGCCCAGAGAATAAAAGCCGGCGGTCTGGATACCGACGGCGCGGCCGTCGGACGCGATGAAGCCGAGGCCGCGCACGATCTGCATCGAAGCGAGCGTGGTGATGAGGGCGTTGACGCCGACGCGCGCGACGAAGACGCCGTTAAGCAGACCGATGAAGGCGCCCGCGGCGAGAGCGGCGGCGACGCCGAGCGCGACGCTGCCGGTCGAGTTCATGACGGTGGCGCCCAGCACGCCGGCGAAAGCGACGACGGAGCCCACCGAGAGGTCGAAGTCGCCCGCCGCGAGGCAGAACATCATCGTGCAAGCGATCATGCCGATGGTGGAGACGGAGAGCGCGAGGCCGCGGAGATTCGTGACGGAGAAAAAGTTCTCCACGAAGATCGAGCAACCGACGAAGAGAAGGGCGAAGACCAGCAGCATGCCGGCCGCATCCCAAAGGCGGGAAACGGCCGAAGGCTGGGTGGACGAGGAAGCGGAAGCGGGAGAACTCATCGAACGTGGAAAATGGAATGGAGTTTAGGCGGCCTCGACGGCGGCGGCAGACCCGGAGGGCAGCGCGGCGTGAAGGACGGCCTCGGGCGTGGCGGTTTCGCGGGCGAACTCGGCGGCGACGTGGCCCTCGCGCATGACGATGACGCGGTCGGAGATGCCCAGCACCTCGGGCAGCTCGCTGGAAACGATGACGACGGCGACGCCCGTCTCGGCGAGTTCGTGGATCAGCGCGTAGATCTCGCTCTTGGCGCCGATGTCGATGCCTCGCGTCGGTTCGTCGAGGACGATGACGCGCACGTTTTCGGAGAGCCAGCGCGCGAGGATGGCCTTCTGCTGGTTGCCGCCGGAGAGCGTGCCGATGAGCGTCTCGGCCGAGGCGGTGCGGACGCGCAGGCCGGCGATTTTTTCGCGGGCGTTGCGCTTCTCCCAGGTGAAATCGAGGAAGAGGCCGGCGCGGAGGCGCGAGCGGCGCGCGCTGAGGTTGATGTTTTCCGCGACGGAGCGGATGGCGACAATGCCTTCTTTTTTCCGGTCCTCGGGGCAGAAAACGAGGCCGGCCCGGATCGCGGCGCGGGGCGATCCGGAGCGCAGCTTCTCGCCGTGGATCTTCACCTCGCCCCCGACGGGAGCGACGGCGCCGCAGACCAGGCGCATGAGCTCGCTGCGGCCGGCGCCGACGAGACCGAAGAAACCGAGGATTTCGCCGCGTTTCACCGAGAACGAAACCGGGGCGCGCAAACCGGGCCCGGCGAGATCGCGCACGTCGAGGCCGTCCGGACGGTGGAGGCGGGCGCGGTAGTTGTAGACGTTGGTGAGCTCGCGGCCGACCATGCTCTTCACGAGCGCGTCGCGCGTGACGGAGGCGAGCGACTCGTGGGTGACGACGTGGCGGCCGTCGCGGAGGACGGTGGCGGCGTCGCAGATCTCGTAGACCTCGTCCATGCGGTGGGTCACGTAGAGGATGGCGTGGCCCTTGGCCTTGAGGTCGCGGATGATCTCGAAGAGCCGCGCGGTCTCCTTGGCGGAGAGGCTGCTCGTGGGTTCGTCGAAGGCGACGACGCGGGCGCCGCGCCCGAGCGCCTTGGCGATCTCGACCATCTGGCGCTGTGCGATCGAGAGGCGGCCGAGCTTGGTGTCGGGCGAGATGTCCTCGCCGACGAGCGCGAGCAGACGCGCGGCCTCCGCGCGGAGAGCGGTGTGATCGAGGAGCAAACCACGACGCGGGTAGCGGCCGATCAGGAGGTTTTCCGCGACCGTCATCTCGGGCACGAGATGGAGCTCCTGATAAATGACGGCGACGCCGGCGGCGATTGCCTCGGCGGTCGAGGCGAAGACGCGCTCCGCGCCGTCGAGGCGCACCGAGCCGGAGGTGGCGTGGTAGGCGCCGCTGAGGATTTTAAGCAGCGTGGATTTGCCGGCGCCGTTTTCGCCCATCAGCGCGTGAACGCCGCCGCCGCGCACGGCGAAGGAGACGCCGTCGAGCGCGCGCACGCCGGGGAACTCCTTGGAGAGCGCGACGAACTCGAGGGATGTGGCGGCGGACGCGGAGACGGTGACGGACATGGGGCGGAACGAATGCGTGTGGGCGATGCGTTGCAGGCCAGGCCGCCGGCCTGGCGCCCGACCGGCGGTCGGGCCTGCAGGGCGGCCGGGCTCGCGGCGGCGCTTCTTTAGAGCACGCCTTCGGATTTCAGCACTTCCTCGAAGTTTTCGCGGGTGATGAGACGGCCGGGGGTCCAGGTCTCGGGCGCGGGCGTTTTGCCTTCCTTGACCCAGAGATAAAGCATCTCGGCGGTGAGGAAGCCCTCCGTCGGAGCCGAGACATAGATCGATCCGTAAAAGCCGGTCGGGGCGGGCTTGCGCAATTCGTCGAGGCAGTCCGTGCCGTTGATGCCGATGCCGATGACGTTGGCGGCGGAAAAATTCTGGCCTTCGGTGGCGCGGACGGCGCCGAGCACGGCGGTGTCGTTCATGCCGGCGACGATCCAGTTCTTGATGCCGGTCTTCTGCGCGAGAAGCGCGTTGGTGGCGTCGAAGCTGCCGGGGATGTCGGTGGTTTTTTGCGGAGCCTTGAAGATGCGGTCGGCGGGGAAGCCGGATTCTTTGAGCGCGGAGATGACTCCGTCGGTGCGCTGACGGGCGGTGTCGAGCTCCTCGAAGGTGACGATGCAGGCGGCGGTCTCGGCGGGGTTCCAACCGCGGCGCTTCATCTCCTCGGCGAGGGTGCGTCCGGACATTTCGCCGATTTGCGAGGCCGACATGCCGAGGTAGGGAACCTCGGTGATGAACTTGCCGTCGGCGCCGACGAAACGGTCGTCGACGGTGACAACCTTCAGGTTCGCGGCCTTGGCCTTGGCGACGATGGCGGGCCCGAGGCGGACGTCGGGCGTGCAGATGACGAAGCCTTGGGCGCCGTTGGCGGCGAGGCTGTCGATGGCCGCGAGGGTTTTCTCGCCGTCGGGCACGCCGATCTTGATGACCTCGAAGCCATGGTGGGCGCCGGCCTTGTCGGCGCCTTTCCACTCATACTGGAACCAGGGCTCCTCGGGCTGCTTCACGAGGAAGCCGAGCTTGATCTTCTTTTCGGAGGAGGCGGAGGCTCCGGAAGACGCGGCGGAGTCGGAGGATTTGCTGCACGCGGTGAAGCCGAGGGCGACGGCACAGCCGAGAACGGAGGCGAGAAGACGAAGGGGGGGCATGATGGGTTGGGAAACTAACGGAAAATCGAGGGCTTAAAAAATAGGTCCTATAAGTCTTACGAGACCTATAGGACCTATGCTCGAACAAACTCGCGTCAGGCGCGGGTGCCTTGGGCGATGTGGTAATAGACCTCGTTGGTGCGAAGGTCCTGCTTCAATTGCGAGATGCGGGTCTCGGCGTTGATGTGGACCGTCTCGATGCCGGCGATGGTCGCGAAGTCCTCGAGCATCTCGCTCGTGACGACGTAGCTGTAGCCGGTGTGGTGGGCGCCGCCGGCGAGGATCCAGGCCTGGCAGGCGGTCTTGAAGTCGGGCTTGCACTCCCAGACGGCGCGGGCGACGGGCAGCTTGGGCAGCGCGGGCGGCTTGACGGCCTTGACCTCGTTGACGATGAGGCGGAAGCGGTTGCCCATGTCCACGAGCGAGGCGTTGAGCGCGTCGCCGGCGGGGGCGTCGAACACGAAGCGGACCGGGTCCTCCTTGCCGCCGATGCCGAGCGGGTGGATCTCCACCTTGGGCTTGCCGGAGGCGATGGTGGGGCAGATCTCGAGCATGTGCGAGCCGAGGACCTGGTGGCCCTTG
>CBINJQ010000220.1:0-7480 GCA_966251015.1 uncultured Akkermansia sp. | reverse complement strand
AGAAGAAACCGGGCGAAGGCAATTCCGACGATCCCGACGCGGGGCTGGACGGCGAAGAGGACGACGAGGAAGCCGACGCGCGCTATCGCAAAATGGACGTCTATCTCCGCGAAAGCCTTCGCATCCTTCAGGACGTCCGTTCCCTGCAACCCGCGGTCGCCGTCGCGGCGACCAAGTAGGCCGGCGCTCCGAAACCGAAACACATCGGGCTGCGCGATGGCACGACCGGCTGCGGCGGAACCCGGTCAGACCGCCATCGGTCGCGCCGCTTGGCGCCGATTGCTTCATAGCCCGCGGGCGGCGCGACTCCGCCGCCCCAAAAAACAGATACACCTGGACCGGCCGCCGTTCAGGCGAGGCACGATTCCAATCCGGCCCCGGATATGCGACGCGCTACTTGCCCGCCCCGGCCTTGCCCGTCGGCGCCGTGTTGGATGATGGGGGCGGCGCGCTGAGTTGTTGATACTCCGCGTCCCACTTCCCCGCCCGGGAAAAATCTTTCGCGGCGCGAGCCACTTCCGCGCCATTTTTCAGGACCTCCATGCGCACATCCCGCGGCAAATCGCGCTCTTCCAGCAGACGAGCGACAAGCTTCACTCCCTCGCGCGGCGCGTTCGCGGCACGCAAGGCCCGCGCCGCGCCAAGAACCAGAATCCGATCCGTCTCGCGCCATGTCCGCATCGAGGAAACAACGCCCAGGGTGCGGCGGGCGGCGGCCGCATCCCCGGCGTTCAACTGCATCCCGGACAGGGTCAGAATCAGCGCCAGGCCGGGATGCTTGACCATGCCGTCATGGCCTGTCGAAAGGGCCTCGTCCGGCCGACCCGCCGCCGCTTGCAGCCGCATGCGCCGTATCCGCGCATACGCCTCGGCGTCGGCCGGGAGCTCGCCTCGTCGCGCCCATTGCGCGTCGGCGGAAATCGCAAAGGGACGATAAAGCGGGTCGCCGAGAACGATCCCCTTCCAGCTCAACGCCTCGATCGAGCGAAGCGCGGCCACGCCGAGCGGCGCCCCTTCCGAGAGCGCGCGCAACAGCAAGTGCGGCTGATGGGTGAACTGGAGATAAGGCTCCCCGACGTTGCCCACCGTCGCGGTGACGCCGCGCGCGACCAAGGGACCCGACCAGCCGCGCGTGGGCGAACGCAGCGTCGCCGCCGAATAGCTGTGGATGTGAAGCGCGACCGCCCCGGCGGGGAAGCGGAATCCGGGCGCGGCGAAAGGTCCGTTCAAGTCGCTTTCATACCAGCCGAAATACAGCACCGGCGCGTCGAAGCGCGCATGCCCCGGCAGAGATCCGCTGCCGCGGTCCACGTCGGTTTCAAATCCCAGTTTCGCCAGTTCCGGCACGCAGGCCTCGAGCCATTCGTCGCCTTGCCGGTGCGGGCCGCCGACGTCCACATAGGCGCGTCCGGCAAGCCCGTCCCGCTCCGCCTTCAACGCGAGATCCACCAGGCCCTTCGCATCCTCCACGGACGGACCGTCGAGGCGCCCCACGGGGATTATCTCGCGCAACGCGGCCTCCAGCGCCGCGTTTGATTTCGCCGCCGGGACGGGGTTGGGAATAAAGGCCGCGATCGCCGGGCAGTTGATCGCGAGAAGCGCGAGTTCGGAATCGACCGCGCCCTCGGTCGTGCGAAGGGCGGCGTTTGCGGTGAGCGGATTGCTCTTCTCGTCAAAGAGCGCGGGGTCGTGGGCGATCCGCAGCGGCACTCCGCGGCAGATCACCAACGCGTCGAGTTTGTGGCCCGCGGGCACGATCTTGATGCGCCCGAGCCCGTCCTTCAAACTCATCGCCATGGCGTCGATGTCGCCCCGCGAGATCGCCTCGCGCAAAAGCGGGTTCCAGATCGAGGTCACGAACTCCGGCCATGTGATCTGCTCGTTGAGCGGCATCGGCAGCGCCACGATCACGGACTCCGGCAGTCCTCGACGCTCCGCGTAGTGGCGCGCGACCGCGAGAGATTCGCCGTCCTCTTTGTTGGCGAGAATCAGAACGCGAGGAGCCGCCTCGGCGACGGCCAGGCCTAGGCTTAAGAAAGCGAGAGCGAACGCGAAACGCACGCGGGGACCATGCGGGGCCGTCGCGAGATTTCGAGCCGCCTTTGACGATTTACACGACGCCGCGAAAATTTCCCCCGTTGCGCCCGGGCGGACGTTTCGACCTCATGCATGCCGTCCCATCGATGACCGCCTCCGCCTCGGGTTTACCGCCGTTTTCCTCCCGCTTGCGTGACGCCGCCCAAAATCTGGCCCTGGCCGCCGCGGTGGGAGTCCTGGCGGGCAGCGCGGCCGCCGGGTTTCTTGCCGCCTTGGACGCGGTCACCGCGATTCGCTTCTCCCATCCCTGGCTGATCGCGCTGCTGCCGATCGCGGGTATCGCGACGGCCCTGGTGTATCGCCGCGTCGGAGGCCGCGCGGAGCGGGGCGCCAACTTGATCATCGACGAGATCCATGCTCCCGGGGGCGGCGTCCCGTTGCGAATGGCGCCTCTCGTGCTGGGGGCCACCCTGCTGACCCACCTTTGCGGAGGATCCGCCGGGCGCGAAGGCACCGCGGTGCAGATGGGCGGTGCGCTGGCCGGCGGGTTGAAAAAATGGCGGGCGTTGACGCGGGTCCCGCAAGGCATGCTGCTTTCCGCGGGCGTGGCCGGCGGCTTCGGCGCCGTGTTCGGCACGCCGCTCGCGGGGGCGGTGTTCGCGGTCGAGGTGTTGACGCGCGGACGGCTCAGCCATGCATGGCTCGCCCCTTGCCTGCTCGCCTCGTTGGTCGGCGACCAGGTGTGCCACGCCTGGGGAATCCACCACGAAGACTACGCCTCGCTCGCAAACCTCGCCGGGCTTCCCTCCGGTCTCGCCCTCGCTCCTCTCGCGTCGGCGGCGGGGCTCGGCCTGCTTTGCGGCTTCGTCGCGCGCGGTTTCACCGCTCTTGCGCACGGCGTCGGCAAGCTTCCGCTGCCGGCGGACAAGGCCTGGTGGCTCCGGCCCGCGCTCGGCGGAGTCGCGCTTTGGCTGTTCGCGCTCGTCCTGCAAACGGACGCCTACTTCGGACTGGGCGCCTCGAATCCGGATCCGGGAGACCCGAGCCTGCTCACCCTGTGGGCAAGCGGGGGCGCGACGTCTTGGAGCTGGCTGTGGAAACTTGTTTTCACCGCCGTGACCGTCGGCGCGGGATTCAAAGGCGGCGAGGTGACCCCGCTGTTTTTCATCGGCGCGGCCCTTGGGCACGCGGCGGGGCCGCTCTTGGGACTCCCCCTGACGCTCGGGGTCGCCTTGGGCTTCGTCGCGGTGTTTGCCGGCGCCAGCAAAACCCCGCTGGCCTGCACCCTGCTCGCGGTGGAGACGTTTGGCGGAAGCCACCTCGAGCTCTTCGCCGTCGCCAACCTGGCCGGCTATCTGTCGAGCGGCGCGGAAGGCATCTATTCCGCCCAGCGACGCGACGCCCAGCCGGCTCCGTGATCGAGCGGTTCGCCCGCGGGAGCCTGTTTCCCGAACGTGGTGCCGTGGGGCGACCGACGTGGGAAACATAACCGCAGGCCGGCTCGGCCAACCGACCGATGGGCGCCGCGCCCGTGCGGGGAGTAAACTGTCGCGAACCCCTGATCGATCATGAGCCGACTGACCACATTTCCATACGACAACGACCGGGTGAGGTCGCACACCCGGCCCGCGACTCAACACCGCATCGACGAAAGAACCGATCACAACATCGTGTTCTTCGGCGAACAATCGGCCGACATCATCCGCGACCGCCTCCGTGCGCTCGACCGCGAATGGGACGTGGAACGCGTCCTGGAAGCAAACGCCTCCACCCTCGCGTTGACCGGGGTGGCGCTGGGCGCGCTGGTCGGCCGCCGCTGGCTGTGGGTTCCCGCGACCGTGCTCGGCTTTCTTCTGCTCCACGCGACGCAAGGCTGGTGCCCTCCCCTGCCCGTGCTGAGAGCCAGGGGCGTCCGCACACGAGGAGAGATCGAGCGGGAGCGCCTGGCATTGTTGCAACGGCTGCAAGCGCGGCGGGACTAGAGCGTCTTAAGTAGAACCTTAGCGAGAAAGGCAGGGCGCGACTGCTGGGCGCGCCGCAGCGGAGTGGCGAAGGCTGAGAGGCAAAGGCGGCGGGCCCAACGGTCCCGCCCTACCTCGAGAGACGACGAATGCGGCTACGGTTCTACTAGATTGCCGTAAACCTGAAACGCGCGGCGGGAGCCGCGGATACACGGCGCCCGCCCGATCGGAGGACCGGCATGCAAATCAAGGCGCGGCACGCCGCTCCCCCGCCCGCGTCTCGTAGAGCTTGTAGGCGAGACGACGGTTCAGTTGCACCAGGTCGAAGTGCGGTGTGTCGGCCACGTTGATGAAGCCCCGCAGCGTCGCCTCGCCGTCCGCGCGTCCGGTCAGCGGTTGATCGCGAAACTGGAAAAAATGCGCCCCCACCAAGGCCGGATGCGCGAACGCCTCGCCGAGCCAGCGCTCCATGTCGCGCAGCCGCTCGCCCTGGTCCTGCGTCATCACCTGCCCGCGCCAGGGCGTCTGGCCCAGGTCGCTCGTCACGCCGAACTCGCCGACGATGAACGGCGCGTCCACCGCGCCGCGATACTGGTTCAAGCGTCCCGAAGGCCGCTCGTAGATGTTGTAGCCGACGACGTCGCAGTGTTTCGCCGCGATCTCGACCACCGACCGGTCGATGTGACCGTGGAAACGGCAACCAAGATAAAGGTTGTTCGGAGCCACGCGCTTCACCGCCGCCCGCACCGTGGAGAAATACTTTTCCGTCATCTTCAGACCGAAATCCGCGCAGTCGCTCTTGAACGCGTCCGTCTGCGGCTCCGGCAAGGCCCGCTCCGCGAGCAGGGCGTCCCACGAGGCGTGCTTCACGCCCCAGGCGCGGTTCAGCGCCGCGATCTCCCGATGCGCCGCCTTCAGATGGGCGACAAAAGCCTTCTTCGTGCCCGACCCGGCCGTCGCCTTCAGCGCGCCCTGCGCGGCGCGCATCGCCCCGCGGCCCGCGCCCCAGGCGAGCTCGTTGTCGACGAAGTAGCCCAGGTTCCACGGATCTCCGGCGGTCGTGCCCTTCTGCCGGTCCATCGCCTCGTTGACCGAGCGTTCGAAGGCGGGGTCGAACACGTCCGGGAAATGGTCGAGCCGCAGCGGGCCCGAGCCGACCGCCACCACGTAGGGCGTCTTGCGCCTCAGGTAGACCACCGGGTCGGACCAGTTGGCCATCGTATTCATTCCCCAATTACGCAGCCGGGAGTGCAGCCCCTCCGCCGTGACCTCGCGCCAGTCGGGCCCGTATTTGCGCTCGGCGTTCAATCCGGAAAACGAGAACGAACGCCACTCCTTGCCGTCCTCGTAATACATGTAGCGCGCGCCCCGGCCGCGCCCCCAATACTTCGCCGCCGGGCCCTCCGGCGAGGGCAGTTCCTCGAACCACGTTTCCTTCCCCGTCACCGGGCTGCCCTCGCCCCCGGCGCTCACCCCGGTCGGCCCGTAGGACCAGAAGAGCGTGCCGTCCGGGGTCACGAGCCACCACTTGCCGTCGACTTTCTCCGTGCGAAAGAAGCCGGTCGCCTTGCGCTTCGGTCCGTTTTTCCAACCGCCCCACTTGTCCCAGTCCGCGGGCCCCGGGTTGGCGGCCATGTCGGCGGAGTCCTTCTTTTTCACCGTCTCGAAATCCGCGTCGGAGTGGATCTTGTCCGGCCAATCGGCGTGCTTGTATTGGCCGTAGCGATCCACGAAGGGGAGAAACGGCACCGGACCGGCCGTCCCCTCGCCTCGCGCCGCCACCGTTTCGAGCGCGATTTTCGCCTCGGCCGAGTCCTCCTCCATCCACACGACCACCCGCGCGACCGACGAGGGGTCGATGGTGTTGTCCCGCACGTTGAGGTTCTTGAAATACATGAAGAAGGGCTTGAACGGCTCGTAACCCGGATCCTCCGGCCGGCGCGTCAGCCGCAGCCGCAACTCCCCCTTCTCCCCCGGGGCGAGGACGAGCGCGTTGCGCACGTTGTCCGTCACGCCCTTGGCCTCGGGATTCTCCGCGCGCGCCCAGACCGTGACCCGCTGGCGGCCGGGGTTGCGCACGGAGAAATAGAGCGACTCGTGCCGTGAAAGATCCCACGTGCCCGTCGATGGCGCCAGAGAGAGCGGAGCATTTCCGGAGATCGTCGCCTGTCCGCGAACTCCCGCGGCGGCCAGCAACGAGGGCGGCACCTCGTTCGCCGACAGACGGCTGGAAATGGTCGCCGCCCCCGCCAGCAGCAACGCGCCCAACGCGGCGCGCGTGATGGAAGCCGGAACGAAAAAAACGGGACGTAACGAGAGAGCGTGGCGACGAGGCATCGGGGTTCGAGGTGGACCCGCAACCAAACCGAGCGCGCCGGGGTTTGCAGCCGCGCGCCCGCACGGCCTTGTTTTACCGTCAAGCCCCGCGCCGCGACGCCCTGCACCAACGGCTGATCGAAACCGGACTTCGCCCACCAGGTGGACGGGCCCTACTCCGTCGCGGTCTCGGGCACAGGGATGAGCATCAGGTCGAGGCTCTTGCCGCCGCTGAGCATCCCCGACTGCACGAGGATGCGCCGGCCGTCGGGGCTGAAGTTCGGATGCGTGTGGTCGGGCTTCATAACGTGCCCGGTCGAGACGAGGCGGATCTCGCCCGTGCGCCGGTTCACCAAAAAGATCTCCCCGTCGAAATTGTCGCCCACCGCCCACCGTCCGTCGGGCGTGGCCTGGCTGTGCCAGAAGCCTTGTCCGCGCGTGATCTGGCCGAGCGGCGTCACCTCGTCGGTGCGGAGGTTGATCGCCATGATGCCCGTCGGCCGCTTCCGCAGCTCCGGAGTGTGTCCCATGAGGTTGAATACAAGCGTGTCCTTGTCGACGACGACCTCGTGCGTGACCCAATCGGTGTCGGCCTCCTTGAAGATCGGGCGGTTGCCCGTTCCGTCGGCGCGCACGGTCCAGATGCGCTGCGGCGCGTCGCCGCCGGTCTCGTTGCAATAGATGATCTCGCCCGGCGCCCACGGATTCACCTGAACGTGGCCCATGAGGAACGGCGTGCGCAGCACGATGCGGTATTCGCCGGTCTTGAGATCGACGGCGGCGATGCCGCTCGGCACCTGCGGGATCGGCTTGCCCGGTTCGCGGGGCGGGCCGTCCTCGAAACGCACGCCGAAGTAGGCCGCGCTCTCGTCCGCATCGATGTCGAAACCGCCCGCGCCCTTGTGCTCGGCGGGCAGCACGCCGATCTGCCGCTCGTAGGCGGAGCGCTCCTTCACCGTGCCCGCCGCGCTGTCGGCGAGCACGGCCGCCATGTCGAGCACGACGAGGCGTTGCGGGCCGTCGGCGGGCTTTCCGCGCAGAAAAAAGAGCCGCATGCCGTGGCGCGAAACGTTGAGCGAGTAGGTGTCGACGTCGGGGCCGTCGGTAAGCTGCACGATCTCGCCCGTGATCTCGTTGACCGCGTAGGCCTGCGGGGTCTTGGCGGG
>CBINJQ010000219.1:0-7518 GCA_966251015.1 uncultured Akkermansia sp. | reverse complement strand
CCCCGCGCACGCGGCTTGGGCGATGACGTGCGAGGCCGCGCTCGCAAACCACGGGCGGAGGGACCGTCCCGTCCACCTAAAAGTCCAAAGCGTCGGGTCATTGGTGTCGGTTAGGGTGCGGCGGACGCGGGTTTTTGCTCGGGAGCGGGAGCGGCCCGGCCTTCGAGGAGCTCTCGCGCGGCGGCGAGGCGGGCTTCCGTCACCTCGATGGCGGCGCCGTCGGTGAGCGCCTTCTCCAGCCGCCGGAGCGCGGCATGCAAATCCGGGGCGGGGAGATGGCGGGCGAGTCCGCGAAGGCGGTGGACCCGGTTCGCGGCTTGATCGGGATGGAGGCGCCAAAGGTCCGTCACGCCGCGCCATTCGTCGCGAAGGCCTTGTTCGAGTTGTTGCGGTTCGAGGATCGGCGGAGGCGCGGGCGTGCCCGACCGGGGCGGTCCGGCGAGTCGGAACCCGGGAACGATTTCCTGGATGGCCGCGAGCAGAGTGTCGGGGCGGAGGGGTTTGCTGAGGAAGCGGCGCGCGCCGACGGCGAGGGCCTGGCTCTCTTTTTCGTCGGTGGCGTAGGCGCTGAGCACGAGGACCGGGGGCGGATCGTCGGCGTGGGCGGCGAGCAGCCTGGGCAGAAGCGTGGCGCCGTCGGTGTCGCCGAGCAGCCAATCCATGATGACGAGATCGGGGCGGCGTTCGCGGATTTTTTGCTCGGCCTCCGCGCCGCTGCCCGCCCAGTCGGCGTCCAGGTTCCAGGCGCGAAGATGGTGGCCGAGGATGAGGCGGTTGTAGGCCTCGTCTTCGATCGCGAGCACATGGAAAGGCCGGGTCGCGGGCTCATCGGTCGGGGCGTGCGCGGGCGCGGGCTCGCGCGGCCGGTCGGCCGCGCTCACGGGCACCGCGAGCCAGAACGCGAGCTGATCGGTTTCGCGACGGACGCCGACCGCGCCCTCCATCGCCTCGGCGAGGCGTTGGCAGATGGCGAGTCCGAGGCCGGAGCCGGCGGCGCCTATCTCCGCGGCGCGCTGGCCGCGGCGGAAAGGGCGGAACCATTCGTCGAGGTTCTCGTCCGCCGGGGTATCGGACGGGCTTAACACCTCGACGCGCAGTTCCTGGCCGCCCGACGCGGCGGGCTGGAGCCGGGCGCGCAGTTCGGCGCGGGGAGGCTTTCCGTATTTCAAGGCGTTGCCGACATAGTTGGAGATGATCTGGCGGAGCTTGCCGGCGTCGCCGAGGAGCCAGTGCTCCCCCTCGGGAACACGAAGGACGATGCGGTCGCCGGCGCCGATGGCGTGATGCGCGACGCTGCCGCGCACGAGGGCGCCGAGCTCGAAGCTCGTCGGGCGCGCGACGACTCGGCCCTGGGTGAGGCTCGCGAAGTCGAGGGCGTTGTCCATGGTCGCGACCAGCTGCTCGGCGCAGGCGCTCAGCGTGTCGACGAGGTAGGCGGGGCGGCCGCGCAAGCCTTCCTGGCGCAGCAGGTGGAGGAGCCCGGTGATGCCGTTGAGGGGATTGCGGACCTCGTGGTTGATGCCGGCGAGGAAGCGGTCCTTGGCCTCGTTCACCTGCCGGAGGTCGAGGGAGACGCGAATGACCTCGCGCTCCACCTGGTGCAGGACGGCGCCGGCGAGCTCGGCGACGGCTTCGCGGTCGAGCTCGTTGAGCTGAAGGCTCCAGCCGCTGGCGACGAGGCGAAGATAACCGGCGGGCTCGGCGCCGCCGCTTTGCAGGGGGATGACCCAGAGGTCCTCGCGGTCGCGCCAGCGGCGGGCCTCGCGCACCACGTCGTCCCAGCGGGAGAGGCGGGTGATGTCGTTCAACCCCGTGCGCGGGGGAATGACGCGGGGTTCGCCGTTCGCGTCGCGATACCAGATTTCGACGAGATCAATGCCGAGGGTCGCGCGCAGTTCCTTGCAGACGCGGCCGAGTCCGGCGGCGAGGTCGGTCTCCCGGCGGACGAGGAGGGAGAGGGCGCGGATCTTCTCGAGGTAGGCGAAGCGGCCGCCATAGACGCGATCGCGCAGACGGTCGGCGTGATGGGTGAGCGAGCGCGGGGAGAAAAAGCCGGTCGCCAGGTAGGCGATGAGCACGATCGCGAGGCAGACGAAGGTGGCGGGCGCGGGCAGGAGATCGGGGCGCCACGCGTTGACCAGAAAAAGCGCCAGCGCGCAGAGCGTCAGGAAGAACGCGGTGCGGGGAAAGGCGGCGAGCCACCGGCCGAAGGCCACGCGCAGTTCGATCAGTTGATCGCTTCTCAGGCCGCGAACGAGAAGCGCGGGGAACGCGACGGGCGCCCAGAAGCCCAGCGGCGGGACACGAGCGGATGTGAAGGGGTAGTGCTCCGCGCCCAGAAGCGGGAGAAGATCGTTCAGGCCGAGCAAGGCGAGAAAGCCGCCGACGAGGGCCGGAATCCGCGCGCGTCGACGCAGATCGGGAGCCTCGTCGCGAAGGTTGGGAGCGAGCGAGCGGACCGAGGCGATGCCGAGCGCGAGCAGACCGAGCCCCGCCAAGGGGGCGAAGTCGGGCGGGGCCGCGAGTCCGCCCCAGGCGGGGAACCGTTCCAGCGGCCCGAGGACCGGCGCGAGCGCGAGGACGGCCGCGGCGCCCGCGGCGACGTAGGCGCGCGCGAAACGGCGTTTTGGCGGACGGTCCAGGGCGAGATGCAGGTAATGAAGCCAGGCGACGGGCAGGAGCAGGATCGCGATGCAGGCGAGGTGTCCGAGCGTCCGGGCGGCGGGGACGGGTTCCGTGGCGTCGAGCAGGAGCCAGGCGATGCTCCAGCCCGCCATGCCCATCCCGAGCAGGCCGAAGGCGCGATGCAGGGCGCGGGCGGGAGCCGCGGCCAGGACCGCGACGGCGGCGAGAAAATTCGCCGCCGCGAGCATGAGGGAGAGGAGACCGGACGCGTTCATGCGGCGCGATCGCGCGCGTTCATCGCTTCGCCGCGGCCGACGTGTCGGCGAAGCCGCCCTGCTGGGCGTAGGCCTGGAGGGCGACGCTGGTGTGGAGGCCGAGTTTGCCCATGATGTTGCGCCGGTGGGTCTGGACGGTGCTGGCGCTCAGGCGCAGGACGGCGGCGATGTCCTCGTTGGCGAGCCCCTGGCCCACGAGCGCGAGGATTTCCAGTTCGCGGGCGGAGAGGATCTTGGGCACGCTCAGGGGGGAGTGGGCGATCTCGCGGAGCAGTTCGCGGGCGGTCGGGCTTTGGTAGGCGCGGCCGCTCATCACGGCGATGACCGCGTCGAGGAGATGCGTGGAGGAGTCGTCCTTGTGGACGAAGCCGTGAAAATGGAGGGCGTCGATGCGAAGTAGCGACGCGGTGGATACGGCGCCGGTGAGCCAGATCCAGCGGATCGACGGGAACCGCGCCGGCAGTTCGCCGAGCCGCTTTTCCTCCTCCTTGGATCCGAGATGAAAATCCACGAGGGCGAGGTCCGCCGCGCGCAGAGCGGTCTCGTCGAGCAGGGCGGCGGAGGCGGAGGGGAAGACCTTCGTCATTTCCAGTCCCGCGATCTGGCGGAGGACCGCGACGATGCCCTCGGCGACGAGGGTTTGATCCTCGATGAGGATGGTCCGGATGCGTGCGGACGGGGCTTGGAGCGTGGCGGCGGTCATGCGCGGGGGAGGGGCGGCGGGGCGAGGCGTGGGTGAGGCGTTTATGCTGTTCGGCGCCGGGAGGGGCGAGAAAGCACTCGCTCTACCTTGATTTAGGTAAAGGAGCCGTTTGTGGGGCGAGCCGCCAGGCGGGGAGATGGCGGCACGTCGTCGGGATCGCGTCTTCGCGGGTTTTCGACGGCGCGTTCGTTTCGGCAACCCGGGCATCCCCTATGCATAATCGCCTCGAACCCAAAACACCGCGTCGCGCGTCTGTCCCGGACAGGGACGCGCGGCGCGGTTCTTAGGGGCGGAGATTTGGAGGCCGATCAGGGAGCGGGGGGAGGTTCAGGATCCGACGGCCGCGGAGCCGGAGAAACCCGTGTTCGGATTCCGTGAATACGTCCGATGAGGCGCCACGGGAGACCGGCGGATTGTTGCTCGGCGTTTTGTTAAGAAACTGGGATACCCTTTTTTAGGTAAAGGTTTGGTTCGAGGGGGCACCGAATTTTCCAGGAATTCCGAATCTCGCTCCCATGCATCCCTACCTCGAACTCCTGACCCCGCGTCGCGCGTCCCCGGCCTTGTCCGAGCTGCGCGAGGCGTTTTTCCGTGTCGTTCGTCTTTGCCTTTGGCTGCTGGCGCTCGCGTGCGTCGGTTGCCCCGACCGCGTTCATGCGCAAGGCGCGGGGCCGGCGCCGGTGATCACCGCGCAGCCTGCGGAGCTTCCGCATCGCACGGGCGAAGGCATCGTGCGCGTCTCCGCGACGGGCGACGCGTTGACTTATCAATGGTATCGCGGCGAGCCGGGCCACACCTCCGCGCCGGTGACGGGCGGCACGGGCGCGTTGCTCATCCTTCCGCCGATGGACGCGGGCGGGCGGCTGTGGGTGCGGGTGACGAGCGCGGCGGGAGCGGTCGACAGCGCCGGCGTGGACGTGGTGATCCCGGCGCCGCGTCCCTTGGTGCTTTGGGGGATGGGCGGTAGCTTCTACGGCCAAAGCGGCGGTATATCCCAGTCGCCGGTGACCGTCCCGCAAGTGGTCGGATCGGAGGCGATCAAAATCGCGGCCGGGGGTGATGACACGTTTTATTGGCGCAATGACCGATCGCTGTGGGCGATGGGCGCCAGATTCGGGTTTATCAGTTGGACATCGAACAAGCAGATCGCCGCCGATGTGGTCGATGTGGCTGTCGGAGGGCGGCACCTGCTCTACCTGAAGAACGATGGATCGCTATGGACTCTGGGGAAAAACGACTATGGACAGCGTGGAGCGAGCGGATTGACGGAAGATGTGCCGGCCTTGCTCGCGACCGGTGTCGCCCGCATCGCGGCGGGCGGCAACCACAGTCTCTTTGTTCGTTGCGATGGCAGCCTGTGGGGAACGGGCATCAATTCTTTCGGCCTGCTCGGCGTGGGTGATACGGTCGAGCGCTGGATACCGACGTTCATCGCAAACGGTGTCGTCGAGATCGCCGCCGCAGGTTTCCATAGCGGGTATGTCGATTCGGCGAACTGGGCGTGGGCGATGGGCTATAACGCCGAGGGACGGCTCGGCGACGGAACCGTCACCGACCGGCACCGGCCCGTCCGGGTGCTGCCAGAGGTGTCGCGACTTGCTTTCGGCGATTTGCACTCTCTGTGGCTGACCAGGAATGGCGAGGTATGGGGATCGGGGTTTAACTATATGGGACAACTAGGACTGGGGGATTACGTCTCGCGTTTATCCCCGGTCAAAATCGCCTCGACGGCGCGGGCTGTCGCCGCGGGCTATGGCAGCAGTTTTTTCATCGGCAGGGAGGGGGCGCTTTGGGGAGCGGGCTACAATGGCGATGGCCAGTTGGGCGACGGCTCCACCACCTCAAGGTCAGTTTTCGGTCGCATAACGGAGGGAGTTTGCGCGGTCGCGGCCGGAGATTTCCACACAGTGTTTTTGCGCCTTCCTCCGCCCCGGTTCACCGCCTGGCCCGAGGCGTTCGGCGTCGTGGTCGGACAGACGGCTTTGCTTGATGTAGCCACCTCCAGCGACGGGCCCGTGAGCTACCAGTGGTATGAGGGAGCGGCCGGCGATACCTCGAAGGCCGTTGTCGGCGCCAACTCGGCGAGCTATGTCACGCCGCCCTTGCTCGCTGACACGTCCTTTTGGGTCCGGGCCACCAATGCCTACGGATTCACCGACAGCGCCACGATCACGGTCGAGGCGTGTTCCGCGCCGACGATCACGTTTCTGCCGCAAGAGGTGGCCGCGGTGGCGGGGCGCACGTTTACCTGTGTCGTGCGCGCGAGCGGGGGCGCCTTGCGATATCAATGGTATCAGGGTGACACCGGCGATACTTCGCGCCCGGTCGCGGGGGGAACGTCCGCGAGTTTGGATGAAGGCGCGCCGGCCGCCGATGCCGGTTACTGGGTGCGTGTGACGAATCCGGCCGGCGAGATCGATTCCCCGACGGTGCAGGTCCGGCGTTTGAGTTCGGCGCGGCTGCTGACGATGGGCGCCGATGAATGGGGACAATTGGGGCTGCGTCGCTCCATGGCGCCGACGCAGGTCGCGCAGGATGTGATCAAGATCGCGGCGGCGGGTTCGGTGAGCTTGTGGCTGAAGTCCGATCGTTCGCTATGGGTGGCTGGCGGCTCGATTTTCGGTGGAACGGGATCCAAGCCCCGCCTGCTGGCATCGGATGTCGTCGATTTCGCGGCTGGTCGAATGAACTTCCACGTTCTTTTTGTTAAAACGGACGGAAGCCTGTGGGGCGTCGGCTCGAACGCTTTCGGTGAGATGGGGTTGTCGATGGGCATCCGCTTGGTGGCTGCTCCTGTTCAAATCGCGACCGGCGTGAGAGCGGTCGCGTGCGGATGGAGACATAGCGTGTTTCTCAAGGAAGACGGTTCCGTTTGGGGAATGGGCGACCGGACTGGTCGGCAGCTTGGCAGCGCCTATTCGATTTACTACCCGCCTCAACAGATAGGAAGCGGCGCGAAGGCGGTGGCGGCCGGACCCTTGCAGACGTTTATCATAAAAACAGACGACACGCTTTGGGCGACGGGGACGTATAACTTAATGGCCATTCCCGGCGCCGTCGGGGGCTATTCGGATTTTACTCAAGTGGCGGAGGGTGTGGCCGAGGTGGCCTGTGGCACCGACCACGTCTGGTTTAGGAAGACGGACGGCTCGCTATGGACCAGAGGATACGGCTCTCACGGGCAACTGGGGGATGGAACTTACGTGGCGCGGGGCGAGTTCGTCCGGGTGGCCGAAGCGGTCGAAGGCATCGCGGCGGGAGGCGTGAACGGATTTTTCCTGCGGTCCGGCGGAAACCTCTTTGCGGCGGGAGGGAATCTTTATGGCGAGTTCGGATTGGGTGCGGCTCCAGGCACCGCCCTTCCTCTTTTGGTGGGAACGGCTATTCAACAGGCGGCGTTGGGGGAATCGCACGCGCTCTTCTTAAAAACAGACGGCACGCTCTGGTCGGCGGGAAGCAACCGGGTGGGGCAGCTTGGAGACGGGGGCCAAGACTTCCGGGAGTCGCCCACGTTCATGTCCGACGATGTGGTCTCTGCTTCGGCGGGGCCGTCTCAAACCCTGTATATCCGGAGCGACGGATCGCTGTGGGGCGTCGGGCGGAATGTGGAAGGGGAGCTTTCGGCGTCGCTATACCCAAGCCTGCGAGAGCCGGCGAAGATCGCCGACGATGTCGCGACTGCGGTCGCGGCGCGCTCGGGCTCGTTTTTCATCGGCCGAGACCAGTCCCTATGGGCGCGGGGGAAGAACGCATGGGGCCGCTTTGGAACGGGGACGGTCGACTCCGCATCCTATCCCGTGCGTGTGGCATCGGACGTGCGGCAGATCGCCGCCTCGGGAAGTCACACGCTGATCGTGAAGCACGACAACACGGCCTGGGGCATGGGCAGCAATCATTACGCCCAGTTCGGGGTAA
>CBINJQ010000218.1:0-7550 GCA_966251015.1 uncultured Akkermansia sp. | reverse complement strand
GGCCGGCCGGATCCCGCGTCGACGAGCGTCCAAGGGCGACGCCCCATGCCGTTTCATATTCGAACGTATAAAATTCGTCGCGCACAAGCTGACGGCGAATGGAGAAGTTCAGGTAAGGCGGGGCCGCCGAGCCCGCCGCAGGCTGGCGGCGTGTTGTCTTCTCGCTAGGGAAAAATTCGATCCGACGCGGCCGGCCCGGCGGTCCCGCCCTACCTGGCGCTTTGGGCTTTAGCCCGAAGCGGGTGAGCGGGCGAGTCCCTGCACGCAGTCTGGTGCGCACGCCCTCGACGAACACCGGTCGGAGACACGCCCATCCGCCAAAAGAACCAAAGCTCCTCGTAATTGGCATGAGCGGGCGCCCACACCTTTGCCCCCGCCTCCGCGCCTCGCTTCGCCCGCCCCCCAAACTCCGGGCTCGCCATCGGTCGTTGGACATTGGTCATTGAACATTTCCGCCCATGTCTCTCCCCAGCTCCGTCCTCGTCGTCGGCTCCGGCGGCCGCGAACACGCCCTCGTCCAGTCGCTCCTCGCCTCGCCCGCCTGCCCGCGCGTCATCTGCGCCCCCGGCAACGCCGGCATCGCCGCCGAGGTCACCTGCTTCCCCGTCGCGGCGGACGACGTCGCCGGCCTCGTCACCTTGGCCAAACGCGAGCACGTCCAGTTCGTCGTCGTCGGCCCCGAGGTGCCGCTCTCCCTCGGCCTCGTCGACGCCCTCGCCAAGGAGAACATCCCCGCCTACGGCCCCCGCGCCGACGGCGCCCGCCTCGAGGCATCCAAGGTCTTCACCAAGCAGATCCTGCTCAAGCACCGCATCCCCACCGCCGCCGCCGGCATCTTCACCGAGGTCGAGCCCGCCCTCGCCTACCTCCGCGAACGCGGCGCCCCCATCGTGGTCAAGGCCGACGGCCTCGCCGCCGGCAAGGGCGTGATCGTCGCCCAATCCCTCGACGAAGCCGAGGCCGCCGCGAGGGACATGCTCGCAGGCAACAAATTCGGCTCCGCCGGCTCGCAGGTCCTCATCGAGGACTGCCTCTTCGGCGAGGAGACCAGCATCCTCGTCGTCGTATCGGGAAAAAACTACGTCATCCTTCCCACCTCGCAGGACCACAAGCGCGTCGGCGACGGCGACACCGGCCCCAACACCGGCGGCATGGGCACCTATTCCCCGGCCGAGGTCGTCACTCCCGCCCTGCTCGACCGCATCGAGAACGAGATCGTCAAACCCTCCGTCGAGGGCATCGCCGCCGAGGGCATCGATTTCCGCGGCACGCTTTTCATCGGCATCATGCTCACGCCGCAGGGCCCGAGCGTGCTCGAATACAACACCCGCTTCGGCGACCCCGAGACCCAGGTCGTGCTCCCCCGGCTTCAGGACGACCTTCTCGCCCTCCTCTGGAACGCAGCCACCGGCCAGCTTCACACCCGCGGCCGCGCCGCCGAGCGTCCCGACCACGCGCTTTGCGTGGTCCTCGCCACCAAGGGCTACCCCGACGCCTACCCGAAAGGCGACCTCATTACCTTGCCCACGCCGCTGCCGCCCGGCGTGCGCATTCTCCACGCCGGCACCGCGCGCAACGCCTCGGGCCAACTCGTCGCCTCCGGCGGCCGAGTCCTCGGCGTGACCTCCCTCGCGCCCACACTCCGCCAAGCCGCCGACGCCGCCTACGCCGCCTGCGACCGCGTCGAGTGGACGACCAAATACTTCCGCCGCGACATCGGCGCCAAGCAGCTCAACCGCCGCTGAGTCGGGAGCTCGCTAGGTGGAGCGCGTTGTCCCCAACGCGCTGCGACCCCGCCGCAAGATCCCCGGCGCCCGCGCCGACTGTAAGCCCGACCGCTGGTCGGGCTTTTCGTTTCATTGGCTCCCCGCGTCGACGCCGCGCCTCGCGCCCCTCTTCCCGGGCACAAGCATTGGCCATTGGTCGTTCGCCGCCCTGTAGCGGCACCCTCCGCCCCTCGTTCTCGTTCTCTTACTCGTTCTCGCCCGCCGCGCCCCGTCTTCCGCTCCCCTCAGCTCTCCCATTTCAAGCCTCATACCTGCGGCCGGTTGCTTATGGATTTTGGTGGACGGGCGGGTCCCTCCGCCCGTTGGTCGATATCCAGGCAGCGGGCGCAGCGACGCGCCCACCCACCTTGAGCGGAAAAACTCAACTCACATAGCCTTTGGTATCAGGACTCGATCCGCCGGCTCCACCGCTCTGCCTTTCGCCAAAATCAAAGAGCGCAGAATCAGCCAGAAAACGACCCAGCAGCCCAGATAGCCGAGATCGCGGTAGTTTCGCCAATGAAGGTCGTGGGGAATATCCGAGAGCAGGAGAAAAATCAGGGCCGCCGCTCCCACGCTCACCACACCGCTGAAGACGGGACGCGCTCCATCCCACGCAAAGAGCCGAAGCGGCGCGACCGCTCCACAAAACCGCCGACCGAGGAAGCGCAACGAAAGCGGCCCCCACACGCACCAGAGTATCCCGTTCGAAAAGATCGGTATGAAGACAGTATCCCCCAGCGGCGGGCAGGCGCCATTATCGCGCATGTGATGGTAATACGCATACGTGAAGACTGGCTGGGCCACGATCACCGCCGCGCAGAAAATTCGCAGTAGCATCCCGTGCTGCGCACGGTTCGTTGTCGGTCCGCCGCCCGCGTTTGTCGTATCCATCCGCGCAGACAGACGCAGTCGGCACCTGGAGGTTTCTTGGCGTTCCGCCCTCTGTCGCAGGTCTCAGGTTTCCGCGTCTCATCCTTCCGAGGCGCGTCCCGCCGCCACCCCGGAGTTTCCCCGATACCTCCTTGCCCCCGGCGACCGCTTCTCACAGGCCTTTGACGCTGCATGTCAGTCGCAACCACAGCCCGTGCCAAGATCAACGACCGCCACTAGCGTCAGACTGGGTGATCCATGAAATTTAACGAAGACTCCCGCGTTAAGATCCCAGCTCTGCTGCATCTTACCCGCTTGGGCTATCGCTACCTTTCCCTCAAAGACGCGACTTGGGACGCTTCTTCGAACATCTTTCCCAGTGTCTTCAAAATCAGCCTTCAGGAAATCAATCCAGCCGCCACACCCACCGACATCGAGCGCACCCTGCAAGAAGTCAGTCTGCTGCTAGACAACGAAGACCTCGGCAAGGCCTTCTACGAGCGTCTCCTTAGTCCCGCTGGCGTAAAACTCCTCGATTTCGAAAACCTCGACCGCAACTCATTCCACGTCGTCACCGAGCTGCCCTGCATAAAGGACGACGAGGAGTTTCGCCCCGACATCACGCTTCTGATCAACGGCCTGCCCCTCGTCTTCATCGAGGTCAAAAAGCCGAACAACCGCGACGGCATCCTCGCCGAGCGCAACCGCATCAACTCTCGCTTCCGGAACCCCAAGTTCCGGCGCTTCGTCAACATCACCCAGCTCATGATGTTTTCGAACAACATGGAGTATGACGACGGCTCCCACGAGCCGCTTCAGGGCGCGTTTTATGCCACGACCGCCCACGAAAAGCCGGAGTTCAATTACTTCCGCGAAGAGACCCCGGACGCGCTTCCCCCGCTTCCGCCGCTCGACGAGGCCACCGAAACGCTGATCCTTTCGGACAACAACCTTCACGCCCTCAAGCACGCGCCGGAATACGCCACCAACTGCCAGCCGACCTCGCCGACCAATCGGCTGAGCACCTCCCTATTCAGCCGTCCGCGCCTCGCCTTCCTCCTTCGCTACGGCATCGCCTACGTCCGCGGCCTGTCCGGCTTCGAGAAGCACGTCATGCGCTACCCGCAGATTTTCGCGACGCATGCCATCCAGACCAAGATCGAGGGCGGCACCCGCAAAGGCATCATCTGGCATACCCAAGGCAGTGGAAAAACTGCGCTCGCCTATTACAACGTCGGGCACCTCACCGACTACTTTCAGCGCAAGGGCGTCGTCCCGAAATTCTACTTCATCGTCGATCGCATCGATCTCCTCATTCAGGCGGCCCGCGAGTTTCGCAGCCGCGGGCTCATGGTTCACGAGGTCGATTCCCGCGAGGAGTTCACCCGCGACATCAAATCTACCCAGGCCATTCACAACGACTCCGGCAAACTCGAGATCACCGTCGTCAACATCCAGAAATTCGCCGACGACCCCGCCGTGGTCCGGCCCTCCGACTACAACATCCAGCTCCAGCGCGTTTACTTCCTCGATGAGGTTCACCGCAGCTACAACCCCAAGGGCAGCTTTCTCGCCAACCTCAACGAATCCGATCCGCTCTCCATCAAGATCGGCCTCACCGGCACGCCCTTGCTCGGCGACGACTACAACTCGAAGCAGCTCTTCGGCGGCTACATTCATAAATACTATTACAACTCCTCGATCAAAGACGGCTACACCCTCCGCCTCATCCGCGAGGAGATCGAAACCGCCTACAAGCTCCAGCTCGCCAAGACCCTCGAAGAGATCGAAATCCTCCGCGGCACCGGCAACCGCGAGTTCGTTTACGCCCACGAAAAATTCGTCGAGCCCATGCTCGACTACATCGTGCGCGATTTCGAAAACGCCCGCGTCATGCACGGCGACGCCGGCATCGGCGCGATGGTGATCTGCGACTCCTCCGCCCAGGCCAAAAAGATGGCCGAGCTTTTCGACGCCAAATACTCCTCTACCAAAACCAAACTCGGCGAGGTCATCCCTTTCCCCGCTCCGATCGACGAATCGCTCCAGGCCGTGGCGGAGGATCAAGCGCCCTACGACGCCCCGAAAAAGCAGGCCCGCGCCGTCAAAACCGCCGCGCTCATCCTTCACGACGTCGGCACCAAGGAATCACGCAAGCAGCAGGTCGAGGACTTCAAGGAGGGCAAAATCGACCTGCTCTTCGTCTATAACATGCTCCTCACCGGCTTCGATTCCCGCCGGCTCAAGAAGCTCTACCTGGGCCGCCTCATCAAGGCTCACAATCTTCTCCAAGCCCTCACCCGCGTAAACCGCACCTACAAATCCTTTCGCTACGGCTACGTCGTCGATTTCGCCGACATCTCCGCAGAGTTCGAAAAGACCAACAAGGCCTACTTCGACGAACTCAAAAGCGAGCTCGGCGACGAGATGCAGCACTACTCCGACCTCTTCAAAACCCCCGAAGAGATCAAGGCCGACCTCGACGCCATCAAGGACGCCCTCTTTCAGTTCGATACCCTCAACGCCGAGGTCTTCTCCCAGCAGATTAGTCAGATCGAAGATCGCGGCCAGATGCTCGCCATCGTCAAGGCCCTCAACACCGCCCGCGAACTCTACAACGTCATCCGCCTCTCCGGCCGTTACGAGCTGCTCGAATCGCTCGATTTCAAGAAGCTCAACCAGCTCGCCACCGAGGCTCAAAATCATCTCGCGCTCCTCAACCAGAAGATCGCCCTCGAGGACGGCCACGACAACACAAACATTCTCAACCTCGCCCTCGAAAACGTCCTCTTCACCTTCCGCAAGGTCTCCGAGGGCGAGCTGCGCATCGCCGACGAGCTAAAGGAGATCCTGCGCAAGACCCGCGAAGTCCTCCTCGGCAACTTCGACCCGCGCGACCCCGAGTTCGTTTCTCTCAAGGACGAATTGGAGCGCCTGTTTAAGAAAAAGAATCTCAGCCAGATCACCCAGGACGAGATGGCGGCCAACATCACCGAGCTGCGCGACATTCACGCCCGCGCCCGCGAGCTCGAACGCAAGAATCAGCTCCTTCGCGCCAAATACGCCCACGACGTCAAATACGCCCGCGTCCACAAGCGCCTCATGGAAAAGGGCGAGCTCCAGGCCGGCGAACGCAAGCTCTTCGAGGCACTCTCCGCCTTCAAGACCCAGGCCGACGCCAAGATTCTCCAAAATGCCCAGCTGCTCAACAACCCCGCCTTCACCGAGAAAGAGCTGCTTCGCCTCGTCGCCCAGCAATTCAGCCCCGCCCACGGTTTCACGCTCGAAGCCGCCGGCCTCAAAGCCATCAACAGCCTGCTCCTGAAAGAATACCTCGACGAATTTAACGGCAAGATTCCCGCATGACGCTCTCCCGCTCCTTTGAAACCCAGGCCAAGACGCTGATCGACGACCTCAAGGCCGTCTGCGCCAACCACGGCCTCGGCAACGACGGCAACGAGTTCAAGATCATCACCCAGATCTTCCTCTACAAGTTCCTCAACGATAAGTTCGCCTACGAGGCCAAGCGCATCGACCCAAAGCTCGCCAAGGCCGTCAAGTGGGAGGATGCCCTCCGGGCCTACACGCCCGACGCCTACGAGTTGCTCCTCATCCAGCTCGGCGCCGGCACCGCCCAGCTCCGCCCCGAGCACTTCCTCTCCACCCTCTACGCCCGCCAAAACGAGGCCGATTTCGCCAAGCTCCTCGACTCCACCCTGCTCGCCATCGCCGCGCTCAACGGCGACGTCTTCTCCGTCACCACCGACGACAAGACCAAGGTCGTCCTCTTCGAGCCCATCACCGAATACGTCGCCTCCAAACGCAACGAGTTCGCCCGCGCCCTCGTCAACAAACTCGTCGGCTTCAGCTTCGAGCAGATCTTTGCTGAGAAGTTCGACTTCTTCGCCACCCTCTTCGAATACCTCATCAAAGATTACAACAAGGACGGCGGCGGCAAATACGCCGAATACTACACCCCGCACGCCGTGGCCAAGATCATGGCCGCCTGCCTCGTGACCAAGGAGCGGCACAACGTTTCCTGCTACGATCCCTCCGCCGGCTCGGGCACGCTCTTAATGAATCTCGCCCACAAGATCGGCGAGGAGCGTTGCACGATCTACTCGCAGGATATTTCGCAAAAGTCGTCCCACCTCCTGCGCCTCAACCTAATCCTCAACAACCTCGTCCACTCGATCCCCAACATCGTCCAGGGTAACACGCTGCTTCATCCGGAGCACCGGGAGAAGGGCGGCGCGCTCCGCAAGTTCGACTACATCGTCTCCAACCCGCCGTTTAAGCTAGATTTCAGCGACTTCCGCGACGAGCTCGACACCAAGGCCAACAAGGACCGCTTCTTTGCCGGCATCCCCAAGGTGCCCAACCAGGAGAAGGACTCGATGGCCATCTACCTCCTTTTTCTCCAACACATCATCCATTCGCTCAACGATCACGGCAAAGCCGCCATCGTCGTCCCCACCGGCTTTATCACCGCCCAGTCCGGCATCGAAAAAAGCATCCGCCAGCACCTCGTGGAGCAAAAGATGCTCGCCGGCGTCGTTTCCATGCCGAGCAACATCTTTGCGACCACCGGCACCAACGTCTCCATCCTCTTTTTGGACGCATCCAACAAAGGCGACGTCATCCTCGTCGATGCCTCCAAACTCGGATCCGAGATCAAAGACGGAAAAAACAAAAAGACGCTTCTGTCCCCGAAAGAAGAGGACACCATCATCCAAACCTTTAACGCCAAGAAGGCCGTCGAAGATCTGTCCGTTGCCGTCTCTTACGAAGCGATAGCCGCTCGGAACTACTCTTTGAGCGCGGGCCAATACTTCGAAGTGAAGGTCGAATATGTGGCCATCACACCCAAGGAGTTTTCGGACAAACTCACCTCTCACGAAAATCGTCTGA
>CBINJQ010000217.1:0-7570 GCA_966251015.1 uncultured Akkermansia sp. | reverse complement strand
CAGCGTCAGGAAGCTGCCCGAGCGGGCGACCGTCCACGGAGCGGCGTTGGCGGCTACGGGCGAGCTCGAGAAGGCGAACTCGAGCAGATTGGCGAGGCCGTCCGAGTCGGGGTCGGCGGACGCCAGGGCGTCGTTTCCGCTGAGCGAGAACGAGGTCGTCCACGCGTCGTAGGGCGAAGCGCTGATGCTGCCCACGAGGGCGACGACGGTCGCGGTGCCGGGGTCGTTGTCATGGTCGTAGGCGTAGTCGAGGGAGAGGCCGGCGGGGAGGCTGACGGAGCCAAAGGTGCCGGAGACGGGCCCCGTGATGATGGGATAGGCCGGGCCGGGGAGGGCGCCGGTGCCGGAGACGACGAGGCTGGAGGCGCCGCCGAGAGTGACACCGAAAGCCGCGTCCAAGCGGGGGACCGGGGTGATGGCGGCGCCGTCATACTGAATGGCCAGACCGCCGTCGATGGTGGCGCCAAACGAGGAGGTCAGCACGCCCAGGGGCGCGAGGGCGGCTCCGGAGTTGACGGTGATGCCGAAGGAGGCGGAGCCGGCGAGTCCGAGGGTGCCCGCTTCGACAGTGACCGCGTCGGAGTAAACGTTGGCCGGGTTGGTGAAGAGGACGGTGCCCGCGCCGCTTTTCCTAAGCGCTCCGGCCCCGGTGACGGCGCCGTCGAGCGTGATGGTGTAAGGCGTGTTCGCGGCGTCCGCGCCCGTGACGGTCGAAGGGAATCCGCCCAGCACCACCGGGATCGAAGAACTCCAATTCGCGGACGCGCCGAGCGTGCCGGCGCCGAGGCGGAGTTCGGAAACGAAAGCCGGCTCGCTGGAGCCGAGGACCATGCCGCCGGAGCCGACGTAAAGAGCGCCGCCGGAAACGCTGAGTATCGACCGGCCGGCGAGCGCGGCCTGGCCGAACTGGATGCGAGGGACATTCACGACGGAGGAACCGCGAACGTGCATGATGACCTGGCCGGCGGACGCGCCGCCCAGGAGGATGCCGTTGGTGGTGTCGTTGACCGTCACCGTGCCGCCGTTGGCGTCGAAGACGGACCAGCGGGTGAGGTTGTTGATGCCGACGGTGAAGGCTCCGCCGACGTTGAGCGCGCCGGAGTCGATGCGCGCGCTGACGGAGGAGTTGGCGCCGGGGATCGCGCCGATGCCGACATCTCCGGTGACGTTGACCGTGCCGCCGTTGATGTAGAGGCCGTTGCCGGTTTGTCCGCCGGTGGGCTCGGAGCCGCTGTTCAGGCCTCCGCGGCTGAGGTTGATGGCCCCGGCGTTGAGAGTGCCTCCGGTGACGAACAGGCTCGGGTTGCCGGAGGAGCTGCCGGTCTCGTTGGCGATGGTCCCCGAGATGTTGGCGGTGCCGCCGGCGACGGTGAGGCCGGAGGTCACGTTGCTGATGGTGGTATTGCCGGTGACGTTAAGCGTGCCGCCGTTGACCAAGATGCGGGCGGTATTCGTGCCGGAGGGGCTGACGGTGCTCGCGGGGCCGGAGGCGAAGGTCGCGCCGGCGTCGATGCTGAGCGTGCCGCCGTTGACGGTGGTGTTGCCCGAGTAGGCGTGGACGCCGGAGAGGGCGAGGATACCGGTGCCGGTCTTGGTGAAAGACGCGCCGGTGCCGACGGGCGAGCCGGAATAGTCGGTGGAGGCGTTGTTTTGGCCCACGGTCACCGGAAGCGCGGTCGTCGCGGAGTTGGTGAGCGGTATTCCGCGGTCGCCGGAAAGGCCTCCCAAAACAAGGGAGGTGACATTGCCCGAAAGGACCAGCGCGCCGCCGGTGTTCAAATAATTGAGGGTGCTATTCTGGAGCGCTTGATCGTTCTCCAATATGAGGGTTCCGGCGCTGATCTTGACGGAGCCGGAGTGGTTGTTGGCGACCGACAGCGTGGTGGCCCCGGTTCCTGCGAATTCGATGGTGCCGGAGCCGTTAAGCGTGTTGTTGGCCGTGAGGACAACGGAGTCGGCGCGGCTAAACTTGGCCGTGGCTCCGGAAGATACGGCGATGGCGCCGGCGACGGAGCCGGAGGCGCCGCCGTTTCCGATCTGAAGGGTGCCGGCGGAGACGGAGGTGGTTCCGGTGTAGGTGTTCTCGGCGGTCAGCAGGAGAGTGCCGTTTCCAAGCTTGGCCAAACCGTTGGAGCCGCCCGAAACAACGCCCGCGAGCGTCAAGGTGTTGGAAGCGCTTTCGACCGTGGAAATCACCCCGCCGGTGGTGAGCTGCAAGGGGGTGGAGACGAGGTGGTCGGCTCCCGAGGCGCCAAGCGAAGCGGCCGCTCCGCCGGCGTCCAGCGTGAGCGTGGAGCCGCCCGCAAGCGTCACGGGTTGCGTGCCATCGATGACGAGGGTGTTGATCGAACGATCGGAATCCAGCGTGACCGTGCGCGGCGCGGTGAGAACGGCGCCCGTCGCGCCCGGGATGCGAGCGATCGACGAGCTGCCGTCCGGAACGACGCCGCCGGTCCAGTTTGAAGCCGAGGACCAAAGACCGGAGGCATCGTTGATCCAATCGCGGCTGACGATCGAGCCGTCGATGATCGAAAGGGTGATCGCGTCGGTTCCTTGGGTGATGGAATAGGAGCGGCCGGAAACCTTGGTGGATTCGTCGATCGTGAGAGCCGAAACGCCCGCGCCGCCGATGGTCGCGGGCGCGGTCAGGCTGAAGAGGGTGTAGACACCGGGAGCGGAGAAGGGCGTCGTGGTGCCTGGCTGGTAAAGCTTGATGGTGCCGCCGTTGATCACCAACCCGCTCGCGTTTGTGATGGCGATCTTGTCGGAGTCGGAGGTGTTGTTCGCCTCCCAGATTATGGTGCTGTCGGCGGCGAGATTGAGCTTACCGATGCTTAGCGTGCCCACGCCGTCGTTGCCGGGGGCGATGGTGGATCCCTCGTTGGCGTTGACCACGCTATGGGTGCTGCCGGTGATCTTGCCCGTGCCGCCAAGCGTGCCGGTGTTGTTGATGTTGACGATGCTGTCGCCGGTTCCGGAGCCGCTGGTGTTGTTCACCATCAGGACGCCGCCGTTGATGTTGGTGTAGCTGGCGGGATGGATGGTCGTGTTGGTGCTGATGCGCGAGGTGCCGGCGGCGTTGTTAAACTCGACGCGTCCACCGCCCAGGACCAAGTGGCTGGGCTGAAATATGTTGTTGAAAACGATCTTACCCGCGCTCGCGCCGTCCGTGTTCATGTTCACGACGACGTTGCTGCCGCCGCTGCGGACGGTGACCTGCGCGGTGTTCCCGAAGGTCAGGGTGCGGCCGGTCGCGACGTTCATCGTCATGTTCGCGCTGCTGGTGGAGATGCGATAGAACATGTTCTGCAGGGTGAAATCCTGCGTGGCGGACGCCATGTCGACGCCGCCGGTATCCGTGGGCGTGAAGGTGCGGCCGTTGCCGTTGAAAATAACGGGGAGCGCGGGGTTGGTGACGCGAATGGTGCGCAATCCAAGATCCTTGCCCGAGCCGACGGTGACGTTTTGGGCGCCGTCGAGACCGACGTCGGCGGCGGCGGTGACGCGGCTGTCCCAGATCCACGTGTCGGTGGACGTGGTGCTGTTTATCGGAGCGGCGGCCACCGGCGTGCCGTCGGAGTTCTCCCAAGCGGCGATGAGGTCGAGGTTGGACTCGTTGTTCGACTTGTAGAAGTCGGCGGCCAGGGAAAACGGAGCGAATGCGACGGAGCTGAACAGGGCCGAGGCGGCGGCGAGGGTGCGGGGGCGGAGTCGGGAGGATGGCATGGGGAAAGGGGGAACGAATTTGAAAAACGAATACGTCGCGGGTTTGTCGTCGCCGACGGCTTTAACGGGACGCGGTCCGGTTCGCCGGGACGTGCTCAGTAGAGCACGAACCACGTGTTGCGCATGGCCTGGATCGACGTGTTGTCGGTCGGCGAGGAGGCGGAATAGGTGATTCGTCTCACGCTCGCGTCACCGAAGAGCGCGTTGATGTAGCGGCCGCCATGACGCGGCGCATTGGCGGCGCTGCCGTTGGTGAGCGGGATGATGTAGGTGTTTAGCTCGGCCGCGTTGTCCCCGGTGAGCCGGATGTTCGCGCCTTGGGATGCGTTGGCCCAGCTGTCGAGCATCAGCAAATATTGCGACGGACGGGTGGCACGGGAGAGGGGGATGGCGGCGGGTTTGTTCGTCGCTTCGGCGGGGCGGTTGCCGAGCGTGCCGATCGAGCCCCATACCAGCGAGTAGCGGGGGTTCTCGCCGCTCGTGTTCTGCATCAACGTGGGAGTTTCGGGGTCGGCGGGGCAGTAGCGCATCCGGAAGCCTTCGAAGCGCGAGGTGTTGTAGTAGGGCTGGTAGTTGCGCCCCATCGGGGCGTCGTTCGGCGCGACGCTGGCCCAATTGAGGGTGTAGTAGTTTCCCTTGTTGTCCGCGGCATAGAGCAGGATGACACGTCCCCACTCGCGCAGCTGGGCCACGCACTGGGCGTTGCGGGCGGTGGCGCGCACCTTGGAGACCGTGGGAATAAGGATGGCGGCGAGGATGCCGATGATGGCGATTACGGTGAGGAGCTCGATGAGCGTGAAGGCGCGGGAGGTGCGGCGCGAGGGGAGTGCGTGCGACATGACAGGGGAAAGGCGTGAGACGTGGTCCGGGTGCGGAAAAGCCGCGGACGGGGAGGTTGGCGCGCGGGCGGGAGGGGGATGAAAGCCGCGCAACAGTGATTACAATTGACGGACGCAGCCAACGGCTAGAGTTCAGACAGTCCGAGATTATGGCGACAATTCGATCTTTGGCGGCGCAATTGGGGCTCTCGCGAGCCACCGTGTCCGAAGCCCTGCGCGGAGTGCCTCGCGTAAACCCCGACACCGCGGCGCGCGTGCGGGCGGCGGCCGAGGCCGCCGGTTATCGCAGCAACCCGCTCGCGGCCGCGCTGATGTCTCAAATGCGACGATCCAAAGGAGGAACGTTTCGCGGGGTGTTGGCGCTGGTGGATGTCCAGCGCGAAGGCCGGCCGAAGTATACGACACAGTTCCCTGAAAAGTTGCGCGTGGCGGCGAGCCAACGCGCCCGGGAGCTGGGGTTCGAGGCCGAGCGTTTCGTGGTCTCCGCGGGCGGGGTCACGGTGAAGCGTCTCGACGGTATCCTGAAGGCGCGCGGCATCCACGGCGCCATTCTTCTGCCTTGTTGGGACGAGCCGGATTATCGGGAACTGGACTGGCCGAACTACGCGGGAGTCTACACGGATTACGCGATAAACCATCCGCCGCTCAACACGGTGTGCCCGGACCATCATCGCAACATGGTCGAGGCTCTGGAACGCGTGCGAGGCGCCGGTTTCACCCGGCCGGGCCTGGTGCTTTCAAAACACATCGACGAGCGGCTTCATCACCGGTGGGAAGGCGCGTTCCTCGTCGAGCAGCAGCACTATTTTTCCAAAAAACCGGTGCCTACTTTGCGTTCGCGCGACACGGCCGTGGACGAGACGGAGTTCCGCGAATGGTTCCGCAAGCACAAGCCGGACGTGGTGATCTGCCACTGGACGCGCGTGATCAAATGGATGATCGACGAAGGCGCCCGGGTGCCCCGGACGCATGGCTTCGTTTGCCTCAACCAGCTCATGGCGGAGGTTCCCTGCGCGGGAGTGGACCTTCAGCCCGAGATCATCGGGCGGCGCAGCGCCGAGGCGGTGATCGCCAACATCCAGCAGAATGATTTCGGCGTGCCCTTGTCGCCGGCGGTGCTGTGCGTGGCGGGAAAGTGGGTGGACGGGCCGACGTTGCGTCCCAAGTCCGAGCGCGAGGCGTGAGCGTCGAGCGGAGGCCCGCGCCCGCGTCGCCATGCGCGATCAAAGGGCGACGAGCCGAGGTTCGTCGCCGAAGGCGGCGTCGTGCCGCCGCGGTTCCGAAAAAGCGGGCGCCTCGCGTCAGCGCGCGGAGGCGATGGCCTCGCCCTCCTTGGATAGCGTGGCGTCGAGCGGGGCTCCGGGAAGCGCGCGCAGACCCGAGATCAGCGCCTTGGCGTTGAAGAGCGAGCCGGCGGCGTTGGTGTGCGTGCCTTTGTCGGCGAAGAAGGCCTCGATCTCCTCCTGCTTCAACTTGTCGTAGCCGCGGGCGATGAGCTCGCAGAGGTCGACATAGTAGGCGCCCTCGGCTTTCGCGCACTCGGCGACCCAGCCGCGGTATTGTTCCCAGTCGCGGACGGGTTTTCCGGCGGAGTCGAACTTCTTGTGCGGGATCGGCGAGCAGAGGACGACGTTGGCGCCCTTGGCGCGCGCGGAGCGGACGAAGGCCTTCAAATACCAGCCGTAGGTGTGGACGGTCTCGATCTTGCCGTCGGGCTTGGTCACGTCCTCGGTTTCTTCGCCGACGCCCTTGAGCGAGCCGCGGAATTTGCCGGGGGCGCCGAGATGGCCGACGTCGTTGTGGCCGAACTGGATCACGACCCAGTCGCCGGCCTTGAGCTCGTCGACGATGGACTGCCAGCGGCCGTCGCTGGTGAAGGTGCGGGTGCTGCGTCCGCCGATGGCGCGATTGACGACGTTGATCTTGGCCGGGTCGAAGAAGCGTCCGAGGTCCTGGCCCCAGCCGCGCATGGGATCGTTGCTCTTCACGGTGGAGTCGCCGGCGATCCAGAGCGTGGGGAGAGAGCCGGCGGCGGGCTTCTCGGGCTTGACCCCGGAATCGTTGACGACGGGGCGGTCGTCCTCGGCGGCGGAGCCGTTGGCGCGAAGCGACGGAAACGCGCAGACGGCGAGGATGGCGGCGAAGGCGAGGCGGAGGAGGTTGCGGCGGGTCATGGAAAGAGGGTGGGCAAGGGTTTGGACAAGGGGAGAGCGGCGGAGGACGGCGCGACGGGAGGCGGACGGTTGGAGCGGAGCGTCGGCCGGGCCGGATGTAGTTAATATTCGGAGACAGGGGCGATGTCGACGGCGTAGGTGTGGACGGCGCCGTGAAGATTGGACCGGAACACGACGCGTTTGCCGTCGGGCGTGACCATGGCGTTGGGCTCGAGGCGGTAGTCGTGCCGGCGCAGGTCGACGAGCTTTTCGGCGCGGAGGCGGCCGGGCACGATGAGGGACGCGGAGTCGGGCGCGCCGAGTTCGGCGACGTCGGGGACGGGCTCCGGGCGTAAAAGATAGAGCCATTTGCCGTCGGGCGCCTTCGCGACCATCTCGGCGTCGCCGCCGTCTCCGACGAAGAACGAGCCGTCGGGAGAGGCGTTGAAATGGACGGACCAGTGGTTGCGCTCGACGTGCAGACGGGTGCGACGACCGGTTCCGAGGTCGTAGCCGGCGAGCCAGAAGCTTTCGCCGCGCGGGGTCTGCAAGTCATACCAGACAACGCGGCCGTCGGCGGAGAAGAACTCGTGGCCCGCGATCTCCATGTTCATCGTGCGGGCGTGGAGTTTTTGCAGGCCCGAGCCGTCGGCGCGGATCAACCACACGCGGTCGACCATGTGCCAGGGCCCCTCGTGGCAAAACATGAGTTGCGCGGGATCGGTCGGGGAAAACTGGACGTGGTTGAGCCAGTCGGTGGCGCGGTGGACGACGCGCATCTCGCCGGTCTTTGCGTCGAGGGTGAAGAGCTGCATCGGCAGCCGCGCGGCAAGGCGTCTCGCGAGACGGATC
>CBINJQ010000216.1:0-7604 GCA_966251015.1 uncultured Akkermansia sp. | reverse complement strand
GCGCTTCATGCTGTGCCCGGGAAAGCCGTGTCACGAAGTGCAGCCAGTCGGCCACTATGTCCGAGGGGATGCCTAGGAACCTGCCAGCAAGATTTTGTTCGGTCCAATCTCGGATAGCATACTCTCCGGCATGGCCAAAAGGCGGGTTCCCCAGATCGTGTGCCAAGCAGGCTGCTTGGACGATACATGCGATATCCTCGGCATTACGTTCTGGAGGGAGCGCCTTTTTACCCGACAGCAAACGGCCAACGGCGTAAGCAAGAGACCGGCCGACGCTGGCCACCTCGATGGTATGGGTAAGACGGTTGTGGATGTGCTCTTGTGTCGCGAAAGGATGCACCTGTGTCTTGTCCCCCAAGCGGCGGAATGGTGCGGAGAAGACAACACGGTCGTAATCCTTCTCGAACTCGGTGCGCGGCATGTTCGCGCCCGGGCGCGCCGCGATCGGAGTTTGGCCGTAGCGTTGGTCGGAGAGGAGTTTTTGCCAGTCGAGGCGGAAGCTCATGCGGTGCCCGGGACTCCACGAAGCAAGGGGGAACGGGGCAACGTTCGTTTTGGCTGCCCCGGCCGCCTGGCTTTCGGCTCAGGACTGCTGCCGCTCGACTTTGGTCATGAACTGCACGGCGACGCCTTCCATCGCGAGGGCGATATCGTTGTGGCGCATGCCGGGGAGCGGATTGTGCCAGAGCGTCTCCCCCGTGGCGGCGTCGAGGCAGAAGACGTGGCCGGAGCCGCCGGCGTAGACGCGTCCGTCTTTGACGAGAACGGAGGTGTCTTCGCGCCGCGTCGCGGAAAAGAACCCGGCGCCGGTGTCGAGTTTGACCTGCCAGAGGATTTGGCCGGAGGCGGGATCGATGGCGGCCACGGAGCCATTGGAGCCGATGATCAAGGGGTTCATTTCGGGAAAAGGCTGTGCGATGCCCGGAGAAAGAACGCGAGCCGAGACGGCGGGCGATGGGACGCGCCCGCCCGCCTTTATGGTCTGGTTTTCGCCCGGTGATCCCGATCAGGCCTTGTTTTTAAACGCTTCCAAGGTGGCGCGGAGGCTGGCGATTTCGTCGGCGAGGGCGTTGTCGGTGAGGACGTCGACGGCGGAGCGGGCTTCGAGCGGGCCGAGGTTCGAGACGGTGTTCACGGTCTTGCCGACGATGGCGATCCCGAGCTCGTTCATCGCCTGTTGATTGGAGACGGCGTTCTGCTGCGAGAGATTCGTGTTCGCCACGAGATTGGAGTAGGCGAGGTTGGCGAGCATGGCCGGTTGCTCGGCGATGCTTTTCAGCGCGTTGATCGAGAGGACGGTCTCGGTTTCGGCGATGGAGGGGGACGGGGCGGGCGGGGCGTTGTCGGGCATGGCGCGGGGCGGTTGGATGGGTGGTGGTGGACGGCGGGGGAGAAACGTGCGGTTTGAATCACGCGGCGGCGGGGCCGGCGGGCGCGGGCACGGCGCCGGCGGCGGGCGGGATGGGTTGCAGGGACTTGAGCAGGGCGAGCAGCTCGTGGACGACCTTGATGTCGCGGGTGTCGGCCTGGCCGATGATCTCCACGCACTTGGCGGCGGTGGCGAGGATGAGCTGGTTCATGGCCTGTTGCTGGGCGATGATCATCTGCTGCTGGAGGTTCGCGTTGAACACCTCGTTGGCGAGGGCGAGGTTGGCAAGGACGGCGGGCTGGAGCCCGATGACGTTCGCGTTGGTGGCGGCGATGGCTTGTTCGAGAGCGGCGGGAAGCGTGGAAGGGGAGTCGGTGGACGGGGGCATGGCGGGGCGGGAGGTTTCGGGACGTTCAGGGAATCGCGGGGCCAAAGGTGAGGCCGAGGTTGCCGGCCTGGACGGCTTGGTGGCTGAAGTGGCGGACGTAGGTGTAGTCGGCGGAGACGTTGCCCGTGAAGGCGGCGCGGGCGGCGATCACGAGGGCGATATCCTGGGCGTTGCCGGCGGTGACGGAACCGCCTCCGGCGAATTGGTTGGCGGTGAGCATGAGGCGGGCGGACACGAAGGCGTTGTCGAGGCCGCCGAAGCGGTTGTCGGTGAACTGGGCGCCGGCCCAGACGGGGAGTTCGCCTTTTTTGTTCTTGATGAGCTCGCGAATCCGGTCGGCGAGGGCGTCGCCCCAGGCGAAGCGCATGACGGTGTTGCCGCGGAGGCGGAGGAAGCCGAGGGAGGTGGGGCGGAGCTTGATGGCGCCGGAGGTGAAGAGCGGGCCGAAGTCCTTGAACTCGGCCTCGGTGAGCGGGCCTTTTTCGGTGCCGTCGCCGAGGTGGCGGACCTCGCCGAGGATGTAGTTGTCGTCGAGGGTGACGTCGGTCTCGGCGTCTTCGAAAAGAATGGCGACGCCGATGGAGAAGGTTTCGACGATGGTCGTGGAGAGGCCTCCGGGAGCGCGGGCGCCGGGGGGCGCGGCGAAGTTGGTCCCGGCGCCGGGCGCGCGGGCCGAGGCGGCGGGTTCGGAAACGTGGGCGAAGTCGGCGAACTCCTTGGCGCGGCGCTTGGCGGAGAGCTTTCGGGCGGCGACGATTTTTTTCGAGAGCGTGTCGGGGGCGGCCGAGGCGGAGTCGGAGAGCGCCTCGAGGATCTCCTTGTAGGCGGCGGCCTCGGCGGGGGAGAGCCGGCTTTCGGCGAGGGCGAACTCGGTCTTGAGCTTGGCGACGGCGGCGGCGCGGTCGGCGGCGGACATGCCCTCGAACTTGGCGAGGAGGGTGGCGGCGTATTTGGAGGCGTCGGACTCGGCGCGGGCGCCGGCGATGTTCTCAAAGGTGGAGGGGCCGCGGTCGTTGGAGTCCGCGGCCTTTTTGGCGAGGGCGCGGAGGAGGTTTTTCGAGGCGACGAGGCGGCCGACCTCGGAGAAGGAAAGGAGGGCGGAGCCGGTGTCGCGGCCGACGACGACGCAGTGGGTGATCTCGACGAGCTTGCAGTTGTCGAAGCGGACGCGGGCCTCCTCGCCGCTGATGCCGATGGAGATGTCGCGAATGACGACGCCTTCGAAGCCCCGGAGGACGAGCGGCGCCTCGACGAAGAGGCGGGCGGCGTGGTTGCAGCCGTTGATCTTGAAGACGGCGGCGTCCTTGGAGGGCGGCTCGAGCTCGAGTTCTTCGGAGAGGAAATGCTCGCCGGGGAGGAGGGTGAGGCAGATGGCGGAGCGCTCGGCCTTGCCGTCGAAGAGGGCGGCGAGAGCATCCTTGAGGGTGGGGAAGTCGCCGGGTTTTCCGTCGATTTCTCCGACGGAATAGCAGCAGTCGGCGGCGTCGTCGTCGCGGGCGCAGAGGTGGTCGAGGGCGTCCTGCACGGTGACCACGGGAGGCTGCGCGGAGCTCATGCCGGCGCAGTTTTTCGGGTCGTAGGCGACCTTGGCGGCGGTGTTGAGCGTGGCATGGAAGACAACGGGCAGGTGGACGCGCGTGTTGGCGGGGTCGATCAGCTCGGCGGTGACGCGGTGGCCGCCGGGAGGCGGGGCGCCGACGGGGTCGGCGTTGCGAAGGGCCCAGGTGACGCGAGCGACGCCGTCGGGGCCGGTGAGGACGACGCCGTTGGCGTCCAGCCCGGCGCCGGAGAGCTGACCGTTTCCGGAGGTGATGGAAAAACGGATACGCGCGCCGACGACGGGGTGTTCGCCGTTGGCCACGCCGACCTCGAGGGGAAGCGGCAGCGGCGGGAGGATGGTGGTGGCGGGAAGCGTCGGATTGGGCGTGGCGGACTGCGCGTCGCCGCCGACGTAGAAAAGCGAGGTGAGCTCGGTGAGGGGCGGGAAGAGCGGGCGGCAGTCGGAGATGGTCGGCGCGCCGCCGCCGGAGGGGACGGTGACGACGGCGAGTTTGCAGTAGTGGTGCGGGACACCGTGCGGCGGAATCTTGGCGGGCGTGGTGGTGCCGGCGACGAGGGGCCAGTCAAGTTGCGGGCGGGCGGTGCGGGCGGGGATGAGCCAGTAATCGCCGGTGCGGAAGGCGCCGGCGCCGAAGCGGACGGCGACGCCGTCCTCGAGCTCGAAGAGGCCGGCGGCGCCGGCGTTGGTGGAGAGGGTCTTTTCGTTGCCGTCGGGACCGAGCCATTTGCCGACGGAGGCGGGGATGCCTTCCCAGCGGCGGAGCTTCGGATGGCGGGGAAATTTCGCGAACTCGGTGGCGGCGTTGTGCGGGGCCTTGAGGCGGACGATGTCGCCCTCGACCTTGTCGATCTGGACGAAGAGGCCGGGGACGCCGAGCTCCTCGCGGGTGTCGTCGGTGAGCTCGACCCACTGGTTTTCGGAGAGGCCGAGGACCTTGTCGCGGCCGGTGTTTTCGATTTCGAAGTCGAGGCTGCCGAGTTGTTTGTTTTTCCACTTGGCGACGACGGAGCCGTTGTCGCGCGACCACTTGAAGGTGGTTTGCGCGAGGGAGGAGCCGCCCTGGTGGACCTCGACGCGGTAGAGCTGGTTTTCAAGGCGGCGGTAGCCGGAGCCGGGTTCGACGATGCAGGGGGAGTTGGACTGCGGGGCGGTGACGAGCTCGGCGGAGAGGGTGCCGAGGGCGGGTTTGACGAGGGCGTCCCAGGCGGGGAGCGGGGTGGAGCAGGTGGTGCCGGCGGGGAGGGAGAGGAATTTGACCTGCCAGGTGTTTTTGGTGCGCGTGGCGGTGTCGGGTCCGCCGAGGGCGACCTCGCGGAGGGAGCCGTCTTCAAGGGCGGTGCGGTGGCGCGGCCAGACGTCGAGGTAGGCGAGGTAGGTGCCGGCGCCGGTGGGGCGGAGGGGCGGCGTGAGTCCGGAGGCGGTGAGCTCGGTCGGCGAAGGGAGCTCGGGCTGGAGTGAGACGGGGACGAGGCGCTCGTTGATGGCGAGGACGCCGCCGGCGTAGAAACGGCCGGCGGTGACGAGGAGGTCGCCGACGGGAGCGGGCGGGTTGGCGGGAGGCGCGATGTTGCCGGGGCGGGCTGCTTCGTCGGGCGTGAGCGCGGCGAGGTTGGGGACGAGGCGGAAGCCGTCGTCGTGGATGGGCGCGCCGCAGTGGCCGACGACGTCGAGGGTCTCGGTCTCGATGCGGTGCGAGACGAGGGCCGCCTGCTCGTTCCAATCGGAGTCGAGCTGGACGCGGCCCTGTTGCTGGTGGACGCCGCGGTAGTGCTTGGCGGGATCGAAGGTGAGGCGGGTGAGGTCGGCTTTCATGAGAGTGGGCGGGAGGACGGAGGAAAGGGAGGGGGCGGGAGTGGCGGGCGGGGCTCGGAGGGCGGAACGCCGAAATGACCAATGACCAATGTCCAATGACCAATGTCGGAGGGACGAATGGGGACGTGGCTCAGGTGGCGAAGACGGGGCCGGCTTCGAGGCCGAAGCGGAGGTATTCGTCGAGGCTGGCGCGCAGGTTGGCGACGCGGCGGGGGTTTTGCAGGAAACGCCAGGCGCCCATTTCGGAGCCGTCCTCGGCGCCGAGGGCGATCTCCTCGGGGCAGGATTCGGCGAGCTGGCAGTAGGCGGGGGCGCCGTAGGTCTCGGCGACGAAGGCGGGGCGCACGCGAGAGACGACGGAGGCGTCGTTGTCGGTGGCGCTCGCGGCTTGGGCGAGGTCGGGCTGGCAACGGTAGCGGCGGCCGGTCTTGGAAAGGGGCGGGACGTAGCAGAAGCGCACGCAGCCGTCCTGGGCGCGCTCGACGGAGACGAGGGCGGTGAAGATGGATTCGCTGGCGTGGAGGGTGAGGGCCTTGGTCGCGCCGAGGATGGTGGAGGAGTCGACCTCCACCGGGCTGGCGGGGGCGTCGAGCGCGGCGGGAGAGGCCGGGGCGTCGACGATGGTGTCGGTCAGACGTAGGGAAGCGGTGGCAGGGAGCGTGGCGTCGGGCGAGATGACGACGGGGCCGGTGATGGCGCGGACGAGATCGACGGCGAGGCGGGCGTTGCCGCCGGGGATGGAGAGGCCGCCGGCGGAAGGGACGAGCGTGGAGTGGGCGAGGCGGAGGACGCCGAGGTCGGCGGGCTTGGCGTCGGCGGTGGCGGCGATGGTGAGCTTGCCGTCGAGGAGGAGGCCGTCGAAGGCGAGCTCGCCGGCGCCCAGGTTGGCGGCGGACGGGGCGGAGACGGTAATCGGTTTTTCAATACAGGGTCGGATGCCGTTGGGGACGAGCAGGCCGAGGTGGCGGCGCGGGATGGAGTTTTCGTCGGGGAAGACGGGCCAGTCGGCGGCGACGATCAGGAGGCGCGAGCCGGCGGGAACGGTGATCGTGAAACCGGCTTCGTAGCGGTGGCTGTCCATGATCGCGATGACGCCGACGGCGCCGGACGTGGCGGCGGCGTGGGCGTGCCAATCGGCGATGGCGTCGGCGAAGGTGGCGCGGAGCGTTTCGCCGGAGACGGAGATTTTCTCGCGAGAGACGCCGGCCTGGAAGGTGATGGCGCGCGGCGAAGCGGCTTGGAGCTGGAGGAAGGCTTCGACGGAGTCGCGACGGTCGTAGGGGCCGCCGCCGAGATCGCCGGGGAAGCCGTAGGCGGAGGCGACGCGGAGCTCGGGGACGGGGTTGGGGCCGGTCCAGCGGAGGAGGCCGCGGACGGGGTCGAGGGAGACGGTGGTGTTGGCGGGCGGGGTCCAGTCGACGGGGTTTTGCGGGGTGGTCGGTCCGGCCGGGTCGGGGCGGGCGTGGCAGATCGCGATCTGCTCCGGCGGGATTTCGGTGAATGCGACGGAGGGAGCGGAGTTGACGGGACGTTGGAAAACGCGGGCGACGGGGAGCGCGGTGTCGAACCAGTCGGCGGAGACCGGCAGGCCGGCGGCGAGGGCGGCACGGCGGGCCTGGAGCTCATCGTGGAGCGGGCGGCGGCGCAGGCGGCCGGGGACGTTGCGTTCGGCGGCGAGATGGAGGAGGTCGCTCTCGGTTCGCGGGCGGTTGAAGAGCGGGATTTCGCGTCCGGTGGGATCGATGGTGAAATAGTTGGCGGCGCCGGGGAAGGGGCGGGCGAGGGCGTCGGCGACGAAGTAGCTTTGGAGGCGCCAGAGGAAGAGGCCGACGGAGGGGATGTTGTGACGGCCTCGGGCGGGCTCGATGCGGCGGACATCGACGGTGCGGACGGCGGTCTCGAAGGCGGAGTCGAGGAGTTCGAGGGCGTCGGTGCGGCGGAGGTCGGGCGTGCGCCGGGCGGAGAAGCGGAGGTGGTTGAGGTTCTGGTTCCAGCCGAGGAGCTGGAAGAACTCGACGGCGCGGGCGGGCCAGCCGGTGGTGTCGCGCGCGAGTTGTTCCAACATGGACGCGGTGCCTTTGCGGCGGCGGTGAGCGAGGGTGTTGGCGACGCGGGCGCGTTGGCTAAAGACGGGAAGCGCGCCGGCGGGGACGGGGTGGAGGCCGCGGACGCCGAGGAGATCGCCGAGGTAGGGGACGACCCATTCGTCGCAGGTCTCGATGAAAAGGTTGTCGAGGAGCCGGGCGATGTCGGCCTCGACGAGGGCGCCTTGCTCGGCGGCGACGGAGATGAGCGCGGCGAGAGGGCCGCCTTGCTCGGCGTCGCGGACGCGATGGAGGGCCGGGAGGCGGGAGAGGAGGAGGTCGGGGGTGAGGGTGGCGCTCATGGGAGGAATGACCAATGACCAATGTCCAATGACCAATGGGCGGGGACGGTTGCGGTCATGCGGGGAGCTCGGAGAGGGTGACGCGGGC
>CBINJQ010000215.1:0-7617 GCA_966251015.1 uncultured Akkermansia sp. | reverse complement strand
ACTAGCGCCCGAAACCTCGCAAGGCAACGCACCGTATGCGCGCGCCTCCGCAAACGCCTGGCTTTCCCTACCCCGCGGGCGCGAGGTCGATCCAGAAACGGGAACCGCGCCCGACCTCCGAAACGACGCCGCAGGCCCCGCCCATGCGCTGCACCGCGCGGGCGACGATCGCGAGTCCGATGCCCGTCCCCTGGATATGCTCCACGCCTTTCGCGCGTTCGAAAATGCCGAAGATCCGTCCCTGCACCTCGGACGCGATGCCGATGCCGTTGTCCTCGACCCACAAGCGCAGCCGCGGCGCGCGCGAGACAAGGGCCGGCCGGGCCGCCTGCGCGGAGGATGCCGTCGTGGGCGTCAGGGGCAGCAGCGGATTCACCGCGTCGCCGTCCTCGCGGGATCCCTCCCCGAGCCTCCGTTCGACGCGGATGTGGACGCGGGGCGCGACGCCGGGGCGGGCGAATTTCAAGGCGTTGTCGAAGAGGTTGGAGAGGCACTGCTGCAGCAGCGTGCGCTGGGCCATCACGCCTTCGCTCCGGTCCGAAAAGCTCACGACTCCCCCCTGCAACTCCGGGGTGAACGAGACCAGTTCGTTCACCACGTCGAACACGTCGACGGGCGCCAGCTCCACGTCTTCGCGGGTGATTTTGCTGAACGACAGCAGGTCCCGCGTCAGCGCGTCGAGCCGCACGCCGGCGAGCCGGAGCCGCTCCACCAACGCCCGCGCCTCCGCCGGCAGGATGTCGTGGTAGTCGGTCTGCAAGAGCTCGGCGTAGCCGGAGAGCCAGCGGATCGGCGCGCGCAGATCGTGCGCCACGGTGTAGGAAAAGCCCTCGAGCTCCTCGATCGTCTCGCGGAGGCGGGCGGTGCGCTCGGCGACCTTGTTCTCGAGCGTGTCCGCGTGCCGCGTGAGCGTGGCCTGCGCCTCGCGGAGCGCCTGTTCGCGCTGCGCGCGGTCGAGCGTGATGGCGAGATACTGGGAGAGCGTCCGCAGAAACGCGATCTCGTCGGCCGCCATGAAGTCCCGGGCGTAGGAGCCCACCGAGAAGACCCCGAGCAGGCGGTCTCCGAGCAGAAGCGGAAACGCCGCGTAGCTGCGCAACCCGAGCTTCTGCGGCGCCTCCGCGTGTGACTCGCGGCGCGTTTGCACCTGCGACAGGATCAACGGCTCGCGCGAGCGCGCGCAAAGGCTGCAAGGCTGGGCGGCGTCCAGGGCGATGGAGGCCATCGCCCTCCGCACCTCGGGGGACACTCCGGCGGTCGCGAGAAGCTGCATATCCCTTCCATCCGGCGAAACCAGGAAACTGAAGAACACGTCCAGCTTCAGCGGAACCGCGATGCGGGGAAACAACTCCGCGACCGCGTCCAACGGCTGATCCGACCGCAGCAGGAGAGCCAGCGCCTCGGAACGCACCCGATCATGCTCCTGCTGGCGCCGCAGGACGCGCGCCTGGTATTCGCGCTGCGTGACGTCCTCGAGCACGGTGATCGTGCCGACAATCTCCCCGCCCGCGTGGAGCGGCGCGAGACGGGCCGTCTGGAGCATGTGCTCCAGGCCGAATTCCCTCGAGGGCGGCGGCAGCGGCAGGAGATAGCCGTGCAACGCGGTGGAGAGCACGGCCGCCTCGCCGCGCAGCGCATGCCGGAAGGGCGCGTCGAGCCCGCGCTTCGGGACGTCGGGGAAGAGCTCGAAGAGCGGACGATCCATCGCGGCGTCCTCGGACACGCCGCTGCGCTCGGCCAGCCAGCGGTTCCAACCGCGGACGCGCAGCTCCGCGTCGGTGATGACGACGCCGAAAGGCGCGACTTGCATCCAGCCGAGGATGGCGTCGTCACGCAGCGCCGCGCCGACGTCTCCGCCGGAAAAAGCCGCCGTGAACCCGCCTTTCTCGCTCATGAGATCTGGCGCTGTTCCCAGCGGTCGAGCTCCTGCAGCATGCGATCAAGCGAGGAGATGCCGAGGATGATGACGAGGCACCCGTTGACGTTGCTCGCGCGAAGCTGGAACCGCGTTTGCACGACCAGCGCGTGGTGGATGGGATCCTGTGATTTTTCGGTGATGGAGCCGAGGACGCCCCGCAGCGGCTCGACCTGGAGCCGCGGCACCGCGAAGGAGACGGGCACCTGGAGGATGTTGCCGAAAACCCCGAGGCAGGCGTTGAGCAGGATGTTGCCGACCTCGGTGATGACCTCGCGGGCGGTGGCGTCGAAGCTGCTCGGCGCCGATTGCTCGTCGAGCAGCAGCTGGCTGAGGAAGAGCGCGGACGGTTCGTCGAGCAGCAGCAGGGCGTTGCCCGCGATCGGACCCGAGAACCCCTGCGTGACGCTCGCCACGTCTCCGGACGAGATCTCCGGCAGATGCAAGGGGAGGTCCGCCAGCGTGTGGATGGTGACGCGGGGAACCTCGAGCTGGATGCGATAACCCGTGAGCTCCGAAAGCGCCCCCGCGGCGCGACCGTAGCCGATGTTGATGAGCTCGGTGAGAGCGTCGCACTGGGCGGGGGTCAGTTCCATTTGAAGGTCCCTTCGAGGACGGCGGCGACGGTTTCATGCAGTCGCGCGCGATTGAGCGGCTTGTTGAGAAAAGCGGAGGCGCCAGCGGCGCGCGCCTGCTCCTCGGTGGATTTCTGGATGTCGGCCGTCACCACGATCACGCGCGCCCGCGGATCGAACTCGCGCAGCTTGGCGAGGACCTCGAGGCCATACATGCCGGTCATGACCATATCGAGGAGCACGATGTCGTGGCGCCCGAGGAAGTAGCGTTCGAGGGCCTGGGCGCCGTCCGAGGCCTCCTCGACCTCGTGGCCCAGCTCCTTGAGGATCTGGCGCGCGGAGCGACGCGCCAAAGACGAATCGTCGACGAGAAGAATTTTTCCAGGTTTCATGTGCGTTGTAGAATCGCTTGGGCCATGCCTTCGAGAGGCACCGCCCCGTCGCTGAGCCCGGCCTCGGCCACCGAACGGGGCATCCCGTAGATGACGCAGCTGCTCTCGGCCTCGGTGAGCACCGCGCCGCCGCAGGCCTTCACCCACGCGGCGCCCTGCTTCCCGTCGTCGCCCATGCCGGTCATCACGACGGCCAGGACTCGCTCGCCGTAGCAGTCGGCCGCGGAACGGAACAACACGTCGACCGAGGGCCGGTGGATCTTGTCGATCGGCTGCATGGAGAGGTGCGCCAGCACCTTGCCGGTGATGGTGCGGCGCAGGACGAGATGGCGCCCGGCCTGGGCGACGACCACGCGCCCCGCGCGCAGCTCGGCGCCTTCCTGCGCCTCGACCACCTCGAGCGCGCAGATCTCGTCGAGCTTCCGGGCGTAGAGCGCGGTGTAGCCCACGGGCATGTGCAGCACGATCGCGATCGGAACGGGGAAATCGACCGGCAGCGCGGGCAGGAGCCGGCGCAGCGCCTGCGGCCCGCCCGTCGAGATGCCGATGACCACGACGTCCGTCTTGCCCGCCGTGAACGGGGCGAACGGGCGCGGAAACGGCGCGGCGGCGATCCGCGCGGGGGCCGTCCCGGGCGGAGCGTCGCCGCGGAGGTTGCCCACGACGGCGCGGGCCGCGTCGCGGACCTTTTGCGCGAGTTGATCGCGGATGGAGAGAAGCTCCTCGGTGGCGAGCGCGGTGGGCTTTCGCACCAGGTCCATCGCCCCCGCCTGCAAGGTCTCCAGCACGCGCGGCGCGTCCTGGGGCGACGAGGTGAGCACGAGGATCGGCAAGGGACGCCGGCGCATCTGCCGGCGCACGAACTCCACGCCGTCGACGCGCGGCATCATCAGGTCGCACGTCACGACGTCCGGCCGCAGGTCCTCGACGTATTGCAGCGCCTCCTCGCCGTCGCGGGCGGCGCCCACGACCTCGATGTCGGCGTGGCGGGACAACATCTCGCGCACGACCTTCCGCACGAAGGCGGAGTCGTCGACCACCAGGACGCGGATGATGGACGGGCCCTCGTTCATGCGCTCGGCGCCGGCAGGCGGCGGTAGACGAACGCATCCCCCAGCTGGGCGAGCTCGAACTGGTTGGTCAGTTTGACCAGGGACTCGGACGCGCCGACAAAAAGATGCCCCCCGGCGGGCATGCGGCGGGCGAAGGAGGCGAGCACGCGCGAGGTGGACGCGGCGGAGAAGTAGATGAAGACGTTGCGGCAGAATATCACGGGCGAACCCGCGAAGGCCGAGGTCTGTTCCGGGGCGGCCAGGTTGATCTGGTGAAAGGCGACACGCGCCATGATCGAGGCGTCGAGCTGATGGCCGCCCTCGACCGGCTTGAAGTAACGCTCGCGCAAGGCGCGCGGCAGCGCGCGAAAGGACCGCTCGCGATAGACCCCCGCCCTGGCCCGGGAGAGGGCGCTCTCGCTGGCGTCGCTCGCGACGACCTCGATCGGGTGGTCGCCGAAGCCCGCCTCGCTCAACGCCATGACGATGCTGTAGGGCTCCTCGCCCGTGGCGCAGGCGGCGCTCCAGATCCGGAGCGGGGCGCGCCGGCCGTCCGAGAACCATTCCGGGACCAGGCGGTCCGCCAATGCGCGGAGCTGGTCGGACTCGCGCCAAAAGTAGGTCTCCTGGACGGAGAACGCGTCCTGGACGCGGCGCCATTCCTCGCCCCGCGCCTCGTCGTATTTCAAGATGTAGTAATAATCCAGATACGACTTGCAGCCGCGGGCGGCCGCGCGGTCCGCGAGCTTCTCCAGCAGATTGGGCAGGCGCTCGTCGTCGAAGAAGACGCCGGTGCGCTCGTGCACGAGGTCCCTGAGGAGCCGGGGAACGGGCTCCGGGGCGGGAATCGCGGGGACCTGGAGGATGGGCGTCACGGGGTTCGGGTTCGCGTGCCGGCCGGGGCCGGTGAGGTCGCGCGCTTCGCGACGGGGGAGCGCGCGCGTTTCGGCGCGATGAGGCTTTCGGCGAGGCGGACGGCGTCGGCGGCCTGGCGATCGGCCACGGCCCGGAGCTGTCGCAGGCCCGTCGCGACCGTGGAGGCGGAGCGCCCGTCGTTCACGTTGCCGGCGCTCATCAGCTTCATCTGCCGCGTCACGCTCTCGGTGGCGTTGATGATCTCGCGCACGGAACGGCTCTGCTCCTCCATGGCGCGGGCGGCCTGCTCCGCCTGCATGCGCAGGGTTTCGGTCGAGGCCTTGATCTGGGTCGCGCCGACGGACTGTTCCGACATCTGCCGGCTCACCGAAACGCCCATCTTGGCGAGGCGCCCGGCCTCGCGGGAGAGCTGCTCCACGGCGGTGGACTGCTCGGCGATGGCCCGCGCGGTGGACGCGCCGCCCTTGCGCATCGCGTCCACGGCCTGGATCACCTGGGTGGCGCCGCCGGCCTGCTCGGCGGCGGCCTTGCGGATGCCGGCGGCGAGCGAGTTCGTGTTCTGCGCGACCTTGATGACCTCGCGGGCGGCCCGGCTGTGCTCGCCCATCGCCTGGGCCACCTCCTTGGTGACCTTGCGAACCTGCCCGGTGGCCTGGGTGATGTCGCCCGCGCTCCTGGCCTGCTCGGCGGTGGCGGTGGCGACCTGGCGGGCCTGGGCGGCGGCGCGATTCACCGCCTCGGCGACGTGCTTGCCCGCGAGAAGCTGCTCGTCCGCGGCGCGGTTGATCTCGCCGACAAGGCCGGTCGTCTCGTTGATGCCGGCGAGGATCTTTTGCAGGCCGGCGAGCCCGCTTTCGGACTGGCGGGTGGTCTCGTCGACGATCCGGGCGCTCTCATGCGCGGCGTCGGTCGCGTCGCGGGTGACGTTCTCCAGGCCGCGGATGATCTGCGCGATGTCGGCGGTGGCGCGGGAGCACCGGTCGGCGAGGTTGCGTATCTCCTCGGCGACCACGGCGAAGCCCCGGCCGGCGTCGCCCGCGCGGGCGGCCTCGATGGAGGCGTTGAGCGAGAGGAGGTTCGTGCGCTCGGCGATCACGTTGATCGTGTCGACGATGCCGGTGATCTCGGAGGTGCGCTTGTTCAACTCGCGCATGACCGTGATCGAGTTGCCCATCGAGCCCGAGATCCGGCCGATGCCCTGGATCGACTTCTGGATGGTCTGGCCGCCCTCGTCCGCCTCGCGGGAGACGCGACGCGTGATCTCGCCGGCGCGGCGAACGGTCTCGCCAACGGTCCGCGTGGCCCGGTCGAGCTGCGTCATGCTGACGGACGCGTGCTCGGCGGACTCGAGGATGTGGGCGCCGTTTTGGGCGACGCCCTGGACGGAACGCGCCATTTCCTCGATGGCGGCGGAGGTCACGTCGACCGAGGAGGAAAGGCTTTCGGACATCGCACTCACCTCCTCGATCGAGGCGGCCATCTCGTTCATCGAGGAAAGCGTCTCCTCGGCGGCGCTGGAAAGGTCCTCGGCGTGGCGCGCGACGCCCTGGATGGACCGTCCCATCTCCTCGATCGAGGCGCCGGTCTCGTCGAGCGCGGTGGTCAGCTCCTCGGAGTCCTGGATGATGCGCTTGCCGGAGCTCGCCAGCGACGTGATCGCGGCGGTGAACTCCTGGGTGGAGGTCGCGATCTCCTGCGTGCTGCCGCCGACCGACTGGATGGCGCCGTCGATCTGACGGATGGCGGCGGCGACCTCGCTGGCGGCGTTGGCCACCTGTCCGGTGTTGGCCGTGACCTGCTCGATCGAGGCGGCGATCTCGTTGATCGCCGAGACCGTGTCCTCGCCGGACGCGGCGACGGAGCGGGCCTGCTCGGCGCGGTCCTTGAGCGAGGCGCTGGTCTCGGCCGCGGACGCGGTCAACGTGTCGAGGACGCGGATCTGCTGCCGGGCGTCCTCGGCCAGGCGCGCGGCGAGTTCGGCGACCTCGTTGGAAGGCGGAACCGGCGTGGCGGGCGCGGGGGAAACGGCCGGGTCGTGGGCTTCGGGCGTTTTGACTTTGGGCATGGTAAAGTAGGCGGGAGAATTCAGGTCCGCGCCGGGGCGAGGGCCGGCGCGTGGGCGGGCGGCTCGACCTCCTCGGGAGCGAGCACGGCGGACACGTCGATCAGGAACACGAGCCGCTCGCGGACGGTGACCACGCCCTTGAGGTAGTTGCCCCGAATGCCGTGCAGGGTCTCCTCGACGGGTTTGATCGAGTCCGTCGGGATGGAGCAGAACTCGCGGGCGGAATCCACGATCAGCGCGACGAGCCGCTCGTGCGCCTCGAGGTAGACGAGCCGGGTCCGCGCGGTGTGGGCCTCGCGCGGCAGGCCGAAACGCACGCGAAGATTGAGCGCCGGAACCACCCGGCCGCGGGAGAACACGATGCCTTCGAGCGAGGGCGCGGTGTTCGGCACCGGCGTGAGGTGCTCCAGCATCTCCACGTGGCGGACGTCGCGGCTGTGGACTCCGTAGAGCGAGCCGGCGAGCTCGAAGAGAACGTAGGGGGCCGAGGTGTTCATGAGCGGGCGGGCGCGGGAGCGGCGGTGGATTTGCGCGGGCGGGCCACGCCGTTGGCCAGGGCGACGGGGTCGAGAATCAGCACCGGGCGGCCGTCCCCGAGCTCGGTCGCCACGCCCGCCGCCCGGGTGCGAAGCCCGGGGCCGCACTGCGCAAGAGGGCTCGCATGTCCCTGAACCGCTGCTTCAACATCGCGGACCTGCGGCGGCTCGCCCAGCGCCGCCTCCCGCCGCCGCTGTTCCACTAC
>CBINJQ010000214.1:0-7637 GCA_966251015.1 uncultured Akkermansia sp. | reverse complement strand
CCGGCGGCACCGGCCTCAACCTCACCGGCGCCGACACCGTCGTCCACTTCGACCCGTGGTGGAATCCCGCCGCCGAGGCCCAGGCCACCGACCGCGCGCACCGCATCGGCCAGACCAAGGTCGTCACCACCTACAAGCTCATCTGCACCGGCACGGTGGAGGAGAAGGTCATGGTTCTGCAGGATGAAAAACGCCGGCTCCTCGCCGACGTCTTCGAAGCCAGCGACGCGGTGAACGCGAAGCTCACCATCGCCGACCTTCGCGGATTGCTCGCCCGCTGACCGGTCCGCGAACGGCCGGGGTCCGGCGAAAACCGAAACGATTCACATTCCGTGCAAAATTCCCATTGACGCACCCCGCGCGCCTCCTTTGCTCGCACCTCCCGCGCCGCAAGGCACCTGGCAAGATAGCTCAGTTGGTAGAGCAGTTGACTGAAAATCAACGTGTCCCCGGTTCGATTCCGGGTCTTGCCACCACTTTTAAAACCCGCAGCCCCACAAACGGCTGCGGGTTTTTCGTGTCCACGCGCAGGTCCGAAATTGTAGCAAACCGTCATAACGCGCGCCCCTGTAACCCGTCACACGAACGATGGGCGGAGGAGCCCGCCCGTCCGCCAAAAGAACCAATGCTCCTCGTAATTGGGATAAAAGGCACCCGGACCGAGCCTTGCCCCCCGCGAACACCAAACCTGCCGTTGAGACCAGGCGTGGTCGTGTGGTGGAGACGACCAACTCCGCGGAAATGGACCGCCCCGATCCCGCTGCTCTTCGCAGCCACGCCTCCATGGCGACCGGAATGTCGGCTTGGCCGGCCTCCACGCGCGGGGGCGTGCGTGGGTTCAAGTCCGCCCGCCCCGCCGCCTTCTCTTCTCAAACCACCGGCCATCGGCGCGCGCCTGACACTGGCGCCGATAGAGCAGCTCGCGGTGAAAGCCGGATGAAATGGGCGCGGCCCATCATGCCGTGCAATCGCCATCGCAGAACGACACGACAGGCCGTGACGTCATGCGGGACTCTCGACCATCGCGCCTCCGCGCCGAAGAGCGCTCGCGTGTGAAGCGCTCGGCGCGAGGGGCGCGGCTCAGATCAGATGTTTTGGAGCAAGATGCTCTCGTAGAGCTCCTGCTTGCCGCTCTTCGGCGCGGGCTCGCCTTGGGCATGGGCGATGCGATGCAGGTCGGTGAGCGAGAGCTTTCCCTCCTCGTAGGCCTTGCCGTCGCCCGAATCGAAGGACGCGTAGCGGGCCTTCTTGAGCTCGGGAATCCGCGACTTGGTGAGGATCTTCTCGGCCGCGATGGCGGCTCGGGCGAAGGCGTCCATGCCGGAGATGTGCGCGATAAACAGGTCCTCGATGTCGGTCGAGTTGCGACGGATCTTGGCGTCGAAGTTCACGCCGCCATGGGTGAAGCCGCCCGACTGGAGGATGATCATCATCGCCTCGGTGAGCTCGAGCGGATCGATCGGGAACTGGTCGGTGTCCCAGCCGTTCTGCACGTCGCCGCGGTTGGCGTCGATGCTGCCGAGGAGGCCGGCGTCGGCGGCGACCTGCAGCTCGTGTTGGAAAGTGTGGCCGGCGAGCGTGGCGTGATTGACCTCGATGTTCAGGGCGAAGTCGCCGAGAAGGCCGAACTCGCGCAGGAAGCCGATCACCGTAGCGGAATCGAAGTCATACTGGTGCTTCGTGGGCTCGCAGGGCTTGGGCTCGATGAAGAACTTGCCCTTGAAGCCCTGGGCGCGGGCGTAGTCGCGCGCGATGGTGAGGAAGCGGGCGAAGTGCTCGCGCTCGCGCTTCATGTCGGTGTTGAGCAGCGAGAGATAGCCCTCGCGACCGCCCCAGAACACGTAGCCTTCGCCGCCGAGGGCGATGGTGGCGTCGATCGCGCCCTTGAGCTGGCCGCCGGCGCGGGCGAGCACGGAGAACTCGGGGTTGGTCGAGGCGCCGTTCATGAAGCGCGGGTTGCTGAAGAGGTTGGCCGTGCCCCAGAGGAGCTTCACGCCGGAGGCGGCTTGTTTCTCCTTCAGGTAGGCGGTGACCGTCGTGACGCGCTTCTCGAACTCGGCGAGCGTGGTGCCGCACTCGTCGACGATGTCGGTGTCGTGGAAACAGTAATACGGCGCGCCGAGCTTGGTGATGAACTCGAAGGCGGCGTCGGCCTTGTCCTTCGCGCGCTGGATCGGGTCGGCGGCGTCGAGCCAGGGCATCGGGCGGGTCGGCGCGCCGAAGGGATCGGCGCCGTTGCCACAGAAGCTGTGCCAGTAGGAGACGGCGAAACGCATCCAGCTCTCGAGGCTGCGGCCCGCGACGACGCGCTTGGCGTCGTAGTAGCGGAACGCGAGCGGATTGGCGCTCTCGACGCCCTCGAAGGCGATCTGGCCGATGGACGGGAAGTAGGCTTTGGAGCCGACGGTGAGTTTGGTGGACATGGGATTCAGGAGGAAAGTCGGAGTTTATTTAACCACGGAGATCACGGAGGGCGCGGAGAGTCGGACGAGGAGTCGGGCGAGGGGAAATACGCTGACTTAAGCTCTCCGCCCTTCCGTGCTCTCCGTGTTCTCCGTGGTTAAGAATGGGTGGCTTAGCCGAGCGCCTTGGCGAGGGCGGCTTCCCAGCGCGCGGCGGCCTCGCGGCAAGGCGCGACCAGCCCGGGCTTCGGGTCGATGGTCTCGATGACCGTGAGACCGGCAAAGGCCTGCGCCGGTGTCGCGAAAATGCCCGCGCCGAGACCCGCGCCGCGCGCCGCGCCCGCGGCGCCGTCGGTGCTGACGAGCTCGATGCTGACGCCGAGCGTGGCCGCAAGCGTGTCGCGGAAGATCGGGCTCATGAAAAGATTCGCGTTGCCCGCCCGGATTTTCGCGGGCGTGAGGCCAGTGGCCTTCATGCCGGCGATGCCGTGGCTGAACGAAAACGCGATGCCTTCCTGCGCCGCGCGCACGAGGTGGCCGGACTGGTGTTGCAAGAAATCGAGGCCGACGACCTGCGCGCCGACGCGACGGTTGCCCAGCATGCGTTCCGCGCCGTTGCCGAAGGGCAGCACGCTCAGGCCGGCGCTGCCCGCCGGGACGGCGGCGGCGAGGGCGTTGAGCTCGGGATAAGAGAGGTTCGCGCCGAGCGTGCGGCGCAGCCACGCATAGAGGATGCCGGTGCCGTTGATGCAGAGCAGCACGCCCACCCGCGGCGCGGCGGCGGTGTGGTTGACGTGGGCGAAGCCGTTCACGCGGCCCTGCGGGTCGAAGGCAAGGCGGTCCGACACTCCGTAAACGACGCCCGAGGTGCCGCCGGTCGCGGCGATTTCGCCGGGATTGAGCACGTTGAGCGAAAAGGCGTTGTTCGGCTGGTCCCCGGCCCGGTAGGCGACGGGAACGCCGGCCGGGATACCGAGCTCCTTCGCGACGGAGCCGAGAACGGCGGCCTGCTTGCCAAAGGTCGGAGCGAGGTTCGCGAGCAGCGCGGGATCGATGTTCCAATGCTTGAGCAGAAACTCGGCGGGCGCGTCCTGGGAGAAGTCCCAGAGCGTGCCTTCGGATAGTCCGGACGCCGTGGTCTGCGCCTCGCCGGTCAGCCGCAGAGCGATGTAATCGCCCGGCAGCATGATCCTGCGGATGCGGGAGAAATGCTCCGGCTCGTTTTGCTGCACCCAGCGGAGCTTCGACGCGGTGAAGTTCCCGGGCGAGTTGAGCAGGCGGGAGAGGCAGGGTTCGGCGCCGAGCTCGGCAAAGGCCTGCGCGCCGGTTTCCACCGCGCGGCTGTCGCACCAGATGATCGCCGGGCGCACGGGGCGGTGGTCGGCGTCGAGCGTGACCAGTCCGTGCATCTGATAGGAAATGCCGATCGCGGCGATCCTGGTCGCGTCCTGGCCCGCGCATACGGCGCGGATGGCCAGCGCCGTGTGTTCCCACCACGTCGCGGGATCTTGCTCCGCCCAGCCCGGACGCGGAGCCGAGATCGGCAACTCCGTTTGCGGCGACTGCGCGGCGGAGAGGATACGCCCGGAGGCGGCGTCCACGAGAGACGCTTTTACGGCGGAACTACCCAGATCGATTCCGAGAAGATACATGGCGGGGTGACGGCGCGCATCGTAACACACCGGCCAAGGGCGGCGCCTTCACTTTTGCCTCAATCCATTTTCAAGTTAGCACAAAAGGATCAATGGCCGGCGACCCCGATCCGCGCACGACGCCGGAACTCGCTGGGCGTGCAGCCGGCGACCAGGCGGAACTGCCGGGCGAAATAATTGCCGTCGTTGAATCCCACCGCGTGCGCGATCTCGGTGACGTCGCCCGCGTCTTGCTTGAGCAGCCGTTTCGCCGCCTCGATCCGCAGCTCGATCAGATACGCGATGGGCGAGCGTTCGGTGGCCTGCCGGAAAACGCGAAGCAGACTCGCCCGCGAGAGCCGCGCGAACTCCGCCATGCGCGCGAGGTCCCACGGTTCGGCGTAGCCGCGCTCCAGCGTGCTGATGAGCTTGCCCATCTGGAGCAGAGCCCGGCTTTCGCGGGTGTCGCTTTCGTCGTAGAGGCGCGACAAGAACACCATCAGGTCGGTCAGCAGGCTCAGCAGCATCGCCTCGTGACCGGGCGCGGCGCCCGCGGCCTCCTCCGACATGCGTTCGCCCAACCCTGCGGCGACGCCGAGCCGCGCGCGGTCCAGCCGCAGACGACTGCAGAAATCATGCGTGCCGCGGAAATTCGGCTCGAGCAGGAAGAGCGCGCTGTAACCGGGCAGGCGGCGCAGCAGGCCGACCGGCAGGGGCAGCCGCGACGGATCATACATCACGTTCAACAACACCAGCCCGTCGCGCTCGCGGAAGCTGTGGATCTGCTGTCCTTGAATGACGAATACGTCGCCGGCCGACACCGCGAAGGCCTGCCCGCCGAGCAGATGGGTCCCCCGCCCCTCCAGCACGAGGACCAGCTCGCTGAAATCGTGGTAGTGGTCGAGCTCCGTCACGTCGTAGGCGTGGGAAGGGCGTCCGCCGGCCTCCGTCCGCACGCGACGGACCGTCACGGGAAAGCCGTTCTCCCCGAAATAATCGCCGCCCTTGGCCAGGATCGCCATGCGGGACTAGCATAAAGGTATCGAGGCGCCCGCAGGCAACGACAGACGCCTTTCTCCCGAGAAAACGAAAAGCCCGCGGACAAACCGCGGGCTTGTTGACGGAGACAAATCAAACTTCGGCCCTGGCTCAGAACGTCGGCGGACGCTCGTCCGTCAGCGAAAGCACCCGGCGCGCGGGGATCGCGACCGTGTTGCCCTTTTCCGTGACGATCACCAGCACCGCGCCGTCCGCCTTGATGGAGCGGATCCCGGCGATGGTCCGCAGCACCGTGCCCTCCTTTTCATAGGTGAGATAGAGCACGCCGCCCTGGAACCGCTCGAACGCGCGCTCGAAGCCTTCGGCGAGCGCCTCGCCCTCGGCGGGGGTCGTCACGGTGACATTGGGCTGATCCGCCGCGGAAAGGGGCGAGGAGAGCGGAGCAACTGCGGAGACCAACAACGCCAGCGGCAGGAGCGCGCGGCGGCAAGAGGAGGACGTGGAGTTCATGGAGAGCGCGGCATCAAGGCCGCGCCCGTTCAGACCCCGGGCGTTTCCCCGGGTTTCGCAATCCGACTACTTACGCGACCACGGCCAAGGCCTGCGCCACCGTAAGCCGTTTTTCATAAATGGCCTTGCCGATGATAACCCCGTGCAAATTCGCCTGCTTTTTGGCCAGCGCACCCAATGCCTCGACATCGGCCAGCTTGGAAACGCCGCCGCTTGCGATGATCTGCGCGCCTTCGACCGCCACCGCTTCGGCCAAGGCCTGCTGCGCGGGCAGGTTCGGTCCGGTCAGCATGCCATCGGTGCCGATGTCGGTGTAGATGATCGTGCGCACGCCGAGACCGGCCATGCGTTTCGCGAGCTCGAGCGCACCGGTGTCGGTCGTGTCGACCCAGCCCTTGACCGCGACCTTGCCGTTCTTCGCGTCGATGCCGACCGCGATCTTGTCGCCGAAAGCCTTCACAAGCTCGCCGACAAACTCCGCGCTCTCCGCCGCCCTCGTGCCGATGACCACGCGGCTGACGCCAAAGCCCAGCGCCCGCTCCACCGTCGCGCGCGTGCGCATGCCTCCGCCGAGCTGAACCTTGAGGCCCACGGCCGCGATGGCCTTCACCGTTTCGAGGTTCTGCGGCTCGCCGAGAAACGCGCCGTCGAGATCGACGACATGGACCCACGCGCTGCCCTCGTTTTTAAACTGCGTCGCGACCTCCGCCGGGTTGAGCGAATAGACCGTCTCCTGGTCCGCCTTGCCCTGGGTGAGGCGCACGCAACGGCCGGCTTTGATGTCGATGGCGGGATAAATGGTCATGGTTGGCGAAAAGGGAAAACGTCCACCCCACCGCCCCGCCCCGTCCGCGCCAAGCGTTTTCTCCCGGCGTCCCGCCCCGGCCCGTCCCGGCATCCGGGCGCCGCGGAGCAATGTCCGCATCACGAACATCGCCCCGTCCGATCACCCGCATTGGTCGTTGGACATTGGTCGTCGGACATTTTTGATTCGCGCATGGCCAAATCCAAATCAGCCGCCGTCTCCGCCCCCGTCGTTCCCGCGTTTCTCTCCGAGTTGCTCACCGCGCGCTCGCCATCCGGCGCCGAGCATGAGGCCCAGGCCGTTTTCGACGCCCACGTGAAACCCGCCGCCGACCGCTATGAAAACGACGTGCTCGGCAACCGCATCGCCACCCTCAATCCCGCGGGCGATCCCGTTCTCCTTCTCGCCGGCCACATCGACGAACTCGGTCTCCAGATCAGCTACGTCAACAAGGACGGATACCTCTACTTCAACACCATCGGCGGCCACGACCGCGTGATGATCCCGGGCCGCCGCGTCATCATCACCACGAAAAACGGCCCCGTGCTCGGCGTCACCGGCAAGCGCGCCATCCACCTCATGGACGACGCCGATCGCAAAAAAGTCCCCGAAATCCACGAGATGTGGATCGATATCGGCGCCAAGAATAAAAAAGAGGCGCTGGAGCGCGTGCGCATCGGCGACGTCGCCACCTACCAGCCCGGCTTCGAGCTGCTCCACGGCACCATCGGCGTCGCGCGCGCCTTCGACGACAAGGTCGGCGCCTACGTCGTGGGCGAAGTGCTCCGCCGCCTCGCCGGACAGCGCAAAAAACTCGCCGCGCAAGTCGTCTCCGTCGCCACCACGCAGGAGGAGATCGGCGTGCGCGGCGCCACCACGTCCGCCTACGCCGTCAACCCCCACCTCGCGGTCGCCGTCGACGTCGGACACGCGACCGACCACCCGGATTGCGACCAGCGCAAATACGGCGAGACCAAGCTCGGCGGCGGCCCGATCATCTGCCGCGGACCGAACATCAACCCCTTCATCTACGACCGACTCGTGGCCGCCGCCGAGGCCGCCGGGGTTCCGCATCAGTTCGAGGCCGAGCCGCGTCCGACCGGCACCGACGCCCGCGCCATCCAGATGGGCCGCGGCGGCGTCGCCACGGGATTGGTCAGCATTCCGCTCCGCTACATGCACACGCCGAGCGAGATCGTCGACCTCGCCGACGTGGAGCGCACCGTGCAGCTCCTCTGCGCCTTCGCCCTCGGGCTTCGCAAGGGCGAACACGGCCGCTGGTGACAGCGC
>CBINJQ010000213.1:0-7645 GCA_966251015.1 uncultured Akkermansia sp. | reverse complement strand
CGGCGCGCCCGGCGGTCGCGCCCTTTCGGCTACGCTGGCACGAAAAAGGCCCCGCTCGCGACGGGGCCTTGAAAAGAAACGAAGGAAACGAACCGCGCCTCAGCGGCTCGAGTAGAACGCGTTGATCTTGTCCGCCACGTCGCGGAAGCTGATGTCCTCGCTGTAGATCAGCTTGAACTCGTTGATCGCGTCCTCGCGGCGTCCCATGCCTTCGTAGCACTCGGCGAGTTGATAGATGATGTCCTTCTTCAGCTCGTCCATCGTGGGCAGCTCGTTCTTGGCGGTCTGGAACTGCTGCACCGCAAGATCGAACATCTTGCGGGCCTTGAGGGCGCGGCCCATGCCGCCAAGCGCGGCGATGCGCACCTTGGGTGCTTTTTGCGCCTGCTGATAATTGCCGATCGCCGCTTGGTAGTCGCCGGTGTCGTAGAGCAGGTTGGCGAGCGTGAAACGCGCCGCGTAGTCGTTCGGATAACGCTCCACGTAGGCCTTGGCGTCGTCCAGCTTCACCTTGCTCAGCTGGGCTTGGGCGTCCGCCAAAGCCTTCTTCGCGGCCTCGTCGTTCGGACGCGCCGCAAGGGCGGCGGCGGCTTCCTTCACCTTCCCGTCCAGGACGGCCACCGCGAGGTCGCTTTGCAGTTTTTCGAGGGTCGCGTCGCCCTGCGCGGTCGGCAGCTGGCGAGCGATTTTCACGTATTCCAAGGCCGCGGCCGGATTCTCCAGACGGCGATAACCGTCGATGACGGCGCGGTAGTGGTTCAGATTCTCCGGCTGCTGCGCGAGACGCTCCTTGGCCTCCGCGATGAGTCGTTCGGTCATCTCCGTCGAGGTGACGACCTTGTTCGCCTGCTCGAGCGACGTGGCGAGATTCTCGTCCTTGAGCTTCGCGCGGAAGGAGCTCTGGGATTCCCAATTGCCCTTGTCCATGGTCTGCGCCACGGAAGCCTTGCGCATGAGCGCGAGGGCGTCGCCGTCCTGGGGACGAATCTTGAGAAGTTCATCGGCGACGCGGACCGCGTCCTTGTGCATTTTCGCGGCGATGTAGGCCTCGGCGAGCCGCACCAGGGTGTCGTGGTCCTTCGGCTGGAGATCGCGGATGCATTCCCACGCGAAGGCGGATGTTTCCATCAAACCGAGCGCGGTGGCGGACTCGGCGAGGCTCTTCAGCGCCGCGATATTCGTCGGATCGGCCTGAAGCATCTTCTCCGAGTTCTCGAAGGTCTTCGTCGGATCCTTTTTCCCGGCGAACATGAATCCGGCCATCGTGACCGATCCCAAGGCCTTGGAGAGGATCTTGTTCTTGCTTTCCAAACGCTTCATCAACGCGGCGCGCTGGAGCCGGCGAACAGGGAGGCAACCGGGCGCGTGCTTCAGAACCTGGCTGGTGACCTCGATCACGTAATCGAAGTTGCCGCGCTGCAGCGCCACTTGAGCGGTCTCGACCTGTTTTTGCAAACGAACGTCGAGGGAGGTAAGGGGAACTTCCTGCATAGGGGAATCTTGAAAAAGAGCCCGCCACGCCCCTGCCGGTCAACGCTAGAGTGGCGGCGGCAGGTCTCTACGCGCGGCGCTTTCCAACCGATTAAGCGCGCTCATCACAAGCTCCTCGCTGCCGGCTTCAACCAGAAGACGCAACTTGGCTTCGGTTCCCGAAAATCGCGCCATCGCGCGTCCTCCGGATCCGAGCTCCCGCTCCACCGCGGCGAGCTCCGAGGAGAGCGAAACGCAATCCGCCAACGGCCTCTTCTCGGCGACCCGCAGGTTGCGAGTGCCTTGCGGAAACTTTCGCAGGACCCGCCTCAACTCGGACAACGCGCGACCGCTCGAACGCATCACCGCGATAATCCCCATCGCGGCGGCCAAACCGTCCCCGGTGGGAGAAACGTTCAAATCGATGATGTGGCCGCTCGACTCGCCGCCCAGCGTCGCGCCGGAGGCCAGCAGTTTCGCCAAAACATGGCGGTCGCCGACATCGGTCCGCTCCACCCGCCCGCCCGCCGCGATCACCGCCGCGTCGAGCCCCAGGTTGCTTTGCACGGTGACCACGAGGGTCTTGGCCGGCAGCGCGTCGCGCCGAAGCGCGTCGAGCGCCAGGATCGCCAGGATCTCGTCGCCGTCGAGGACGGCGCCGGCCTCGTCGCAAAGGATGCAGCGATCTCCGTCGCCATCGTGCGCGACCCCCAGCCGGGCGCCGCATGCCGCGACCTCGCGCCCGAGCCGCTCGGGATGCTCGCTGCCGACGCCGTCGTTGATATTGCGCCCGTCCGGCGAAACGCCGAGCGCGACCACCTCGGCGCCCAGACGGCGCAACACTTCGGGCGTCGTGCCCGAGGTGGCGCCGTTCGCCGCGTCCACCACGATTCGCCAGCCGGCGAGCGCCCCGGCCGGAAGCGTCGCGGCCAGATCCGCCACGTAGGCGGCGGTGCCGTTTTCCTCGGCGGCCGCGGGCGCGGCGCCACCGGCGGCAAAGCCCCCGGGACCGGGAAGGAAGGATTCGATCTCCGCCTCGTCGGCGTCGGAGAGTTTCAGGCCTCCTGTAGCGAAAAACTTGATACCATTGTCCGCCGCCGGGTTGTGCGAGGCCGTCACGACGACGCCCAGCCGGGCGCCCCGCGCCCGCACGGCGCGCGCCACGGCCGGCGTCGGCGTCACGCCGAGCGAGACCGGCGTCAACCCGCCCGCGCGCAATCCCGCCGCCACGGCCGCGACGAGCGAGGGGCCCGAGGCGCGCGTGTCCCGCCCGATCAACACCGCTTCCCCCGGCGAGGCTCCTTTCGCGACCGCCCAGCGCGCCGCGGCGCGGCCCAGACGGGCCGCGAAATCCTCGTTGATCACCGGCCCGCCGTAGGGGCCGCGGACACCGTCGGTGCCGAAATACTGACGCTTCATGTTGGAAAAAATTGGGGAGAGCCCGCCGCCCCGTTCACGCCCCCGCGAAAAATTCGCGCGTCGCCGCGATCTTCGCCTTCACCGCGCCGCCCAGAAGCAGTTCGCGCGCGTGGCCGACCGCCTCGGAGGGCGTCGCCGTGCGCCCGCAAATCCACAGGCCGACCGAGGCGTTGAGCGCCACCGTGTCCGCCAGGCCCGCCGGGCCGCGCCCGTCGAGCAGCGCCTCCACGATCGCGAGATTTTCGGCCAGATCGCCCCCGCGCAGCTCGGAAAAATCGGCGCGACGAACACCCAGCTCCTCGGGCCGCCACACCGCGTCGAGATCGCGGTTGCGCCCGAAGCCGCGCACACGCGTGTCGGTCGCGCTCGTGAGCTCGTCCACGCCTCGCTCCGCGTCGACGCGGCCGTGGGCCGCGAGACCGCCCGCCGCGCCGAGGCGATGCAGGGTCTCGGCCAGTTTCGGCGTCCATGCCTCGGAGAACACGCCCATCAGCACGTGCGCCGGACGGCCCGGATTGATCAGGGGGCCGAGGACGTTGAAGATCGAACGCCGCCCTTCCGCCGCGAGCCGCTTGCGCGCGGGGGCGATGTGCTTGAACGCCGGGTGAAACCCGGGCGCGAAGAAAAACACGTAGCCGAGCTCGCTCAACGCCCCGCGAAGTTTCTCGGGCGTCGCGTCGATCTTGAAACCGAGCCCCGCGAGCAAGTCGGCGCTGCCGCACTTCGAGGTTATGCCGCGATTCCCGTGTTTCATCACCGGCACGCCCGCGCAGGCGAGGGTCAGCGTCACCAGGCTGGAAATGTTGAACGCTCCCGTGTGGTCGCCGCCCGTCCCCACGACATCGATCGCCCGAGGCGCGTGCTCCGAGACACCGGGGTCGAGGGCCAGCCCGCGAAACGCCTCCGCAAAGGCGGCGATCTCCGCCGCGCTCTCTCCCTTCTCCGAAAGCGCCCGCAAGAAATCGACCTTCGCCAGGTCGCCCGTCTCGTCGGTCCCGGCCGTCAGCGCGGCGGCGGCGGCGGACACCTCCGCGGCGCTGAGTTCGAGACCTTGACGCAAACGCGGGGTGAGTTCGTGGAGCTCGGCCATAAAATTGGCCCGGAGAATTGCCCGACCCCGGCCTCGGAGGGAAAGCATAAACTCGACAACCGGGCGTCCTCCGTGACGCCATGCGGGCATGCGCCGCTTCCTTGTCGTTCCGTTCGCCGTGTTGCTCGCTTCGGCCTGCCCACTGCGCGCGGAGGAAGGCCCCGCCCCCGTCCGGCCCACCCCCGTCGTCGAAAAGGCCGCGACGCCCACCCTCGCCGACTCGATCGTGCTGGGGCTCGTGGAAGGCATCACCGAATTCCTTCCGATCTCGTCCACCGGCCATCTTGTCATCGCCAACCACGCGTTGGACCTGGACTCCCCCGCTCCGGTCTACACCGAAAAGGACGGCACGGTGGTCACGCTCAAGGAGGCCGCCGACACCTACGCCGTCGTGATCCAAGTCGGCGCCATCGCCGCCGTCGCGATTCTCTACTGGAGCCAGCTCTCGCGCGTCATCGCCGGGCTCGTGGGCCGCGATCCCGCCGGCCTTCGCCTCCTTCGCAATCTGATCCTTGCGTGCATCCCGCCCGTCGTCACCGCGCTGGCGTTCAAGGGGTTCATCAAGCAGCATCTCTTCTCCGTGACCACAGTCGCATGGGCGCTGCTCTTCGGCGCCGCCCTGATGTGGTTTGTCGAGCGCTGGCGCCGCCGTCGCGACGCGTCCGCCCCGGTCGGAGCCTACGCGACCGAACTGGGCGCCGCCGACCTCTCGCCGATGCAGGCGCTCGCCATCGGATTTGTCCAATGTCTCGCCCTGTGGCCCGGCATGAGCCGGTCCATGACGGCGATGGTAGGCGGCTATTTCGTCGGACTTCGCCCCGTGCGCGCCGCGGAGTTTAGTTTTCTCCTCGGCCTGCCCCTGCTCGGGGCCGCGGCGGCGAAAGACGCCCTGGATGGCGGGCCGGCCGTCATAGCCGCGTTCGGCTGGCTAAACGTGCTCGCCGGATTGGTGGTCGCCTTCGTCAGCGCGGCGCTCGCGGTGCGACTTTTCGTCGGCTTTCTCACCCGACACGGCCTCGCGCCCTTCGCCGTCTATCGCGTTCTGCTCGGAGTCGTTCTTTTGACGCCGCTCGTGAACTGAAATCACCGGCCGCGAAACAAGAACCGACGCCGGTGTCCCGATCTGGATCTGCGCGACGCGCCGTGAATGCGCCGTGGTGAGCGGGTAGGTTAGAGCGACTACTTGTTTGGAATTATTCCAATTCCCGCTTGAAGCTTGGAATGATTCCAGTTCTCTGCCGGACCGATTTCCTTTCGGCCACCCAATTTGAGCATGCGCCCCCACCCTACCGATCATCCCGCCAATCTGGCAGAACGGCTCGCCCACAGTGGGTTGCGCAACACGCCGCAGCGCGAGGAGATCTACCGGGCGCTGCTGGAGAAACGCGACCATCCCACCGCCGACGAAGTTTATTCCCGTGTCCGGGCCTCCATGCCATCGATCTCCTTGGCCACGGTTTACAACTGCTTGGAAACACTGGTGCAGTGCGACTTGGTTCGGCAGGTCAATTTTGAGCGCGGCCCGACCCGCTATTGCCCGAATCTCCACCCGCACGCGCACTTCCACGACGAGGAAAGCGGCGCCACGCACGACATCGAACTCCCCGGCGACGTGCTCGAGCGCATTCGCGCCCTGCTTCCCGCCGGCTATTCCGCGAAATCGATCGAGATCACGTTCCACGGCCAAATGCCCAAATCCGGATTGGCTTCCTGATCCGCCCGCCAGCCGCCTCCGCCCCCCGTCCCTTTCTCACATCATGTCCTCCACGCTCGAAATCCGCGCCCTCCATGTCGCCCTCGCTTCCTCCCCCGAGAAGCCCATCGTCAAAGGTCTCGATCTGACGATCAAGACCGGCGAGGTCCACGCCATCATGGGCCCGAACGGCACCGGCAAGTCCACCTTGTCCAAGGCCATCGCCGGCCATCCCGACTACGTCATCACCTCCGGCGACGTCCTCCTCGACGGCAAATCCATCCTCGAGATGGAGCCCGACGAGCGCGCCCGCGCCGGCCTTTTCCTCGCTTTCCAATACCCGAGCGAGATCCCCGGCGTCTCCATCGCCAACTTCCTCCGCGCCGCCGTCCAGGCCCGGCTCGCCGAGGGCGAAGAGCTCGACGCCACCGCCTACTACAAGCGCCTCTACACCAAGATGGACCTCCTCAAGATCGACCGGAAGTTCACCTCCCGCTCGGTCAACGAGGGCTTCTCCGGCGGCGAAAAGAAACGCTGCGAAATCCTCCAGATGGCCATGCTCGAGCCCAAGTTCTCGCTCATGGACGAGACCGACTCCGGCCTCGACATCGACGCCCTCAAGGTCGTCGCCGAAGGCGTCACCGCCATGCGCGGCGACAAGCTCGGCGTCCTCCTCATCACGCACTACCAGCGCCTCCTCGACCACATCGTCCCCGACTTCGTGCACGTCATGTATGACGGCCGCATCGTGAAGTCCGGCGACAAAACCCTCGCCCTCGAGCTCGAGGCCAAGGGCTACGACTGGGTGAAGAAGGAACTCGCCCCCACCGTCGCCGCCTGAGCGCGCCGCCGACATCCGCCCAAGCGCCTGTCGGCATCACCATCATACATCATCAATCTTACATCAGACATCGTATGAAGCCTCCCTCCGACACCCTCCCCCCGCCCGACGCCGCCGAAGAGGCCGCGGCCGTCGAGAATCCCGCCGTCGGCATCGACCAGTCGCTCGGCGACTTCACCTACGACGTCAAATACGAGTTCGACGCCGGCTCCGGCCTCAACGAGAACGTCATCCGCTACATCAGCGGCGTGAAGAAGGAGGCCGACTGGATCCTCGATTTCCGCCTCAAGGCCTACCAGACCTTCCTCGACAAGCCCCTGCCCACCCACTGGGCGACCAAGGACCTCGAGAACATCGACTTCGACAAGATCCGTTACTACCTGTCCCAGGGCCAGAAGCCCAAACGCACGTGGGACGAGGTGCCCGACGACATCAAAAAGACCTTCGAGCGCCTCGGCATCCCCGAGCAGGAGCGCAAGTTCCTCGCCGGCGTCGAGGCCCAGTTCGACAGCGAGGCCGCGTATTCAAACGTCAAGGACATCGTCGCCAAACAGGGCGTCATATTCCTCAACTCCACCGAGGCCCTCCGCGAGCACCCGGAGATCTTCAAGAAGTGGTTCGGCAAGGTCATCCCCACCGGCGACAACAAGTTCTCGGCCCTCAACTCGGCCGTGTTCTCCGGCGGTTCCTTCATCTACGTCCCCCCGGGCGTGAAGGTCGCCATGCCGCTCCAGGCCTACTTCCGCATCAACGCGGAGAACTTCGGCCAGTTCGAGCGCACCCTCATCATCGCCGACGAGGGCTCCGAGGTCACCTACATGGAGGGCTGCACCGCCCCCAAGTTCTCCACCTCCACGCTCCACTCCGCCGTCGTCGAGCTGGTCGCCCTCAAGGGCGCCAAGATCCAATACATCACCGTCCAGAACTGGGCGCCCAACGTCTTCAACCTCGTCACCAAGCGCGGCCTCGCGATGGAGGACGCCGAGATCAAGTGGATCGACTGCAACATCGGCAGCCGCCTCACGATGAAGTATCCCGGCGTCGTCCTGAAGGGTAAGCGCGCCCGCGGCGAAGTCGTCTCCATCGCCCTCGCCAACGACGGCCAGCACCAGGACACCGGCGCCAAGATGAT
>CBINJQ010000212.1:0-7681 GCA_966251015.1 uncultured Akkermansia sp. | reverse complement strand
CGACGACCGAGGTGCAGCTCGTGGTCGAAGTGGCGGATTGAGCGAGGCGAGGTCGGTGAACGTCCTTCGCGACACTCGTTCGGCCCCGGGGCGTTCCGGAAGAGATGCTCGACGAGCATCTCCGGAATCCGAGGGCGCGGCATCGAACCGCGCCTTTCGGATTCCGAGGGGCGCCGCTGGCCGAGGGGGCGGAGTCATGGGAACATGAAGCCGCAGGTGTTGCTGGGCGAGGCGGTGGCGCCGGACGGGGCGCGGCTGACCCTGCATGCGCATGACGGCCATTTTGTCGTTCGGGTGGGCGGGCAGGCCTTGATGCATTCGGCGTTGGCGGAATCCGAGGAACGACTGGGCGAGCTGGCGGCGGAGGCGGCGGCGGAAACGAAAGCGGCGCGCGTGTTGGTGGGCGGACTGGGCCTCGGGTTCACGCTGCGGCGAGTCCTGGCCGGTTTGGGGAAGGACGCGAAGGTGGAGGTGGCGGAGTTGTTACCCGAGATGGTCGAGTGGAACAGGGGCTCGTTGCGCGAACTGAACGGCGTTTGTTTGGACGACCCGCGGGTGGCGGTGCGTATCGGCGACGTGGGGACGGCGCTGGGAACGGCGAGGTGGAACGTGATCGCGCTCGATGTGGACAACGGGCCCGCGGCGATGGTGCGGGCGGGCAACGCGGGCTTGTATGGCGAGCGCGGCGTGGCGCGGCTGGCGGCCGCGTTGCGGCCGGGCGGAACCGTGCTCGTGTGGTCGGCGGGGCCGGACCTCGGCTTCGAACGAAGGCTGGCGGCGGCGGGGTTTGTCCGGGTGACGGCGGAGCCCTCGCGATCGACCGCGAAGGCGAGGAGCCGCGGCTATGTGATTTTCATCGCGAAGCGGTGAACGGTTCGGCCCCGCCGTGGCGCGGTCGCGGTGCGCGGGACGCGCGGGTGGTCGCGGATCACGCGGATGGACGCGAAAGCGCGGGCGTTGTTGTTCATCGTCGAAAGCCCGCGCGGCCGAAGAGGAAAAATTCAGTCGCGAGAGGCCGGACGCGCCGCAACGGTGGCGGACTTATGGCCACGATTTACGAGACCCTCCGCGCCGAGATCATCGTCGCGATGAAAGCCAAGGACGGCGCCCGCGCGACGGTGTTGCGCACGGCGGACGCGGCGATCCAGCGCGCCGCCATGGATCAGAACAAGCCGATCGACGACGCGCTGGCGACCGCCTCGCTGCGCAAGAGCGTCAAAAATCTGCAGGATGCGATCGTGGAATTCGAGAAGGGCGGTCGCGCCGATCTGGTGGCGGCTAACAAGGCGGAGATCGCGGTGCTGGAGAAGTTTCTCCCCGCCGGAATCGAAGGAGCGAGGCTCGAGGCGATCATCGCCGAGGTGATCGCCTCGACGGGCGCGAGCTCGAAGAAGGAGATGGGCAAGGTGATCGGCGCCCTGAAGCAGCGCCCGGAGGCGGGGCTGATCGACTTCGGGGCGGCGAGCAAGATCGTGCAGGCGAAGCTGCCTTGATCCGGGGAAACGGAGCCCGGGCGCCTTTGTTCGCGCCCCGGCCCGTCTTCATCGACAAGTCGGCGGAGAAAAAAAGCAGGACACGTCCGCCCGGCTCAGGCGCTCGCGCTTTGCGGGACGTCGAGCACGGACTCCGCTGATTCGGCGGGTTCGTCGCCCGGGGGGAATTCTTTCTGGAATTCGGCGAAGTCGATCAGCTCGAAACGTCCGTCGTGGTGCTCGACGATCGCGGTGAGGCTTTCGACCCAGTCGCCGCTGTTGAGATAGTGGACGTCGCCCATCATCCGGTCCGCGGCGGTGTGGATGTGGCCGCACATCACGCCGACGCAGCCCCGGCTCTTGGCGAGCTCGGAGATGTGTTGTTCAAAATTGGATACGTGGTTCACGGCCCGTTTCACGCGCGCCTTGATGGCCTTGGAGATGGAGTAGTATTCCTTGCCGCGCCAGGCGCGCCACTTGTTGTAGAGACGGTTGACGCGCATCAGGGCGCGGTAGCCCCAGTCGCCGAGGTAGGCGAGGAACACGAAGTTCCTGGTGACGGTGTCGAAGACGTCCCCGTGCAGCACGAAGTAGCGTTTGCCGTCGGCGGTCTCGTGGACGTGGTCTTCGACGATCTCCAGGTTCTCGAACTGGATGGGGATGAAACGGGCGAGGATGTCGTCGTGGTTGCCGCGCAGGTAGACGACGTGGGTTCCGCGTTTCTCCAGTTTCTTGAGGACGAGGCGGACGAAACGGGTGTGGGAGCGCGGCCAGTAGGGGGCCTGTTTCAGGCGCCAGCCGTCGATGATGTCGCCGTTGAGGATCAGCTTTTCGCAGCGGGTGTGCCGCAGAAAGTGGTTCACCTCGTCCGCCTTCGAATCATGCGTGCCGAGGTGGACGTCGGAAATGATGACCGTGCGAACCTTGAGAAGGCGTTTTTCCATCTAAGGCCGTCATGGTTAACAAATGTGACGGGCGCTGGCTAGGGGGCAGACGTGCTTGTCACGTAAAAGTGACCCGGGCTCCCGACCCCGGTATCCGGGTCTTGCCGACGCGGCTTCCGGCCCGGATGCGAGGCGGCGGTGTCGCGGGCACCGGCGGGGTGCGGGCGAAAAAAGCCCCGTCGGCGTGGAGGCGCGACGGGGCGGGCGGTCGAGGACCGGGGTGGAGGGGGCGCTTACGCGGCCGCGACCTTCGGGCACTCGGCGAGGGCGGCGTCGAAGGCCTTGAGCATGGCGGCGATGGTCTCGTCGGTCTCGTCGCCCATGTTGGAGATGCGGAAGGTCTTGCCCTTGAGCTTGCCGTAGCCGCCGTCGATCACGAGGCCGTGCTTGGACTTGAGGGTCTTGTTCAGCGCGGCGAGGTCGTAGCCGAGGTTGTTGGCGAAGCAGTTGAGCGAGACGGAGCCGTAGCCCTCCTTCGGGAACATCTTGAAGCCCTTGGCGAGGATGTGGTCGCGCACGGCCTTGTTGAGGCGGGCGTGGCGGGCGAAGCGGGCCTCGAGGCCCTCGGCCTTGATGTCCTCGAGCTTGGACTTGAGGGCGTAGATGAGGGCGATGGTGGGCGTGCTCGGGGTCATGCCGGCCTCGTGGTTCTTCTGGAACTCGACGAAGTCGAAATAGTAACCGCGGTCGGCGACGGTCGCGGCGCGGTCGAGAGCCTTTTTGGAGACGCTGAGGAAGGCGAGGCCGGGGGGCAGGGCGAAGGCCTTTTGCGAGCCGGTGATGAGGACGTCGATGCCGAGCTCGTCCTTCTTGATCGGCATGGCCGAGAGGGAGCTGACGGTGTCGACGATGGAGATCACGTCCGGGAACTCGCGGATGACGGCCATGAGCGCGGGCAGGTCGCTCATGCAGCCGCAGGAAGTCTCGTTGTGGATGATGGTGATCGCGTCGTAGGCGCCGGTGGCGAGCTCCTTGCGGACGGCCTCGGGATCGACGGGCTGGCCCCAGTCGAATTTCAGGGCGCCCGCCTGCTTGCCGCAGCGCTGCGAGACGTCGAACCACTTGTCGGAGAAGGCGCCGTTCATGCAGTTGAGCACCTTCTTTTTCACGACGTTGCGGATGGCGCCTTCCATCACGCCCCACGCGGAGCTGGTGGAGAGATACACGGGGTCCTTCGTGTAGAAGAGGGCCTGCAACTCGGGCTGGATCGCGTTGTAGAGCGCGACGAAGTCGTTGCTGCGGTGGCCGATCATGCCTTGGGCCATCGCTTGGAGGGTCTTGGCGGAGACGGCGATGGGGCCGGGGATGAAGAGTTTGTAGCTCATGGAAAAGAGGGGCGCGGAGGCGTGCGGAATACGTTAAAAGAAAAAGAACATCCCGCACGCCGCGACGCGGTCAAATCCGATTTCCCCTCGCGTCTTGGCGCGCGCGCGCCTTTTTCCGGGGGCTCGCACCCGGTCATCCACATCCGTCCACCCCGCCGCCGTTCGCCCCGCATGTCCAACTGGCTCAAACGCAAGCTCAACGCCCTCGAGCAGTTCACGATCGACGTGATCTTCGGTCGGCGCGAAGGCGTGGGGCCGACGCTCTTCGCGGGCTTTCTACATGCGCTGTCGTGGCTGTTCAGCGGCATCGCGCAGACGAGGGTGTGGCTTTACCGGAAACGCATCCTGCACGACCAGCCTCTGGGCTGCCTCGTCGTGGTGGTGGGCAACCTCACCGTCGGCGGCACGGGCAAGACGCCCGTCGTGGAGATGTTCGCGCGCGCGCTTCGCGACCGGGGGCGGAAGGTCGCCATCCTCTCGCGCGGCTACCGCAGCAAGGCCCCGCCGATGTGGAAAAAGGCCCTCTGGTGGTTCACGCACACCAGCGCGCCGCCGCCGCGCATCGTGAGCGACGGGCGCGAGGTGTTGCTCGATTCGGAAAAGGCCGGCGACGAGCCCTTCATGCTGGCGCGCAACCTGCCCGGCGTGGTCGTCCTCGTGGACAAGGACCGCGTGAAGGCGGGCGTGTTCGCGATAAAAAAATTCCGCTGCGACACGCTCATTCTCGACGACGGCTTCCAATACCTGCCGCTCAAGGGAAGGCTCAACCTTCTGCTCGTCGACAAGACCAACCCCTTCGGCAACGGCCATCTTCTGCCGCGCGGCATCCTGCGCGAGCCGATCAAGCACCTGAAGCGCGCGAGCTACGTTTTCCTGACCAAATCCGACGGGCGTCGCGACCCGGAACTCGAGGAGCTGATCGAGCGCCACAACCCCGGCGTCAACGTGATCGAGTGCGCGCACCGGCCGCAGTTTTTGCAACGACTCGGCTCGGCCGAGCGGCGTCCTCTCACCGACCTCGACGGCAAGCGCGTGGGCGCCTTCTCGGGCATCGCCGTGCCGGAGAGCTTCGAGGCGTTCGTGCGCGATCTAGGCGGGCGCATCGAGTTCACCCGGCGCTTCCTCGACCACTATCGTTTCTCCTACGAGGATTTCGTGGAGATCTTTTCCGAGGCGCTGGAGCGCAAGGTCGACTACATCGTGACGACCGAGAAGGACGCGGTGCGCATCCCCGAAGGCATGCCCTGCCCGGTGCCGATCTACTACCTGCGTCTGGAGATCGAGATTTTGCGCGGCGCGAGCGGCTTTGACGACGCGGTGGGGCGCATCTGTTTCCCGACCGACGGCGGGCGGCTCACCGACCGCGATTATAGCGCTCGATGAACTGGCGCCGCGGCCCGTCCAGCCGGTCGGCGGCGCGCGGGACGAGCGGCGGGATCATGACGCGGCCGTCGGGTCCGCGGGCGACCATCGCGTAGCTTTCATAGCGTATCGGGGCGAGAACGGGGCCGCGCGGATCGGCCTGGGCCAGCTGGCGGAGCGTGCCGCCGTATTCGCGGCCCCAGGTGCAGATGCTCACCGAGTCCTTCTCGAAGCCCAGTATGTTCATGACGTGGTCTTCGCTCTGGCCGAGCACCATGTTGCCGAGAAGCAGCTCGTTCATCATCGGGCCGAAGGCGGCTTCGGACACCTCCCTCGCGCGCCAGTCGAAGCGGTCCTCGTGATACTCCGGGTTCAGCGCCTCGCCGTCCTCGGTCGCCGTTTCCCCGCGCAACAACAGCCCGTAGATGTCGGAAAGATGCTTGAGCATTTGCCGGCCTTCCTTGCGGACCCGCAGGCCGCCTCCCGCGAAGCTCACCGCGTTTTTGGCGCGGTTCTCCGTCAGCAGGGTGGTCACCGTCGGCGGCGTCAGCAGGAGGTTGAGGTAGGACTCCAGATCTTCGAGGGCGGGCAGAAAGGGCTGGCGGGTGCCCAGGTAGTAGAAAAGCCACTCGCGATAATGAGCCACCCAACAGGTGCCGGTGAGATCCTGTCCGAGCAGCGGAAAATCGATGACCTTCACCGGAATGGTCAGGGTGCCGTGCGGCGTGTAGCGGACGTAGCCCGGTTGCTGGATCAGCTGGTCCAGCCGCCGCTCGCGCACCGCCGCGCGAAACGCCGGGTCGGTCATGTTGAACTCCTTGTCCTGCGTCGTGGTTCTTCCTCGGAAGACGACTTTGCCGGTGACCCCGTGGATGGTCACGCAGGGACGTTCTGGGGCGACGCTCAGCGGGACGCGGGTGTTGTCCCGGTCGAGGGGGACGACGGGCAGGCTGTGGCGGCCGCTCGCGAGCCGCGCGCCGGGGGCCCGTTCTTTTTTGGGGAGATCGACGGGCGCGAAATTCCAGGCGCGGATATCCCGCGTCGGGCCGGTGATCACGCCGCAGACCCGGTTGTTGGACAAAAGGGGCGCGCCGACGCATTCCGCCGCCTCCTTGACGTCAGGCAACGTGACGACGCCCGTTTCGACGCGGACTTTGATGCGCGCGAAGGTCTGATCTTTCCGGCTCCAGACGATGGCGAACGAGTCGCCCGGCCGCTCCTTGCCCGCGTCGAATCGCTGGCGATGCTGCACGCCCGGAGCGTCCGGCTCGACGGGGAAGTAGAGCAGGGCGGCCCGACCGGCTTGCTGCGTCACGGGCGCTCCGAGAAAGACCAGCGGTCCGGTCCGATCCCTGTTCAGGTCGCGGAGCTCGGGGGAATCGTCCGGCAGGCGACCGTCCGGGCTGACGGCGACAAGCCAGGATCGCTCGTCGCCTCCCCGGAGCACGAAAGCCAGGGAGTTGAAGACCGTCCCGTCGGCGCTCATCCGCGCCGCCGCGAGGCTGGATTGCCCGCGCAGCGAGGGCGCCGGTCCGAACGTCCCCGTCCAGACGCAAAGAAAAACCAGAACCCGGAACCGGACCAGAAAGCGCATCCGCATGCCGCGATTCCGCCGTTAAATCCCCGGCGGGCAAGGCCATGTCCCGCGAACAGTCAGCATCCGGGATGTCTTTCGCCCTTGCGGGAAACCCCCGCCTACGTCTCGTCTGAAACCTCATTTTCCCGATGCTCTCCGACCCTCGACTCGACCAACTGGCCTCCGGCCTCGCAGGTTTTTCCTGCGATCTGAAAAAAGGCGAACGCGTGCTCATCGACGCCTACGACGTGCCGGACGCGATGGTCATCTCGCTCATCCGGGCGGCGCGCGCCCGCGGCGCCCATCCTCTGGTGCAGATACATCGCGCGCGCGTGACGCGCGAGCTGATGGTCGATGCTTCCGAGGATCAGTTCGCCCCCTTCGTCGAAGTGGAGCTCAAGCGCATGCAGAAGGTCGACGCCTACATCGCGCTGCGCGGTTCCGAAAACATCTTCGAGTCCTCCGACGTGCCCGCGTCGCGAGTGCAACTCTACGCCCGCCTGATGAAGCCCGTGCTCGACCACCGGGTGAACAAGACCAAGTGGGTCGTGCTTCGCTGGCCCACGCCCGCGATGGCCCAGCAGGCCGGCCTGAGCACCGAGGCTTTCGAGGACTTCTACTTCAAGGTCTGCACGCTCGACTACTCGCGCATGATCCCGGGCATGAAGGCGCTCAAGACCCTCATGGACAAAACGGATCGCGTGCAGATCAAGGGGCCGGGCACCGATCTCTCCTTTTCGATCAAGGGCATCGGCGCGCGCGAGTGCGGCGGCCAGCGCAACATCCCGGACGGCGAGGTGTTTTCCTGCCCGGTGAAGGATTCCGTCGAGGGCTTCATCCAATACAACGCGCCGTCCGTCTATCTCGGCACCTCGTTCGACAACATCCGCCTCGCCTTCAAGAAAGGCCGCGTCGTCGAAGCCACGGCCAACAACACGAAGCGTCTGAACGAGATTCTCGATAGCGACGCCGGCGCGCGCTACATCGGCGAGTTCGCCATCG
>CBINJQ010000211.1:0-7684 GCA_966251015.1 uncultured Akkermansia sp. | reverse complement strand
AAAGGAGTCGCGGCTTATTCCCGCCTGTGCGCACGCCTCAGCCGCGGTTTCGTCGGCGATGGCCGCTGGCTCTGTAATGATGCGTCCCGCGAACTCCATTGACAGCGGTTGGTTCGCGACGTTGTCCTTCGGCCGCGCCAGATCGATCTCCTTGTGCGCGACGTTGAAATCGCCGCAGGTCACCACCGGCTTCTTTTTCTCCAGCGCCTGGATGAACTTCAAAAATTCCGCGTCCCAAACTTGTCGATACGGGAGGCGGCGCAGCTCGTCCTGGGCGTTGGGCGTGTAGACGTTGACGAGGTAAAACCGCTCGAACTCGGCCGTGAGCACGCGGCCCTCTGCGTCGTGGTCCTTCATTCCGAAGCCGAAGCTCACGCCGAGCGGCGCGTGTTTGCTCAGGATGGCGGTGCCGCTGTAGCCTTTCTTCTCCGCCGCGTAGAAGGTCACCGACGTGTAGTCGCCCGGCCAGGCCACGTGTGCGACATCGCCCGGATGGCACTTCGTTTCCTGGAGGCAGATCACGTCCGCCCCGCTCGCCGCCATCCACGGCACGAGCGTGCCCTTGTCCAAACCCGCCCGCGCCCCGTTCACGTTCCAGGAAAGTAGCTTCATGTCGTTTCGATAAAATGAGGCCGCCCACCGTGCGTTCGGCTCGGACGCTTGCCAAGCCCCCGGTATGGCCTGCAGCCGAACCGCTCCCCGTCACACCCGGACAACCGTAACGGCACGGCGCAGAAGAATGGCCAGCTTTGCCCTCAGATCCGCGACGAGCGCCTCCACTTTCTCCGCGGGCAAGCACCCCTCCACAATCATCGTTACGTGGCTCACCTCGTTCTTGTAGCGCACAGTGACGCCCTCCACCGCGATACGGATGCCCGGAAAATCGACCAAGGGCTTGGATTCACGGGCATACGAATCCAGATCATCCATGTCGTCCGGACACTCGCCGTCGTCCGCCGGCTCGGTTGCGTCCGCCGGCTCGGGAATCGTTTCGTGAGGAAACTCCGGCCGGAAAAGCGCCGCGACGATCTGAAGATCTGGATCATAGCCGTCGGCGTAAAGCCGGGCCGCCAGGTCGCGGGCGTTTTTGTTCGCCGCCCCGAAGCGCTCCTCGAATTCCCGCGCCCGCTCCGGCGGCACCGAGGGCGGGGGCTCGTCGCCCTCGATGTGCGTCGACACGCCGAGATCATGCCTGAGGGCGAAATCCAGATGCTCCATTTGCCAAAGCGGCAGAACGCGGAGCCCTTCGCCGCGAAAGACAAAGGTTTCACGATAGGTCCGGGACTCCCGCCGCCACACCCCGGTGGCTATTTCCAACAGCCAAGTGTCGGGATTCTCGCTCAAAGCGTGTTGCTTCTCCGCGTCGAGCACATCGATCAGCCCACCGCGCACACGAAGCGATGCGCCGTCCTCGCACAATACCGCTTCGTGCTTATGTATCCAGCCGGGAGCACCGCCCGAGGTGGCTAGCAGGCGGACGGCAAACGTCTTCAAATCCAGCTCCGCGACCTGGGTCTCGCCCACTTTTCGGACGTCGGAATAACCCAGGTTTCCCACAATCAGGATTCGATCATCCAGAAGCGTCGCCGAATGAAAATCCGTGGGGGGAAACACGGCCTGCGGATAACCGAACACGTCGATCGCGCCGTCCGGCCTTAGGACGATCACGTCGTTATAGATCTTAAAGTCAGGATCGTAATAGTCCTCATGCTCACCCCCGATAAGAACGATGCGTCCATCCGGCAACGCCGTCGCCGACTGCCCGAACCGGGCGCAGCACCAGGCCGGCCCCGCCTCGAACGACGAGGGATAACCGAAACGTTCCGCGGCCTCGAAGGCGGTCACCCGCGTGCGAATCAACCAATCCCAAAGAGGGTTGCTCATTCGCTCGGGGTTTTCGCGGCCAAACCGGGGCCCGCGCCATTCCGCGATGACCTCGGCCGTGATCGCGGCGGTGTTGAGGGTGTCGGGGGCGATACGAGCGGGAAGCATGGGAGGAGGCGCTGGTTGTCGGTTTAAGAGGATCGGCGGGTTTGAGAAGCGATTCCCTCGACAATTTCGGATCGAAGGGCCTCGCCGGCCGTCGCGCGATCCCGCGGAGCCCAACGCGCTATCCGCAGAGCGGAACCATAGCAAAATCCGCCGCCTCGCACGCTTGCGCCCGGGTCGTCGGCCATCGGACATTAGCCGCTTCCGCTCCATTCCCTCGCCATGTCCGCCCTCGTCCATCGTCCGCTCGGCCAACGCATCCCCGACCGTCTCCACGCGGTCTCCTGCAGCCTGCCCACGATGCGCGACGTCGTCGGCTACGAGGAGAAGGACCCCGCCGTCACCTCGCACATGACGAGCGGCTACCCCCGCTTCGTCGTCCACCCGCTTCTCAAGCGGGTCGCCGCCCTTCTCCAACGCACCGATCCCTCGCTCGCCGGTCGTGAACTCTGGCTCTGCGCCGGCCCCGCCGCCGCGCGCGCCCTCCAGGCCCACCTCGGAGGCGTCGGCCAACCGGTCGCCCTCACGCCGGAGCTGACCGCCCTCGCCCTGCCCGGCGGCGCCGACGCGGATCTCTCCACCCGCGCCCGCCGCTACCTCCAGCACACCGGCGCATTCGCCGCCTCCCGCGCCGCCGAAGACTGGCTGGTCGCCGCCGGCGAACTGGCCGCCGCCGACGCCGAGGCGGAATTCGCCGGCTCCGGCGACGCCGACCCCGGCTCCGACGAGGCCGACGAGGAAGCCGCCGCGCACGTCCGCGACACCGTGGCCTCCTGGTTCGGCCACGGGCTCGCCGCCGACGACGTCCGCCTCGCCGCGAGCGGCATGTCCGCCACCTACGCGGCCTTCCAGGCGGTCAACGCCGTGCAGGCCCCGCGCGGTCGCACGCGTTGGGTTCAGCTCGGCTGGCTCTACCTCGATACGATCGCGATTCTCCAAAAACTCACCGCCGCGCCCGCCGAGGACTACCTGCACCACGCCGACGTTTTCGATCTCGCCGGCCTCGAACAACTCTTCGCCGCCCATGCCGGAAAGATCGCGGGCGTCTTCGCCGAGGTGCCGACCAATCCCCTCGTCCAGACGCCCGCGCTCCCCGCCCTCGCCGCGCTCTGCCGCGCGCACGGCGTCGCCCTCGTCGTCGACCCCACCATCGCCTCGCCGCTCAACATCGACGTGCTCCCCCACGCCGACGTCGTCGCGAATTCACTTACCAAATACGCCGCCTCCGAGGGCGACGTCATCCTCGGATCCGTCGCGGTCAATCCGGCGTCCCCGCTCGCCGCCGCGCTCCGCCCGGAGCTCGCCACCGCCGCCGCGCTCGCAGCGGTCTACCCGCGCGACATCGCCCGCCTCGCGGCCCAGATCGACGCCGCGCCCGCCCTCGTCGAACGCATCAACGCCACCGCCCCGCGCGTCGTGGAGTTTCTCCGCGCCCACCCGAAGGTCGCCGAGGTCCGCTGGAGCGGACACCCCGAGTCCGCCGCCAACTACGCCGAACTCGCCCGCACGCCCGCGTCCGTCGGATCGATGATCAGCTTCGTGCTCCGCGACGACGTCCCGCTCGCGTCGTTCTACGACCGCCTGCGCATCGCCAAGGGCCCGAGCTTCGGTCTCTCCACGAGCCTCATCTGCCCGTTCATGTTCCTCGCGCACTACGACCTCGTGACCACGCCCGAGGGCCGCGCCCGCCTGGAGAAGAACGGCATCAGTCCGAATCTCCTCCGTCTCAGCGTCGGCGCCGAGCCCGCCGACGAACTCGTCGCCGCGCTGGCCGAGGCGCTGGGTTGAGACCGTCCGGCTTGCTTGGAGGGACGCCGTCCCCGGCTTCCGCGCCCGATTTCAGCTCACGTGACCAGTCCCGGGCTTCAGGGACGGCGCCCAGCCAGAAGCTTCTCCGCGCCCATCCGCGCAATCCGCGGACAACAAAGAAACCGCCTCACACCGCCGTCTCGGTGAACCGCGTCTCGCGGATCACCGTGATGCGGATCGTGCTCGGATACTGAAGCTCCTCCTCGATGCGCTGGCGCAGCGTCTTGCTTATCTCGCGCGCCTTCTCGTCGGTCACCTTGCTCGGGTTGACCACCACGCGCACCTCGCGGCCCGCCTGGATCGCGAAGGCCTGCTGCACGCCTTCCACCGACACGGCCAGTTTCTCAAGCCGGTCCAGCCGCTGGATGTAGGTGTGCATCGACTCCGCCCGCGCTCCGGGCCGCACCGCCGAGATCGTGTCGGCGAGGATGACCAGCCCCGCGTAAACCGTCTCGGGCTTCACCTCCTCGTGGTGCGCCGCGACCGCGTTCACCACGATCGCCGTCTCGTTGTGACGCTTCACGAAATCCGCGCCGATGATCGCGTGGCTGCCCTCGTAGTCGCCCTCGATCGCCTTGCCGATGTCGTGCAGCAGGCCGGCCCGCTTCGCCACGTTCGGGTCGAGCCCGAGCTCGCTCGCCATCAGCGAGCAGAGGAAGCCGACCTCCACCGAGTGATCGAGGACGTTCTGCGAATACGAGAACCGGAACTTCAGCTTGCCGAGCATCTTGATGATCTCGGGGTTCAGGCCGTTGATGCCGAGGCGCTGCACGGCGTCCTCGCCGTCGCGCTGGAGGTTCACGTTGAGCTCGGCCGTGGCCACCTTGACCGCCTCCTCGATGCTCGCCGGGTGGATGCGCCCGTCCTTCACCAACGCGTCGAGCGCGGCGCGCGCCACCTCGCGGCGCACCGGATCAAACGACGAGACGAGCACCATCTGCGGCGATTCGTCGATCAGCAGCGTGACGCCCGTCGACGCCTCGAAGGCCTTTATGTTGCGCCCCTCGCGTCCGATGATGCGGCCCTTCATCTCCTCGTTCGGCAGCGAGACGATGGTCGCCGTCACGTCGTTGTTCGGACGCGAGGCCATGCGCTGCATCACCGTCACGAGGATGCGTTTCGCCTCGGCCTGGAGATCCTGCTCCGAACGATCAAGGATCTGGCGGCGCAGCGCGCGCAACTCGTCCTGACACTCGATCTGCACCTCCTCCTTGAGCGCCCGGCGAATGTCCTCGGCGTCCATCTGCGACACGCCCTCGAGCCGCTTGCGAAGCGATTTCGAAAGCGAGCGGATCGCGTCGCGCGCCTGCCGGATCGCGCTGTCCTCGCGGTTGAGCCGCTCCTCGCGTTGCTGCATCTGGTGGTCGAGCAGCGCGAGCGATTCCTCGTGCGAACGGATCTCGCGCAGGCGCACGTCCATCTCGATCTCGCGCCGGTCGAGCTCGCGGTTCACCTCGGCGCGCCGCGCCAAAAGCTCCTTCTCCACCTGCTGCTTGATTTCCTCCGCCGCCACCAGCGCCTCGCGCTTGGCGACCTCCAAAAGTTCCTGCGCCTGCTCCCGCGCCGCGCGCCGCGTCGCCAGCGTGCCGAGCCACACCGCCGCGAAGCCCGCCGCAGCGCCGGTTAGCAGCACCGCCGCCCATGGCCAATACGGCACCACCTCCTCCGTCGTTTGCGCGATGACGAGATAGTGGGGTGCGAAGCTGGCGACCATGAAGGGTCATGAGGAAAAGAGATGGCGGAAAATTCAATCCTACAGTCGCGAGGCCCGCCGACGCGTCCCCTCGCCGGCCGTCGCCCCATGTTCGGACGCCGCGGCGCTTGCCGTCGCCACCGGCTTCCGAATCCTGAGCCACCCCGCCCACCATGCTCAAAAACGGCCTGATCCACGCCTGGGAAAACCCCGAGCTCACGTCCCTCAACAAGCTGCCGCCCCGCGCGACCTTCGCCAGCTTCCCCGGCGCGAAACAGGCGCTCGCCCGCGCCGCCGAAAAGTCCCCGTGGTTCCAGTCGCTCGACGGCGAATGGCAGTTCCGCCTCGAGCGAAATCCCGTCGACGCACAGGCATTCGCCGAGGGTCGCCCTTTCAACGACTCCGCCGCTTGGGACGTCATCCCCGTCCCCTCAAACTGGCAGATGCACGGCCACGGACGGCCGCACTACACCAACGTCGCCATGCCTTTCCGCGAGGAGCCGCCTTTCGCTCCCGCCGAGAATCCGACCGGCGTTTATCGCCGCATCTTCCGCATTCCCGCCGCCTGGTCCGGCCGCCGCGTCGTCCTCCACTTCGGCGGCGCCGACTCCGTCCTCGCCGTCCACGTCGACGGCGTCGCCGTCGGCCTCTCCAAGGACGCCCGCCTGCCCGCCGAGTTCGACATCACCTCGCTCGTCCGTCCCGGCATCGACCACGAGCTTGTCGCCATCGTGGTGCAATATTCCGACGCCTCCTTCCTCGAGGACCAGGACATGTGGCGCCTCGGCGGCCTGCACCGCTCGGTCAGCCTCTACTCCACGCCCCACATCCACCTCGCGGACATCAAGACCGCCCCGCACGTCGACCTCGCCAAACACACCGCCGAGCTCGAAGTCGTCGTCAAAGCCGGCTTCCCGCAAAACCTCCCGCTCCCCGGCGCGAAGGTTTCCGTGCAACTCCTCGACCCGCGCGGCCGCCCCGTCCTCAAGACGCCCGTCTCCGCCGAGGTCGTCCACGAGCGGCACTGCACCGGTTTTGACCGCGGCCACGCGCGCCTTCGTCTCGCCGTCCCCTCCGCCAAACTCCGGCTCTGGTCGCACGAGGACCCCGCGCTCTACACCGTCCTCGTCTCGCTCGCGCCGCCGAAAAGCTCCGGCGCCGAGCCTTCGCACGCCTCCGTGCGCGTCGGCTTCCGCAAGATAGAGATCCGCCAGCGCGACCTCCTCATCAACGGCAGGCGCGTTCTCATCAAGGGCGTCAACCACCACGAGCACCACCCCGACCACGGCAAGGCCGTTCCCTACGAGACGATGCGCCGCGACCTCGTGCTGATGAAGCAATTCAACTTCAACGCAGTCCGCCTCTCCCACTACCCGCACGACCCGCGCTTCCTCGATCTCTGCGACGAGCTCGGCCTCTACGCCATCGACGAGACCAACGCCGAGTCGCACGACTTCCACAATTCGCTCTGCAACGATCCGCGCTACGCCGCCCCGTGGCTCGACCGCGCGATGCGCATGGTCATGCGCGACATCAACCACCCGTCCGTCATCGCCTGGTCCCTCGGCAACGAGTCCGGCTACGGGCCGGCCCACGACGCCGCCGCCGGCTGGATCCGCCACCACGACCCGTCGCGGCCGATCCACTACGAGGGCGCCGTCTCCCGCTGGCAAAGCGGCGCCACCTTCCTCCACGGCTCCGCCGCCACGGACCTCATCTGCCCGATGTATACCAGCATCGCCGACCTCGAGGCCTGGCTCGATCTCGCCGACCGCCATTGCCCGCCCGCCGTCCCCGCCTCCTACGCCGATCTCCTGCCCGCCGTCGAGGCCGGCCCCGGCACCAAGGCCCTTCGCGTCAACCCCGGCGCCTTCCCGCTGCCCACGCCGCTCCACCCGCTGGCCCGCCCGATCATCCTCTGCGAATACAGCCACGCGATGGGCAACTCCAACGGCTCGCTCTCCGACTACTACCGCCTCTTCAAGACCCGCGCCGGCATCCAGGGCGGCTTCGTCTGGGAATGGCTCGACCACGGCCTGCGCGTCAAAACCGCCGACGGCCGCGAGCACTTCGCCTACGGCGGCGACTTTGGCGACACGCCCAACGACGCCAACTTCGTCTGCGACGGCCTCGTATCGGCCGACCGGATACCCCATCCCGCCTGCCACGAGCACCACCGCCTCGCCCAGCCCG
>CBINJQ010000210.1:0-7710 GCA_966251015.1 uncultured Akkermansia sp. | reverse complement strand
GCGCCCTCCCCATCGCAGCATGAAAAAGGCTTTTGTTTTCCTCGGCGCCCTTCCCGTCGTCTTCGCCGTCGGCTTCGGCGTCGGACGCTTGTTCAACCCGCCCGCCTCCGACGCGTCCTCCGCGATCTCCACCGCGTCCGTCGACCAAGCCGCCGACCCCGTCCGCGAGCTCGCCAATCTCCTCGAGGAGTCCTGCCGTCGCGGCGTCTGGCGCCTCACCCGGGAATGGGATCGACGGCTCGCCGCGCTCTCGTCGCGCGACCTCGCCCGCCTCGTATCCCTGGCCCGCCCCCTCATCCTCCGCGAAGCCCAGGAGGACCTGCGCCGCGAACTCCTCTCCCGCTGGGCCGGACTCGATCCGTCCGCCACCCTCGCCTTCGCGCGCGGCCTCCCCGACACGCCGTGGAACCACCTCGCCGTCGTGGCCGTCGTCGAGAGCTGGCTGCGCTCCTCGCCCGACCAGGCCCTCGCCTGGATCCAGACCCTCCCCGCCGGCCCCCTCAAGGACGAGGTCGTCAACCTCGCCCTCCCCTATCTCGCCGCCGATTCCCCCCCCGCCGCCTTCGCCCTCCTCGAATCCCTCGCGCGCAACAAACGCTCCACCGGCTACGGCTCCGTCTTCGGCGCCTGGGCCGCCACCGACCCCGTCGGCGCCGCCGCCTACGCCGCGACCCTCCAGCTCCTTCCCGCCGACAAGAAACTCGCCTACGAGGCCATCGCCGCCGCCTGGACCGCCCAGGACCCGTCCGCCGCCCTCGCCTGGGCCGAAACGCTCCCGCCCGGCGTGATCCGCGCCGACGTGTTCAACTGCGTCTTCGCCAGCTGGGCCAAGGCCGACCCCGCCGCCGCCTCCGGCCGCGCGCTCTCCCTCCCCCCCGGCCCCGCCCGACTCGCCGCCATCACCGAGGTCGCGAAAAACTGGCCCGCCACCGACCCCCGAGGCGCCGTGCGCCTCGCCGAACGCCTCGCCCCCGGCGGCTCCCGCAATATCGTCCTGCGCGACATGATCGCCTCCTGGACCGCGCAGGACGCATCCGCGGCCTTCGCCTACGCCAAGGACCTCCCCCCCGGCAGCACCAAGGCCGACGTGCTCGAAACCATCATGGCCGAATGGGCCGTGGACGATCCTCGCCGCGCCCTCGACGGAGCCGCCTCCCTCCCTCCCGGCAACGTCCGCACCCACGCCCTCGGCGGCGCCCTCGTCCAGCTCGCGCAAACCGACACCGCCGCCGCCCTCGAATACCTCAAAAAAGTCCCCCCCGGCAGCGAACGCGACAACTTGCTCAACACCGTTTCCATGCATCTCGCCACCCTCGATCCCGCGCGCGCCCCCGAGTTCCTCGCCGCGATGCCGGTCGGCGAGGCGCAAGGCAACGCCATCCTTTACCTCGCCGACGGCCTCGCCCGCACCGACCCCGACAAGGCCGTCGGCTGGGCCCGCTCCCTGCCCGAAGGCAGCATGCGCACGCTCGCCCTCTCCCGCCTCGGCGCCGAGTTCGCCAAAACCAATCCCCAAAACGCCCTCGCCTGGGCCGAGGGGCTTTCGGAAAACGACGGACGCGCCGACGTCGTCGAGGCCGCCGTCGCGCAGTGGGTCGCCACCGATCCCGCCGCCGTCCGCGCCTGGGTCGAGGCCCGCCCCGACGGCCCTCGCAAGGACAACGAACTCCTCATGGTCGGCGCCCGCCTCGCCGCCATCGACCCCGCCGGCACCTTGGACCTCGCCATGCAACTCGCCCCCGGTGGCGACCAGAACTCCCTGCTCTCCGGCATCGCCCGCCACTGGGTGCAGCTCGATTCCAAGACCGCGATGGACCGCGCCGCCGAACTCGACCCGGGCCCCCTCCGCACCCGGCTCACCAGCGAACTCATCAGCTACCTCGCCCTCGAATCCCCCCGCGAGGCCGCCGACTACGCCGCCAGCCTCCCGCCCGGCGACGTCGAATACAACGCCATCGGCAACATCGTGAACCACTGGGCCATCACCGACCCCGCCAGCACCGCCGCCTGGGTCTCCCGGTTCACCCCCGGCGAACTCCGCGACCTCGCCATGCGCGACGTCGTCGAGAGCTGGTCCCGCGTCGATCCCCACAACGCCGGACGCTGGCTCTCCAGCCTGCCCGCCGACGCCTCCCGCGACGCAGCCTACTACACCTATGCCACCGAGGTCGCCCGCAAACGGCCCGAACTCGCCGCCAAAAGCGTCCTCGGCATCAACAACCTCGGCGAACGCATGAAGGCCATCCAGTCCGTCGCCAGCGAGTGGGTCAAAACCGACCGCCCCGCCGCCATCGCCTGGCTGCGCTCCGTCGGCGCCCGCGACCTCATCCCTTCCTTCGAGGGCTAGCCCTCGGCCCCGGCTCCGCCGTCATCCCAAATTTCAAATCGAAGATCTGAAATTCCCCCTCGGCTTCTCTCTCTTCGCGCCCCTCTGCGCCCGTCGCGGCTGGAAAAAACCCGCATCCCTCCGTCTCATGCCCCGCCCTTCCCTTCCCGCCATCGTCGCCCTGCTCGCCGTGTTCGCCGGCGGCATCTGGTGCGGCCGCGCCCCCTCCACGTCTTCCGCCCCCCGCCCCCAGGTCTCGACCTCGAGGCCGGGGTCCTCCCCCTCGATCACCGCCCAGGACGGCGGCGTCGCCGAGACTCTCACCGTCGAGCAGATCGCCGCCCGGCTCGCCGAAGAGTGTCGCCGCGGCGTCTGGCGCCGCACCGCCGCCTGGGATCGCATCCTCCGCTCCCTCGAACCCGCGGAGCTCGCCCGTCTCGTCACCGCCGTGCGCGAACTCGTCCTCTCCCCGCGCCAGCTCGAACTGCGCCACGCCCTCGTCACGCTCTGGGCCGAAAACGATCCCGAAGCCGCCCTCGCCTTCGCCCGCGGCCTCCCGCCCTCCAGGCTCTCCGACGATCTCATCCAAAGCGTCGTCAAAGGCTGGCTCCGCGCAAACCCCGACGCCGCCATCGCCTGGATCCGCGACCTGCCTTCGGGCGCGCTGCGAAACGACGCCATCGCCCTCGCCCTCCCCGTTCTGGCCGCCACCAACCCCAAGGCGGCCCTCGGTCTCGTGCGCATGCTCCCGCCCAACCGGCGCGTCGAGGCCTACGCCGCGGTCTTCGCCTCGTGGGCCGCCGCCGACCCCGCCGCCGCCGCCGACCACGTCGGGAAACTCGACCTGCACCCCGCCGAACGCGCCGCCGTCTTCGGCGCGATCGCCCGCGCCTGGGGCTCCAGCGACCCGAAGGCCGCGCTCGCCTGGGTCGACGCCCTTCCCGCCGGCATCCAGCGCGACGCCGTCCACGCCGTCGTCATCAACAACTGGGCCGCGCACGACCCCCGCGCCGCCGGAGAATACGTCGCCGCGATGCCGCCGGGCGTCGCCCGCGCCGAGGCCCTTCGCATGGCCGCCTCCGCCTGGCCCGTCGCCGACGCCGAGGAAGCGGCCCGCCTGCTCGAAAATTTCCCCCCCGGCGCCGAGCGCGACGCCGCCCTTTCCCTCCTCCTCGGCAACTGGTCCAACTCCGACCCCGAGGCCGCGCTCGCCTACGCCCGCGCCCTCCCCCCTTCCGCCGCCAAGGAGCAGATGCTCGGCAACGTGCTCCTCCTCTGGAGCGCGCGCGACCCCGACGCCGCCCTCGTCGAAATGGCCGCGCTCGCCCCCGGCCGCGTGCGCACCCTCGCCATCAGCTCCGCCGTCAGCCTCCTCGCGCTCAAGGACCCCAACGCCGCCATGGACTACATCACCGCCCTTCCCGCCGGCGGCGAGCGCGACGAGCTGCTCAAATCCGTCAGCATCTCCCTCACCGTCGAGGACCCCGAGCTCGCGAGCGTCTTCGCCACCTCCCTCCCCCCCGGCTCCGCCCAGCGCGAGGTCGCCTCCCGCGTCATCAATCTCTACACGCAGATGGACCCCGCCCAGGCCCTCCAATGGACCGCCCTGCTGCCCGACGGCGACGTGAAGAGCGCCGCCCTCGCCCACATCGGCGCCGAACACGCCAAACGCGACCCGGTCCAGGCCGCCGCCTGGGCCGCCGCCCTGCCCGACGCCGAGCAGCGCAACACCACTTTGGCCCGCACCCTGGCCCAGTGGGCGCAGGACGACTCCGGCGCCGCCACCGCCTGGGCGCTCCAGCTGCCCGAAGGCCCCGCCAAACGCGCCGCTCTCGCCGGCATGGTCTCCTCGCTCTCCTACGCCGACCCCGCCGCCTGCGTCGAACTGGCCCTGCTGACCCCCGAGGGCGACGAACGCGCCCGCATGTTCACCGACATCGCCCAGGCCTGGACCCGCGACGATCCCCACGCCGCCATGGAACGCGCGAAGCTCCTCCCCACCGCGGCCCTCCGCCAAGAGTTCTCCAACCACCTCGTCACCTCGCTCTCCCAATACTCCCCCTCCGAGGCCGCCTCCTACGCCGCCACCCTGCCCGCCGGCACGCTCGACGGCGCCGCCGTCGGCTCGCTCGTGGACAACTGGACCCGGATCGACCCCGCCGCCACCGCCGCCTGGGTCGCCACCCTGGAAAAAGGCGAGGCCCGCGACGAAGCCGTCCGCAACGTCGCCGAATCCTGGGCCCGCGTGGACCCGCATCGCGCCGCGACGTGGGTGAAAAACCTGCCCCCCGGCGAGACGCGCGACGACGCCGTCACCGCCTACACCCAGGCGCTCGCCGTCCAACGCCCGCGCATGGCGTCCGAGTGGGTGGACTCCATCAAGAACGTCCTTCAGCGCCAAAGCGCCATCGAGAGCGTGCGCAACTACTGGATGAAAAGCGACCCCGAGGCCGCCCAGGCCTGGCTCGCCAAGATCGGCCACTGACCCGCCCGATGCCCGCCCTCGCGCCCCATGGCGAAACGGCGGGGCCGGTCCGCCCGCCCGCCTCGTCCCCGATCCGCGCCCGCCGGTGAACTCCGCGGCCGACACCCCCGCCCCGCGCTTCGTCGCCCTGGCCTTGGTCGTGGCGACCGTCCTGCTCTACCTGCCCGTCCGCGGCTTCGACTACGTCGCGTATGACGATCACGACTACGTCGTGAACAACGGCCGCGTCCTCGCCGGGCTCACCTGGGACGGCGTCGCGTGGGCCTTCGCCAGCGGCCACGCCTCCAACTGGCACCCGCTCACCTGGCTCTCCCACATGCTCGACGCCGAGCTCTTCGGTCCCGGGCCCGCCGGCCCCCACCTCGTCAACGTCGCGTTCCACGCCGCCAACACCGCCCTGCTCTTCGGCGTCCTGCTCCTCTACTTTCCGGGCGCGGTCCGGCGAAGCGCCTGGGTCGCCGCCCTCTTCGCCCTGCATCCCCTCCGCGTCGAATCCGTGGCCTGGGTCGCCGAACGCAAGGACGTGCTCAGCGCCTTCTTTTTTCTCCTCGCCCTCGGAGCCTACGCCGTCGGACTCCGGGCTCGCGCGTCTCAAATTCCTAATCTCGGATCCCGGGCTCCCCTCCTCCCCGCCCTGGCGTTCTTCGCCCTCGGCCTGATGTCGAAGCCGATGCTCGTCACGCTGCCCTGCGTGCTCCTCCTGCTCGATCTCTGGCCCCTCGGCCGCCTCTCCGCCGCCTCGCCGCGCGCGCTCCTCGCCGGCCTGCCGCCGCTCCTCCGGGAAAAGATCCCCTTCTTCGCCCTCGCCGCCGCCTCATGCGTCGTGACCTTCCTCGTCCAGCGCGACGGCGGCGCCGTGCAAGGCCTCGGCGCCTTCACCCCGGGCGAACGCGTCGCCAACGCCTTCGTCGCCTGCGCCCTTTACCTGCGAAACACCTTCTGGCCCGCCGGCCTCGCGGTGTTTTATCCGCACCCGGGCCGCTGGCCCGCCCCCGCCGTCGCCGCGTCCGCCCTTCTCGTCGCCGCCCTCTGCGTCGCCGCCGTCCGCGCCGCGCGTATCCATCCTTTCATTACCACGGGCTGGTTCTGGTTCCTGGGCATGCTCGTGCCCGTCATCGGCCTCGTCCAGGTCGGCGGGCAATCCCACGCCGACCGCTACGCCTACCTGCCGCACGTCGGACTCTTCGTCGCCCTGGCCTGGGGAGCCGCCGCCCTCGCCCGCCGCTGGCGCGCGCCGCCCGCCGCCCTCGCCGTCGCCGCCGTCCTCCCGCTCCTCGCCTGCGCCGTCGCCACCCGCGCCCAACTTCACCACTGGCGCGACACCGAGACGCTCTTCACGCGCGCCGTCGCCGTGACGAACAACAACGCCCTCGCGCACAACAATCTCGGCAACGCCCTCGCCGCCCGCGGCGCCCTCGACGACGGCGTGTCCCACCTGCGCCGGGCGCTCGCCCTCCGTCCCGACTACCCCGACGCCCACAGCAACCTCGGCGACGCCCTCCTCCAGCAGGGCGACCTCCCCGGGGCCGCCGTCCACTTCCGCCGCGCCGTCGAGCTCGATCCCGATTTCCCCGAACCCCGCTACAACCTCGGCAACCTCGCCCTCGAATCCGGCGACTTCGCCGAGGCCGTCGGCCACTTCGAAAAAGCCCTCGCCACGCGCCCCGACTTCGCGATGGCGAGCAACAATCTCGGCAACGCCCTCCTCCGCCTCGGCCGCGCGGCCGAGGCCGTCGCCCGCTTCGAGCACGCCCTCGCCCTGCGCCCCGACTTCGTCGCCGCCCGCCACAACCTCGGCTCCGTTCTTCACCAACTGGGCCGCTCCGAGGAGGCCCTCGCCCACTACCGCAAGATCGTCGAGCTCCAGCCGGCCAACGCGAACGCCCACAACAATCTCGGCTGGCTTCTCCGCCAGCTGGGCCGCGCCGAAGAGGCCGTCTCCGCCACGCGCGAGGCCGTGCGGCTCCGCCCCGGCTACGCCGAGGCCCACGACAACCTCGCCAAGGCCCTGCTCGCCGCCGGCCGCGTCGAGGAGGCGCTTGAGCATTGTCGCACCTCCCTTCGCCTCCAGCCCGACGACCCAATCACCCTCGCCACGCTCGCCTCCATCCAGGCCCGCATCAACCAGCCCGCGCCCCCCTCGCCGTGAACACCGCCCCGCACGCTCCCTCCACCACGCCCTGGTGGCGCCAAAGCTGGTTTCTCGCCCTCCTGTTGGTCGGTGTCACCTTCCTCGCCTACCAACCCGCCTGGCACGGCGAGGCGGTCTTCGACGACACCGACCACCTGACGGCGCCGGAGCTGCAATCCGCCGAAGGCCTCGCCCGCATCTGGACCGAGCTCGGCGTCGTCTCCCAATACTACCCCGTCACCCACTCCCTCTTCTGGGCCCAGCAACGCCTCTGGGGCGACGCCATGCTCGGCTACCACCTGAGCAACCTCGCCCTCCACGCCTTCGCCGCGCTTCTCCTCCTCCGCATCCTTCGTCGCCTCGATCTCCCCGGCGCCTGGCTCGCCGCCGCCGTCTTCGCGCTCCACCCCGTGCAGGTGGAATCCGTCGCCTGGATCTCCGAGCAAAAGAACACCCTCTCCACCGTCTTCTATTTCGCCGCCGCCCTCGCCTGGCTGCGTTTCGACCTGACGGGCGAGTATGGTCGGTCAGACCTCGATGTGAGGCACCGGTTCATCTTCAGCCCGGTTTACGAGACGGGTACGTTCAAGTACTCGGACAATAAGGTCGTGAAGTTCCTTCTGAGCGATTACATCATCACGGGGATCTTCACCGCACAGTCCGGGTTCGCGTATTCGGCCCTGGTCTCGGGAGACCCCAACGACGACGGCATCACGACGACGGACCGCGTGCCGGGCGTGAACCTAAACGCCGCCGGCACCGCGCGGC
>CBINJQ010000209.1:0-7715 GCA_966251015.1 uncultured Akkermansia sp. | reverse complement strand
CAGAAAGGCGAACATGTGCGCGAACTCGTGGGACGCGGACGCGCCGTGCTGTTTGCCGGCGACGGGGTGAACGACGCCGCGGCGATGGGCGCGGCGTCGTGCTCGTTGGCGTTGCGGGGCGGCAGCGATCTGGCGAGGGCCTCCGCGATGGCGGTGTGCGCGGGCGACGACTTGCGGCGCCTGCCGGAGGCGGTGACGGTCGCCCGCCGGGTGGTGGGCGGCCTGCGCGGCAACCTGCTCTTCGCCGCGAGCTACAACGTCGCGGGCATGGCGCTCGCCGCCGCGGGCGCGTTGCATCCGGTCGCGGCGGCGCTGCTCATGGTGGGATCGAGCGTGTGGGTCGGGGTGCGCGCGATCCGCAGCGCGGAGGCGTGAGGCGGGGCGTCAGGCGTATTCCCGGTAGACGGCCTCGAAGCGGCGGGCGACGAGCTCGTCGCGAGGATCGGCGGGCAGCTTGATCGTATCCAACCCGGCGCGACGGGCCTCGGCGACGACGGCGGTCGCCAGCTCGAGCGAGACTTCGCGGATGCGGGTGAGCGAAGGGTAGATGCGACCCATCGCGAGGTCCTCGGGCGTGACGAGCTCGGCGAGCCGGCGGGCGGCGGCCAGGAACATCGCGTCGGTGATCTCGCGCGCGCCGCAGGCGAGGGCGCCGAAACCCACTCCCGGGAAGATGTAGACGTTGTTGCCCTGGCCGGGGACGAAGGTCTTTTCGCCGAAGGTCACCGGCGGGAAGGGGCTGCCGCTGGCGAAGAGGACCCGGCCCTCGGTTTCGCGGTAGGCGAGCTCGGCGGTGCATTCCGCCTGGCTGGTGGGATTGGAAAGAGCGAAGACGACGGGGCGCGTGTTTAGTTCGGCCATCCTTTTCAGGATGGGAGCCGTGAAGGTGGAGGGTTGTCCGGACACGCCCACGAGGGCGGTCGGGCGGACGGCGTCCACCGCCTCGGCGAGCGTGCGCAGCGGGGCATGGTCGTGCGCGTAAGGCAGCTTGTGATGCGCGAGCGGGCGCCCCGGGCGGTTTTTGACGACGAGACCCTCCGAGTCGACGAACCAGCAGCGCGCGCGGGCCTCGGCCTCGGGGAGGCCGTCCGCCATCGCGGCGGCGGCATAGAGATCGGCGATGCCGGTGCCGGCCTCGCCCGCGCCGAGAAAGAGGAGGCGTTGGTCGACGAGGCGTTGGCCGGTTTCGCGCAAGGCGGCGAGCAGGCCCGCGACGGCGACGGCGGCGGTGCCCTGGATGTCGTCGTTGAAGCTGCAGAGCTTGGGCCGGTTGTCGTGGAGCAGGCGGAACGCGTTGGTGTTGCCGAAGTCCTCCCATTGGAGAAGCGCGCGCGGGAAGACCTCGCGGACGGCGGCGACGAACTCGGCGAGGAACTCGTCGTAGGCGGCGCCTCGGACGCGCGGCTGGGGCAGGCCGAGATAGAGCGGATCGGCCCGGAGCGCGGCGTTGTCGGTGCCGACGTCGAGGGTGATCGGGAGGCCGTAGCCCGGATGCAGGCCGGCGCAGGCGGTGTAGAGGGCGAGCTTGCCGACGGGGATGCCCATGCCGAGCGCGCCGAGGTCGCCGAGCCCGAGGATGCGTTCGCCGTCGGTGACGACGATCATGCGCACGTCGGTGACGGGCCAATGGCGGAGGATCTCGGCGACGCGGCCTTTTTCCCGGATGCTGATGAAGAGTCCGCGCGGACGGCGGAAGATCGCCCCGTATTCGAGACAGGCCTGGCCGACGGTGGGCGTGTAGATGATGGGGATCAGTTCCTCGGCGTGGTCCTGGACCAGGCGGTAGAAGAGCGTTTCGTTGCGGTTCTGGAGAGTCGTGAGGAAGATGTATTTCTCGAGCGGCGTCTCCTTGCGGCGAAGGTTGCCGAGGGCGCGGGCGACCTGCTGCTCCAGCGTGAAGACGCGCGCGGGAAGGAGGCCGCGCAGCCCGAAGGCGTCCCGCTCGCGTTCGGTGAAGGCGGTGCCCTTGTTGAGGAGCGAGTTGGTGAGAAGCGCGGCGCCGCGAGGAAAGGGCGCCACGCCGGCTTGGGACAGGCCGGAATCGTAGGGGAGGGGCGACATAGAGGCGGCCACCCTATCCCGGAATCCGCGACGGCGCTGCGCGGCCCTTGGCGGAGAGTGCGCGCGGACGGAAAACAGCCCCGACGCGGACGCGTCAGGCCGTCACCGAATCCAGCGAACAGCCGTCGGCGCCGGGAGTTTCGCAATTGGGACGGGCGACGACGCCGGGATACGGCTCGTCGGCGAAGGGCTCGTCTCCGCGCGCGAGGAGGTGGCGGTCGCAGACGGCGAAGAGCTCCGTCTCGGTCATGGCGCGACGCATGTCGTGGAGAAACTTGCCCTCGGGATCGACCGACTGGCCGACGAAGTTGAGGAATTTTTTCATGCGCGCGACGTGCGCGCGTTCGACCGCGGGCGCGTCGCCGATGGGTTTTTCGTGAAAGCCGGCGGCGGTGGCCTGGTAGAGGGCGTGGACGTAGGCGTGGACGTCACGCAGCCTGGGCGCGAAGACGGACGCGCCGGCGAGGTGTTCGCGAATCTGTCGGAAGAGCCAGGGATTGCGGATGGCGTGGCGGCCGCACATGACGCCGGCGGCGCCGGTCTCGGCGAGGACGCGGGCGGCGGTCCGCGCGCTGGTGACGTTGCCGTTGGCGATGACGGGGCAGGGCACGGAGCGGACGGCGCGCGCGATCTCGTCGTAGTGGACCGCCGAGCGATACATCTCCTTCACGGTGCGTCCGTGGACGACGAGCAGGTCGACGCGATGCCGGGCGACGGAGGCGAGAATCCGGTCGAAGTTGCGCGTGTCCTCGAAACCGATGCGCATCTTGACGGTGAAAAGACCCGGGACGCGCGCGCGAAGGGCGGCGAGGATGGCGTCGACATGCTCCGGGTCGCGGAGGAGGCCGCCGCCCACGTTCTTCTTGTATACCTTTGGCGCCGGGCAACCCAGGTTGAGGTCGATCCCCGCGACGGGATGCTTGAGGAGGAGGTCGACCGTTCGTTCGAGGTGGGAGATCTCCTCGCCGATGAGCTGGGCGAAAACGGGGCGGCCGGTGCGGTTCTCGTCGATCGAGCGGACGATGTGGGCTTCCGGGCGGGATTGTCCGTGGACGCGAAAGAATTCCGTGACGTAGTAGTCGGGGGCGCCGTAGTCCGAAATCAGTCCCATGAAGGCCAGGTCGGTGACGTCCTGCATCGGCGCTAGCGCGGTGAGCGGCTGGCCGGGGATGTGCGGTTTGGGTGGTGAGTCTGGCATTTGCGGCGAGGGGAAGGGGGAATCCTTCAGGCGCCGCGACGCTGGGCAAGCGTTCGCCGTTCGGCCCTGGGTAGATCCCCCCGGTTTTCCGTCGTGATCCGGCGGCCGGGCGACTTCGTAGTATGGATGCGGATACGAAGGTTGTGCGGAGGGCGTAAAACCCCGGGGATTCGCCGCTGCGGCCTTGCGGGAACACGCTCCGGGGCGATTCTCGGGGCGCCATGCCTTACGAACTCAAGCGCTCCGCCGGAAAATATCTTTTTAACCTCAAGGGCGAGCGGCACGAGGTGCTGTTGACCAGCGGCTTTTTTCCGAAGAGGGAGGACGCGCTGGCCGCGATCGAGGCGGTGCGGAAGCTGGGCGCGGACGAGAAAGCCTACGAGATGAGGCGCGGCGCGGAGGGTTGCCCCTTCTTCGTCCTGAAAGCCCGTCCGAACGAGGTGCTGGTCAAGAGCGAGCTCTTCGAATCCGAAAGCGCCGCTTTTCGCGCGATGCAGACGTTGACGAAACACTGCCCGACCGTGGACCTGCGGGACTGGAGCTGAGCCCGCCGCAGGCTCGCGCGGCGGGCGACGAGCCGGTTTCGTTCTCGAGAGCGGCGTCGTGCCGCCGCGGGCCAAAGGAGCAGGAGTCGCCCGGCCGCCGTCAGGGAAGGGTGGCGCGGACGCGGAGGAATTGCCTCGGGGCGGATGAGAGCGGCGTGGGGGAGCGGGCGATGATTTCGTCGAAGCCGTCGCCCAGGTCGGTCGAAGACACCTGGACCGCGGAGACGGGCGAGGCGAAGTCGGGGCCGGAGGCGCTCGCCTCGACGGACAGGACGACGCGGCCGAGGTCGCGCCGACGCGTGTATCGGATGGATAGATACGATTGACCGGCCTCGGTCGTCAACGAGGTGGAGACCGGCGGGGCGTCGGACCGCGACGGGTCGGACCCGAGCGCGAATTCAAGCAGGGCGGGCGTGCCGTCCCCGTCGTTGTCCGTCGAGACCGAGGCGCGGTCGGCGGCGAGGCCGCCGGCCACGAGCCAGTCGTAGAAGGGGGCGAGGCCGACGCCGTCGTCGGTGACGGTGAACTGCAGAGCGTTTGGCGAGAGGGTGAACTGGCCGGTGGCGTAGCCGAGGCCGGTGTGGGCGAGGGTGGCGGAGGAGAGCGAGACGGGCCCGGAGACGAGCGTGTAAGGCGTGCCGGTCGTGATCGCGCCGGGCGTGAAGACAAAGGTAAGGGTCGAGCCCCCGGCTCCGCCGCCGAAGGAGACGCCGCCCGTGGTGACGAGCTGGTCGCCGTCCGCGCCGAGGTTGAAATGCAGGAGGGCGTCTCCCATCAAGCGAACGCCGGGCAGGGTCCAGGTCGCGGAGGATGAACCGCCGGGCGAGAGGGCGCCGCCCGCCTGGATGCCCGGAAGGAGGTTCGCGTTGATCGTGCCGGCGCCGGCCAGGACGCCGCCTGCGTTTACCACGAGGCTCTTGCCGGAAGCGGTGCTGGAGAGCGAGCCGGCGAGGTGGAGCGTGCCGGCGTTGACGTAAACGGAGTCGGCGACGGTGTGGGCGCCCGTGAGGGTGAGCGTGCCGCCGCCGGTCTTGGTGAAACCGCCGACGGCGGCGAGGGCGCCGGAGAGGGTGATGTTTTTCGAGACGCCCTCGGGCGTGGCGGCGCGGATGGCGAAGGCGCTGCCGGCGGAGGTGAGCGCGATGGGATGGGCGGTGCTCCAGTCGGCGAGGGCGCCGAGGGTGCCCGAAGCGAAGGAAAGGTTGGAGGCGAGTCCGCTCGCGCCGTTCTTCACGATGCCGCCGGAGCCGATGTAGAGCGCTCCGCCGGTCATGGTGACGTTGGCCGAGCCGGCGGTGACGGTGCCGTCGTAGCCGAGGGTGAGCTTGGCCAGGCGGGCGGTGCCGCCGGTGATGAGGAGCTTGGCGACGTTGTTCGTGTTGGCGTTGGAGCCGCCGGGATTGCGGGCCATGACGAGGCCGTTCGTCGCGCCGGTGACGACGAGTTCGCCGCCGGAGAGGTAGATGACGCCGCCGCGACCGGCGGTCTTCTGGTAACCGTTGTGGAGGGTTCCGGTGACGGTGAGGCGGCCGCCGGAGACGGTCATGCCGGCCCAGGAGTCGGCGGTGCCGAGACCGATGTTGGCGAAGGTGGCGTCGCCACCGGTGACGATCACGCCGGTGCCGGAGGTCTGGCTCTCCGAGTCGCCGCTGCGCGGGAAGTTGAGGTCCTTGGCGGTGACGGTGCCGCCGGTGACCTTGAAGAAGCTGTTGCGGGTGTTGGACGGGAGGATGTTTTGGAAGCTCGCGTTGCCCGCGCTCACGATCACGCCGGTGCCGCTGCCGGAGGTCCAGGAGACGTTGCCGGCGGTGGAGAAGGCGCCGCCCGCGACTCGCAGTTGTTGCGAGGTGGCGATGGTCACGGAGGACGGCGTGAGGGTTCCGCCGGGGCCGACCTGCACGATGCCCTTGGTGATGGTGAGATTGCCCGTGAGATTGGGGTTGGGCCGGTTGAGCTCGAGCGTGCCGACGCCGGTTTTGGTGAAGCCCTTGGTGCCGGAGAGCGCGACGGCGAGGTGATGCGGGTGGTCCGCGGCGGCGGGGACGTCGGTGGTGTCGCCGAGCTGGGACGTGGCGGCGTCGACCTGGATGACGGGCGTGGAGCCGCTGTTGAGCGCAAGGACGCGGGAGGAGACGCCGCCGTCGGAAATGGTCCATCCGGCGGGCGTGGAGTAGTCGGTGTCGCCGAAGACGAGACGCCCGAGCGTGCGGCTGGAATCGAGGGTGAGCGAGGTGTCCTCGACGAGGTCGCGCAGGCCGAAGTCCGCGGTGGCGCCGACGCCGTTGGCGACGAGGCCTCCGTCCCAGTTGGTGGAGTCGCTCCATGTTTCGGCGTCGTCGGTGGAGATCCAGACGCCGCTGCCGGCGGCGCGGACGGTGTAAGCCTGGCCGGATGTGTAGGCGCCCGAGATGGCGTTGCCCGCGAGGTCGACGATGCCGGTGCCGCCGGAGTTGAGGTCGAGGCGGAGGGTGCCTTCGTTGGCGACGCCCGTGGCGGTGACGTCGTAGACCGTGGAACTGAGCGCGGAAACGGAGGATCGCGTGCCGACGGTGCCGCCCGAGGCGGTGAGCGTGAAGTCGGCGAGATCGACGTTGAGGACAGGCTCGGCGAAGGTCACGCGCCAGACGACGGCGCCGCCGTTGGTGGAGTAGGTCGCGGGGTTCAGACGTCTGATCGACGCGACGGCCGGCACGACCGTGTCGACGGTGACGACAAACGGCGACGAGGCGGGGCTGGAGAAACCGGACAGCGCGGAGCTGGCGGTGAAGGTGTGGGCGCCGGATGCCAACGCGGTCGAATAAGCGAAGGAGAAGGCGCCGGACGAGGCGGTGGTCGTGCCGACGACGCCTACGCCGGCGCGAGCGATGGAAACGGTGGCGCCAGTCGGCGCGGTGCCGGAAAGCGTGAGCGTGGTGTCGTTGGTGAGCCGGTCGGAGGCGGACGCGCCGGAGTCGGTGCTGATCGCGGTGAACACGGGCGCGGCGAGCCCGGTGTTGACGACGTAGGGGGCGGAGGCGGGGCCGGGATTGCCGGAGAGATCCGTGGCGGCGGCGGTGAAGGATTTCACGCCCGAGCCGAGCGCGGGTCCGGCGTAGGGCGCGGTCCAGTTGCCGAGTTCGTCGGCGACGGCGGCGGCGACGATCTGGCCGTCGAGGGTGATGGCGACCGTGTCGGCGGGCGAGGCGGTGCCGGTGATGGACGTGCTTGGCGAAAGCGCGACGCTGGTGATAACGGGCGCCGCGGGGGCGACGTTGTCCACCGTGACAACAAAGGCGGGCGAGGGCGGGGTGACGGCGGCGCCGACCGCGGCGGTGGCGGTGAAGGCGTAGACGCGGTCGACGAGCGAGGTGGCGGCGTAGTCGTAGGACCACCGGCCGGAGCCGTCGGCCACGACGGTGCCGAGGAGGCCGAGGTCGGCGCGGGCGATGGAGACCGCGGCGCCGGCGGTGGCGGTGCCGCTCAGGACGAGCGTGCGGTCGGAGGTGACGCCGTCGGTGGAGAAAGCGCCGGTGTCGGTCGTGATGCCGGTGATGAAGGCGCCGGGGACGCCGCCGACGGCGAGGGCGTTGATGTAGCGCTCGATGGCGAGGTAACCGTCGGCGCCGAGCGTGGTGGCATCGGCGACGGCGGGATTGGTGCCGGCGGCGGCCTCCCACCAGTCGGGCATGCCGTCGTTGTCGGTGTCGGCGGGTTTCAGGCCCGCGGCGACCGTCCCGATGCCGCCCATCTCGGCCTCGTCGTAGATGAAAACGCCTGCGGTGCCGTGGGAGCGGACCTCGTCGACGACGTAGGTGTCGACGCGGTCGCGCTTGTGCGAGGCGCCGGCGCGGTCGAGCACCCACGCGAGCGCGGCGGTGGCGGAAAGCTCGGTCGTGGGCGCGGGGTAGGCGAAACGCGTGCCGACGAGCTGG
>CBINJQ010000208.1:0-7746 GCA_966251015.1 uncultured Akkermansia sp. | reverse complement strand
CGATTTCCAGCCCGCCGTCTCCACCCCCGGCGCCGCGCAGGAGCCGTGGGTCGCCTTCACGAACCGCGACCGCGTCGGCCTCGCGCTCTCGGGCGGAGGCATCCGCAGCGCCACCTTCAATCTCGGCCTGCTCCAGGCACTGAACGACAAAAACGTCCTCAAGCACGTGGACTACCTCTCCACGGTGTCGGGCGGCGGCTACGTCGGCGGTTTCTGGACGGCGTGGAAACACCGTCAGGACATGCTCGCCGGGGGTTCCCCGCCCCCGGAGCCCCCCGCCTTCCCGAGTAGTGCCTCCGCCAATACGACCGGCGCGCCCTCCGCCGGGGCGCCCGAGATGCGCGAACGAAAGGAGATCCGCCACCTGCGCGAATTCAGCCGGTTCCTGATGCCGCGCCTCAGCCCGGACAGCGTCGATCTCTGGAGCGCCGTCGTGACCATCCTCGGCGGCATGGTGCCCTCCCTGCTCTTCGCGATGATCGTCATCACCTGCGGATGGACCTGCTGGCTCGCCCTCGCCCAATTGACCGGCGGCGAAATCGCCTTCGGCGACGGACCCGCGACAAGCGGCCCCGCCGTCGCCGCCGCCGTCGTCTTCGCCGTCGTTTTTGTCGTCCAGTGGGGATCCGAGAAGCTATGGCGCGAGGAGGAGCCGAAGGACGCCGGCAGAAAGAGAAGTCGCGAGATCTACCTCATGGGCGCCACGCTGGCCGTCGTCGCCGGCGGCATACAGCTGGCCGTGCTCAAAACCGACTGGGTTTCCTTCAAGAAGGCCGATCGCGCCGCCATTCACGCGCCGACGACCGCCCCCGCCACCGACCTCGTGGTCAAGGTCACGCTGGACGCCCGCCCGCAGGCCGAGGCCGTGCCGCGCGTGTCGGTCGTCCCCTTGCTCCCCGACGAGAACCCCGCCGCCAAACGGCATCCCGACCTGGAGGTCGACCGCGCATGGCTCGCCACGCCTCTCGCGTTGGCGATAGCCGGGCTCGTCGGCCTGCTCGCCCGCATCGTCCATGCCCGCTTCCTCGATCCCAAGAATCCCAAGGAGGTCGCCCGGGCCCAGAGCTTCGATCACTCCATCGCCCGCTGCCTCGCGTTGACCGTCCTGTGGTCCGGGATCCTGTTGCTCTGGTGGGCCGCCACCACCGGCCTTGATCGCATCGGCGCCTACCTTGCATCGGGCGTCGGCGGCGCCGCGGCCCTCGTCTTTGCCTTCCTTCGCAAATGGCTCGGAGGAGACGACCCCTCCGCAGGCAAGGGAGGCGTCCTGTCCCGGCTCAAGCCCGCGCTGCCGAAATTCGCCGCCTATGTCGCCGTCGCCGCCGCGATCATCCTCGTCGCCCGCCTCCTGACGATCCCTCTCTCCGCCTACCCCGAAGGCCATCTCTACCGGGCCACCGTCCTGTGCCTCCTCGGGGCGATCGGGGCGGCCTCATTTTTTCTCCTTCTGCTAAACCCCGCGCGCATCGGCATGCACGAGTTTTACCGCGGCCGCATTTCCCGCTGCTTCCTCGGCGCGGCCAACCTCGACTCGCTCGAAGCCGACGACAAGCGCCGCAACCGCCAGCACGCTCGCCAGTCCCAAAAACAAACCGAAGACGACGAGGACGACTACAACCGCCAGTCCCTGGAACGCGCCAACGACGATGTCACGCTCGGCGAATTGAGCGATCAAATCGAAACCCGCCGCGAGAAAGCCTTCGCGCAACAAAAGGCGGATCCACGTCTCGCCCCCGTCCACCTCGTCTGCTGCGCGGCCAACAACCTCGCGGGCGACCACCTCGGCACGCTCTACCGCGGCGCCCGCAGCGCCGTCGTCTCCGCGCGCGGGATCAGCCTCGGCGGCGACACGCTCGCCTTGGATCACCTGAACTTCTCCGCCGCGCTCACCGCCTCCGCCGCCGCCTTCAACTCCAACATGGGCTACATCTCCATGCAGTTCGGGGGCGCCGTCGCCTTCCTGACCACCGCGCTCAACATGCGCCTCGGTCTCTGGGTCCCGCATCCGAAATCGCACGGGCCGGTCGAGCATGGTCTTCCGGGGATGTTTTTCCTCGCCGAGATGTTCGGCTACACCCGGGCCGACGACAGCAAGCCGCTTTTCGGCAACCGCAACTGGCTCCACCTTTCCGACGGCAACCACTTCGAAAACTTCGGCCTCTACGAGCTCGTCCGTCGCCATTGCCGCCACATCATCCTCAGCGATTGCGGCGCCGACCCGGAAAGCCGCTTCGATGATTTCGCCCGCACCCTTCGCCGCGTGCGGGAGGACTTCGGGGTCGAGATCGAGATCGACCTCGACGTGCTCAAACCCGGCCCGGACGGCTTCGCCCGCCAACACCTCGCCGTCGGCACCATCCACTACAACGGGGCGGGCGGCTCCGACAAAGGCATGCTGCTCTACTTCAAACCCGTCCTCACCGGCGACGAGCCCGCCGACGTCCTCGAATACAAGGTCGCCAACCACGATTTCCCGCAGCAGACCACCGGCGACCAGTTCTACGACGAACCCCAATGGGAATCCTACCGCCGGCTCGGCCAGCACTCCGGCAGCGAGGCCTTCCGTTTCGTGGAGGAAAAACGCACCCGTAATCCGTCGGCGGTGGACGGCATCTTCCGCAACGCCGCCCAGCGCTGGCAAACCGCGTGGGACGAGTCCACCGCCGAGCTTCGCCTCCTCGAGGACCGCGCCGCCGCCTTCGAGACCGAATTTCGCAAAGGAGCCCCCGCCTGGCTGCAAAAGGAGTTTTTCCCGGAAGCCTCGCCCGGCTCCGCGACGCCCGCGCAGGTCGCCGAACAAGACGAAACGTCCGCGTTCCTGCATCTGCTCGCGGTCGCGCAGATCATGGAGGACGTCTGGCGTCTGGCCCGGCTCGAAACCCACTGGGCGCACCCGGTCAACGAGGGATGGATGGCGTGGCTCAACCGCTGGTCCGCGATGCCCGCCTTCCGCAAATGGTGGCCCGTCCTCAAGGCCACCTGCAGCTACGGATTCGGCAAATTCGTGCGGCTCCGCCTCAACCTCGCGCTCCATGAAGACGACGGTGTTCCGGCCGACTCCATCCGCGCCGGCTTGCGCCTGCGCCTCTGCACGCAAGCCGACTCCGGCTCGTGGATCGCCCTCCGCTGGCGCGAAGCCAACCCGGCCCGCGCCGCCCTCGTGCTCCCGCCCCCGGCCCCGATGAGCGCCTTCGTGTTCGAGCTCCTCCCCTGCCACGCCCCCGGCTCGACGCCGCCCAAACCGATCCCGGTCGGCTTCGCCCTCGTGACCCATGCGCAGACCACATCCGGCGCTCCCACATACGTCTGGCGGACCGACGAATTCCACGTTCCGGCGCAACTCGACGGCGCGGGTTTCACCGCCCGTTTCCTCGACGCCCTCGTCACCGAACTCCGCCGCCGGACACCCTCCGCCAGCCTCGAAGTAACCGTCTCCGACCACTCCGCCGGCACCGACACCGGCAGCCGCAAAAACCACGTCCAGCTGATCGAGTTCTACAAGAGCCGAAAATTCGTGCTCCAGCCTCCGCCCCAACACCAGAAACTCGTTTTCGCAGGCTGACCGAGCCCGCCACCCCGCGAAATCGAAGGATCCATCGCAGCCGCGTTGAGGCATCCATATCCGGGATCATAGAGTCGTAGCCGCATCCTGATGTAGGCCGTCCGCTTGCGGACGCTTCTTCGGTTTTCGGTCTCTCGCGAAAGCGCCCGCGAGCGGGCTGCCTACTCGGCCACTCCTTCATCCGAAAGCTGATCAGGCACGCATCCCTTCGCGTGCGTCGCCATTTCGGCCCGGCGCGCAAGCCGCCGAAGGCCTCCCCCCGCCCTACCGCGCGCCAAAGTTCTTCGCTTCAAAGACCCATCGCGGATCGAGCTTCTCGCCGCTTCCGTCCTCCAAAAACATCTTCGACGCCTCCTGCTTTCCGCGGAGCTGCCAATCCAGCCACGCGAGCGCGACTCGGGTGAACTCGCCGCCCCGGGGCTGGTGATAAGTTCCGCCGTGGCCGACATCGAGACCCGCCAAGGCGAAGGGCACGTGCTCGACGCGCGCGAAGTCGTCCATGGCGTTCGCATACGCGATGTCGGACGGGCCGCCGATGATGTAGAGCACCGGGGCGTGGAGTTTCTTCAAATGATCCTTTGTCACCGGCGGCATGCCCCGCATCGGAGACGGCGACGGAAGCACGCCGCTGTTGCAGACGACCGTCGTGCCGATCCGGGGATCGGCGGAGATCTGAAGCGCCTGCAGTCCGCCGCAGGACATCCCCATCGCCGCGACTTTTGCACCGTCGACCTTCCCGAAGAAACCGCTCCCCGCGTCCGCGTTTCCGGCGAGAATCCAGTCCAGCGCCGCGATGAGCTGGTCGGGATGCGTCGGCCGGCGCGACGCCTCGCCGCGTTCGTGGAGCTGATCGAGCAGGCCCACGCCGAGAACGAGGTAACCGTGCGACGCGATCTCGTTGAGGAAATTTTTGTGCTCGTAGGTGGTGTTGGCGCAGGCGCCGTTGCCCCAAAGCAGGACCGGCAGCTTTTGCTTTTCGCCGAAAGGCGTCAGGTCGCGCGGCCGATAAATCGTCATGCCCGGCAGCCCCGCGTCCTCCGTCACGATAGCCGGGTAAGGGCCCGAGCCTCCCGACTCCAGCACGACCTCGGCGGATCGGCCCGGGGCGCCCGTGCCGCCGTCCGTCCCCGCCGGGGCGAACAACCCGTAGGCCGCGTCGAGGAATTTTGGATACATCGGCGGCGGCCCATACATGTTCACATAGAACAGCGCGACGAGGTCGTTCTCCGGGTCGATGATGTAGCCGGTGCCGAACATGCCGCCCCAGGCGAACGCGGAGTCCGACACCGCCGGCGCGGGCTTTTTCTCCCGGTGCAGCTCGAAGCCGAGCCCGAATTGAAACCCCTTCTCCGCGCCGCTGTCCGGCGGCAGGCGGTTGATCGTCGTCATCAGCTCGACCGTCTCGGGCTTTAGGACGCGCCGGCCGTTGAATTCGCCCTTGTTGAGCAGCATCTGGCAAAACTTCGCGTAGTCGTCGATCGGTCCGTTCAAGCCGATGGCGCCCTCCGCGTAGGTCTGCCGCTCGCTGACGGCGCCGTCGCTGTAAAGGGTCGCGCCGGGCTGCAACTTGCCGTCCACCACGCGGTGGGGTTTGACGAAGCGCGACAGCTTTTCCCGCGGGTAATACCAATCCGTCTCCGCCATCCCCAGGGGCTCCAGCACCTTTTCCTTCACATACTCGCGCAGCGGCCGCCCCGAGATGCGCTCGACCAGGTAACCGAGCATGTTGGTGCTGACATGATACTCCCAACGCGTGCCCGGATCGAAGCCGAGCGGGAGCTTCGCGAGCTCCATCATCTCGTCCTTCAGGTAGCGGGCGTCGGGATCGCCGCCGCCGGTGTGCTGACCCGCCGGGGTGCGCGCGGGGATCGCGCCGCCAAAGCCGGCCGGCGCGTCGCCCGGGGCGCGCCTCGCGCGTCGAATCTCGCGCACGAGCCCCGCGCCAAGACCGGAAGTGTGCGACATCAGATGCGCGAAGGTCATGGGCGACTTCACCGGACGCGTCTCATAGGTCCCGTCCGCGTTCACCTTCGTGACGACCTGATCCGAGATTTCGGGGAAATATTTCGAGACCGGATCGTCGATCGCGACCAGTCCCTGCTCCACGAGCGTCATGAACGCGACGGTCGTCACCGCCTTGGTCTGGGAAAACAGCACATAATAATCATCCACCGAGGCGGGCGCGCGGTTCTCCAGATCCCGCCAACCGTAGGCCTTGCGATAAACGACCTTCCCGCCCTTGGCCACGAAGCCCACGACGCTGCTGGTCTTCTGCTCGTCGACAAAGGACTGGAGCAACGCGTCCATCTTCGCGACCGCCTCGGGCCGCACGCCGACGGCTCGAGGGTCGAGGTCGTATTCGAAGCGCTCGGGCGCCGCCGGCAGTCTGCCGGCGACGAACGAACCGAGAAAAAGCGCGGCGCAAACGGAGAGGTGGGATATTCTCATGGGGCGGGGAAACGGAGTCCCGCTTGATGAACAACAAGCGCCGCCTTGGCGATAACGCGCTCGGCGTGCCCCGCGAAGAAACCAAGGTATAAGCCGCCGCAGGGCACGCAGCCGGCTCAGGGTATGGCCGGCCCGGGCCGGGCCCCGCCCGAAGCCCGTCCCTTCGCATGCCGCCGACGATACTCCGCCGGACCGACGCCCATGTGCCGTTTGAACACCCGCGTAAAATGAAAGCGGTCGCAAAAGCCCGTCGCCTCCGCGACCTCGTCCACCGTGACGCCCTCCGAGCGCAGCTGCTCGCACGCCCGCTCCACCCGCAGCCGTGTCAGATAACGGTGCGGCGTGTCGCCCGTCGCCTCGCGGAAAAACCGGCCGAACGCGTTTCGCCCCAGGCCCGCCTCCCGCGCCAGCAAGGCGTTGTCCACCCCGCCGGCCACGCCCGACTTCAGGCGGCGCAACACCCTCGCCATCCGGTCGTCCGAGGACCGGCCCGCCCAATACGCCGCCGGCACCCGCGCCAGCGTCCGGTTGATCAAGGCCTGCACCAGAAAACCGAGCGCGAACTCGCTCTCGCCGTCCCCGGCGCGCATCTGCGCCCCCGCCGCGCGCGCCAGCCGCTTGTCCTCCGCCTCCGCGGGGAAATCGAACACCGGCCCGCCCTCCGCCGCGTGGTCGAGACCGAGCACGAAATGCACATGCAGATGCCCCACGTCCCCCGCCCCCGCTTTTATCCACGTCGCGAACACCGTCCGGGGCGGAATCAGGTAGACGCGCCCCGGCATGAGCTCGATCTCGGCTTTATTTACACAGATACACGCCCCCGGCCGGTCGTTCATATACCAGCGCCAGAACGGCGCGCTCAGGTCGTCGTGCTCCCAACGTTGCAGCACGACAAATCCCGACGAAAGCACCTCCGGCGTCGGCGGCGACGCCCACACGCGATAACTCGTCCGAAATTTTAGCACGTCCGCCATGCGGGCCTTTTCCACACAGAAAAGAACCCCTCCGTCCATGGCAATGCCTCGGGCCGTCGGCTAGAGTCCCCGCCATGTTCTCCCGCCCCGTCCCCCTTCCGGCCGTCTGCCTGCTCGCCGCCTGCGCCGTCCTCCCCGCCATGCTCGCCTCCACGCTGCCCGAGCTGCCGCCCATCCCCGCCATCCCCGCGCCCCAGCCGGTGGACAGCGTGCCGCTCCCTCCCTCCGACTCCGCCCCCGAAGTGAAGCTCGACCTGCCCGTCGCGCCCGGCCCCTTCGAGCCCACGTGGGAATCCATCGAGAAAAACTACCCCGGCACGCCCGCCTGGCTGCGCGACGCCAAGTTCGGCATCTGGGTCCACTTCGGCCCCCAGGCCGCCGGCCAGAGCGGCGACTGGTATGCCCGCCACATCTACAAACCCGAGCACCTCGCGCGCAAAAACCATCTCGCCCGCTACGGCCACCCCTCCGAGGTCGGCTACAAGGAGGTCCTGCGCGATTGGAACCCGTCCAAGCTCGACCCCGCCGCGCTCGCCGAACTCTACCACGAGGCCGGCGCGCGTTTCCTATTCGTTCAAGGCGTCCACCACGACCAATACGACATGTGGGATTCCCGCTACCAGCCGTGGAACTCCACCCGCCTAGGCGCCAAACGCGACCTGGTCGGCGAGTGGGCCCGCGCCGCCCGCGCCCGGGGTCTGCGCTTTGGCGTCACCTTCCACCACGAATACAGCTGGTGGTGGTGGCAGACCGCCTTCATGG
>CBINJQ010000207.1:0-7754 GCA_966251015.1 uncultured Akkermansia sp. | reverse complement strand
AATACCACTTCGCGCCCTCCTTGTAGCCGCCTTGCTCGACGACCTGGCCGGCGGCGTAGGCGGCGCGCTCGGCGGGGTCGGAAAGCAGGTGGGCGTAGGCGTCGCCGTGCGTGGTGCAGAGCGCGATGCCGCCGGGCCTCAGCACGCGGTGGAGTTCCTTCGCCCAGGCTTTTTGAACCGGAGCGGAGAGGTGTGTGAACACGGAGAAGTTGTAGACGACGTCGAAGGAGGCGTCGGGGAATGGAAGGGGCGGCATGAGGCCGTTGAGCTCGAAATCGATGCCGTCGAGATTCGAGCGGCACCATGCGATGGTGCGTTCGTTGTAGTCCGCGCCGGCGACGCGGCCGGCGCGCGCGCCGAGCAGCGAGGGGATGTGGCGGATGAGGCGGCCCGGGCCGCAGCCCCATTCGAGCACGTCGACTTTGCCGGGGCGGGCGTGTTCGAGGATGCGCTCGGCAAAGTAGCCGGCGTGGGCGAGGCCGGAGTCCCAGTAGACCTGCCAGTCGAAGTGGTTGTAGGCGTCGAAGGCCAGGTCCTGGGGCGGCGGGCGAAAGCCGGGGTGGTTGGCGAGAAAGGCGCGGTTGGCGGAGGCGACTCGAAGCTTGCGCACGAGGAAGCGGCACTCGTCGGCGGCGCGCAGGAGATTGAAGCGGCGCAGGAGGCGGATGGCTTGGAAGCGGGCGCGTTTGGCGACGGGCACGTCGTCGGCGGGCGTGGCGGCGGCGAGTTGGGTCATGGGCGGCTGGGTGTTGGAAAAACGGATACGGGCCGGCCGGCGTCCTCGCGGAGGGGACGGGCGGCGACGGAGGTGGAGACGGGGCGGCCGGCGACGAGATCGCGGTAGACGGCGAGGTAGTCGGCGCGCAGCGCGGACCAGTCGAGGCGGGCGCGCGTTTCGGCGGGCCGACGGAGACGAGCGAGCGCGGCGGGATCGGCGCGCAGCGCGGCGAGGCGGGCGGCCAGGACGCCGGGCGCGGCCATGTCGACGAGGTTGTCCTCCGACCCGGCGAGCCAGCGAAAGTGGGGCGAGTCGTGAACGAGCACCGCGGCGCCGGCGGCGAGGGCCTCGGGGACGACAAGGCCGAAGGCTTCGTGGGTGGAGGCGAGCACCTTCACGTCGGCGAGGGCGTAGAGTTCGCCGACTCGGTCGCTCGGCACGCGGGTGATGCGCACGCGGTCGCCGAGCACGCGGCGGGCGAGGTCGGGCAGATCGGGATCGCCGTGGTCCATCGAGCCGTCGAGCCAGAGCAGCACGCGACCGGGGAGACGCGCGACCTCGTCAATGAGGTGGTGGGTGCGCTTGTGGTAACGGTTGAGCGCGGCGACGGAGAGGATGACGAAGGTGTCCTCCGGCACTCCGTGGCGGCGGCGGAGCGAGGCGCGGTCCTCGCGGCAGACGAAACGATCCGCGTCGATGCCGCAGGGCAACAGGCTCTGGCTGGCGGGCGGGTGGCCGTGATCGAGCGCCTCTTGCAGGGTGACCGGCGACATCTGCGTGACGTGGTCGGCCGGCGGGTAGTCGCCCGGAGGCATCGCGGTTCCCTCGGTGTAAAGCAGCTTGAACTTGAGGCCGAAGCGGCGGCGCAGATGAAAGAGCAGGCGGCAGAGCGGCGGGTCGATGACATGGACGAGATCGACCTCGCCGCGACGAAGCGTCGGCAGCATGGCGAGCGCGTAGGTGAGGCACTCGACGTGCATGCGCGTGCGCTTTTTGCCGAGCAGGAGATGCAGGGGCACGTGGCGGAGGAAGCGGCCGTTTCGCGGCAGGAAAAGCGGGGCGTGTTCGCCTTCGACGCGAGGACCGCCGCCTTTCCAGAGGGTGACGGAGACGCCGGGTTCGTGGCGCAGGGCTTCGTAAAGGTCGCGGAAGAGCCGTTCGAAGCCTCGTTGGACGAGGCCGACGCCGGGGCTGGCGATGATCGCGCGAAGCGGGGGCCGGGAGACGGGATGAGCGACGGTGGACGCGTTCATGCGGTGGGAACGGAAGCGCGGCGCGCGAGGCGCGTGCGGATGACGGAGGACAGCTCGACGAACCACGCGGAAGGAAGGGCGCCAAAGAGGCGGCCGGCGGCGAGGTAGACAAGCCCGGCGGCGGCGACGCCGACGACGGTGTTTCGCCAGCCGAGCGCGGCGGGCAGCGCGAAGGCGAGCGCGGCGGCCGGCGCCAGAGCGAGAAAGGCGGTCCACGGCAGGTGAAAGCCGGTGACGCGCCGCAACAACCACGCGGCGGCGGCGAGGCCCGCGGCCTCGCTCGCCACGGCGGCCCAGGCGGCGCCGGAAAGGCCGAAGAGCGGCGTCCACCAGAGGAGGAGGAGGAGCTTGAGAGCGAGTCCGCCGATCGTGAGAGCGAAGGCGTGGCGATGCGCGCCGGAGACGATGATCAGCGGGGCCACGAGGCCCATGACGCCGCGGGGCAGGGCGAGCAGGGCGAGGATGCCCATCAGCGGCCAGGCGGCGCGCATCTCGGAGCCCATGAGGTCGAGGAGCAGGCCTCCGCCGGAGAGGTAGAGCACGCACAGGCCCGCCGACACGACGGCGACGACGCGAAAGGCTTCCCGTGCCTGCCGGGCGAAAGCGGCCTCGTCCTTGCCCCAGGCGGCGGACAGGCCGGGGAAGGCGCTGGACGCGATGGGTTGCACCAGGAGCGACGCGAGCATGAGCAGGCGCAGGCAACCGGAGAACCAGCCGACGGCTTCCGAGCCGAGGAGACGGCCGATGAGCACGGGGTCGAGGGCGTCGTAGGCGGCGATGACGAGAAGCGAGAAGCCGAGGGGGGCGGCTTGGCGGAGGGCCTCGCCGGCGTCGCCCGGGCCGGGACGCGCCCACGCCTCGCGCCAGGAGGCGCGCACGAGAAGCCAGGCGATGCCGGCGTAGAGACAGCGCGAAAGCGCGTGCAACGCGATGAGGACCGGAGCGCCCGCGCCCCGGGCGGCGGCGAACCATAGAAGGGGAAAGACGAGCGCGACGCTGGCGAGTTCGGCGCCGACGTCTCGTTCGAGGCGTAGGCTCGACCGAAAGACGGTGCGGAAGGCGAGAACGGGACCGGCGGCGAGCAGGCCGGGGAGGCCGTAGCAGCACGCCGCGACCACGGCGGCGGGCAATCCGGAGAACGGGAGGGCGAGCGCGAGGAAGGCGACCGCCGCGAGCACGCCGAGGAAGCGGGCGCGCACGGCGGAGCGGAGGATGCGACCGGAGGCGGACTCGTCCTGGCAGAGCGCGCGGGCCTGGGTGTCGGTGAGGCCGAAATCGATCAGAACCTCGGCGATGAGCAGGATCGTGAGCGCGAGGGAGTAGTCGCCGAAGACGGCGACGCCGGCGGTTCGGACGATGACGATGGCGGCGAGGAAGCGCAGGCCGGTGAGCAGGAGGCGGCCGCCCATCTGTCCGAGGGTGCTGCCGAGTAGACGGCGCAGGCGGGGAGGGGTGGCGGCGCTCATGGGACGGCGGAGGGTGCCGCCGGGGCGGGGAGCCGGGGACCGGCGGTCGCGGCCGGGACGACGGCGGGCTCGTTGTATTTGCGCCAGTAATACAGGGCGGTGTTCACGCCCATGAGCAGGAAATACATGCGGCCCATGTTGGTGTTGCGCATGCTGAAGCTGGCGAGCCAGTCGAGGAGGAAGGCTCCGATGGAGCAGACGCCGGCCATGCCGAGGGCGAAGGCGAGCTCGTGGCGCGAGCGGAGGTTGGAGAGGGAGATGGCGACGAAGCCGCCGTTCATCGTCAGAAAGAGGATCAGGCCGACGGCGCCGGTCTCGGCGGCGTAGATGGCGTAGACGTTGTGGACGACGGGGAAGTTTTCGCCGTATTTCTGGCGCACGCCCTCGACGCTGCCGTATTTGGTGTAGGGCGGCATCTCGTAGACGAAGCTGTTGAGGCCGGTGCCGAAGACGGGGTTGGCGGCGAGCATGCGGCCGGCGACGTAGATCCACTCGTAGCGGACGTCGACGGCGCCTTTGTCGCTTTTGAGCAGGCGCGTCATGATCGGCCCGGAGAAGGCGACGACGAAGAGGGCGCCGACGACGACCACGGCGACGCGGCCGAACACGAAGCGGCGGCGGGTGACCGGATGGAAGAAGCTGAGGACAAGCACGCCGCCCAGCGCGGCGCTCATCATGATCCAGCCGGTGCGCGAGAGGGTGAGGACGAGCGCGGGGACGCTGAGGGCGAGGCCGATGATCGAAACGCCGCGGAGCCACCACGGCGCGCGGGTGAAGAGGATGGCGAGGGCGAAGGGGGCCTGGGTGGCGATGAACGCCGAGAAGAGATTAGCGTGGCCGAGCAGGGCGCTGACGCGGAAGACGGGCGCGCCGCCTTCGAGCGTGGCCTCCGAGAGGAGCTTGAAGGACTCGGCGGTGGCCTCGCCGAGGGCGGCGAGACCGAGGGGGCGGTCGAGGACGTATTGGGCGATGGCGAGGACGGACTGGACGCAGACGGCGACCATCATCGCGGCGACGGTCTGCTCGAACTGGCGGAGGCGGGCGAGCTCGTGGACGATCACCACGTAGAGGAGGAGAAACTTGAGCATGCGCACCATCTCGTGCGCGGCGGAGAGCGGGTGGTTGCCGAAGAAAAAGCCGACGAGGCCGATGGCGGTGATGCCGAGCCAGCACCAGACGGGCCAGGGCCAGCGAAAGTCGCGCCGGTCGCGGCGGATGAAATCGCGGACGAGGAAAAGAGTCAGGATCGCGAGGAAAACGTCGGGAACATCGATTCGGAAGGCGGCCTCGCCGCCCATGTGGGGCTCCGGCATGAAGCGTTTGCCGAGATCGAGGGGGGCGGTGCCGACGAGGCCCCAGAGCATGGTCAGGCGGGGATTGCCCGTGAGGACGAGCACCAGGCCGAAGACGATGCCGCCGACGAAGGCCAGGCGGAGGTTGCCTTGAAGGGCGTAGAAGACCGCGAAGACGAGACCGGCGCCGAGCCCGCCGCCGGCCACGACGGAGAGGTCCAGCCAGGAGGAGCGGGAGAGGAGCGGCGGGGGCGCGACACCGGGCGCGGGCTGGCTCGACATGGCTGGCGGATGGGGCGGCGAGCGAAGGCTCGGGCGTTACGACGGAGACGGCGCGGATCCGGGGCGCCGGGCGCGAAACGCCTGCCAGCGGGCGCGGAGACGCCGGCCGAAGGCGCGGACGTCCTCCCAGGTGAGCGGCGGGCGGCGGGCGAGGTAGATGCCGACGGCGCGCGTCTGGCCGTCGAGAAGGCCGAGGGCGCGATGCAGGGCGCGCATCGGGGTGAGGTGCTCGCGGGCGAAAAGGAGGGTGCGATCGCAGGCCGGGCCGAGGGCGCGGGCGTGGCCGGAGCGTTCGGGCGAGTCGGCGAGGACGACGACGATCTCGAAGCGGCCGCGCCAGCGTTCGAGGATGGCGGCGTAGGCCTGGCGCAAGGTGCGCTCGGGGAGGGTTTGGTCGAGACGACCGGGCGGGAGGTAGTAGCAGCCGGGTTCGTTGTCGAGGGATTGGACGAGGCGCAGGTCGTCGGGGGCGCGATCAAGGAGGAGATCGGCCATGCCCGGGGCGCCGTCGGCGGGGGCGGAGAGGAAGCGGCAGTCGCAAAGAAGGGTGCGAAAGCCGACGCCGGCGCCGAGGTGGCGCACGAGCGCGCGGGTTTCCTCGGCTGGGTCGAGGGCGGGATCGGCGGGGACGAGCAGGATGCGGAAGTGGCCGGCGTGGGTTTCGCGGGCGAGTTGCTCGACGCGACGGGCATCGAGACGCGCGGAGGTTCCTCGCGTCGTCACCGCCGCCGGATTGGCGAAAAAGGAAGGAGTGCTCATGGCGCGGGGCGGAGGTCGGAAGCGGGGGGCGCTTCGTAGTCGAGCGGGATGTGGGTGGGCGGGAGCGTGATCAGATCGGGCGAGGCGGGGTCGCCGTGGAGGGCGAAGACGGACGGGAGGCCCGGGCTCAGTCGGAGGCGGGAGAGCGTCACGCGGCCGTTGAAGAAATCGAGGAGGAGGGCGAGGCCGAGTCCGCAAAAGGCGCCGAGGCCGAGCCCGGCGCCGAGGAGGAGCTTGGTCTTTGGCCACATGGGTTTGGCGGGAGCGGAGGCGCGGTCCATGACGCGCAGGCTGGGCGGCGCGGTGCGGGCGGTGGCGGCGGAGACCTCGGCCATCATGAGACGCTCCTTGAGGAGGTTGTATTTTTTGTCGGCGACGGAGAACTCGCGGACGAAATCGCGGTTGCGCGACATGTCGCGGGGGAGGGTCTGGAGCTTGGCGCCGATTTCCTCGTAGTCCCGGCGGTGAACCTCGAGCTGGGCGCGGATGTCGGCGAGTTCGGCGTCGATGGAGTGGATGGAGAGGCGGGTGGTCTCGAACGCCGAGTTGGGCACGCGGGTGTCGGAGATGTTGGTCTTTTCCGTCGTGCCGGAGCGCAGGGTCTCGAGGGCGGCGATCTGGCGGCGGAGGTCGCGAAGCTCGGGGGCGTCCTGCTGGAAGCGGAGACTTTGGAGTTCGAGGCTTTGGCGGAGCTTGTGGAGGTTGTCGTCGAGTTCGACGAGGGCGGGGTTTTTTTGGAGGACCTGTTGCGCGACGATCTGCGCGGGCTCCTCGGCGAGGAACCGGGCGAGTTCGGCGCGTTTGCCGGCGAGGCCGACGACCTTGGCCTCGTTTTCGCGGATGACGGCGGCGAGTTCGAGCCACTTGGCGAGGGTGACCTTGTCCTGTTCGAGATCGAGGAGGAGGCCGTGGTCGACCTTGAACTCGTTGTAGGCGTTTTCGAGCTCCGCGATTTGGAGGCGGACCTTTTCCACTTCGGTGGAGAGGGTTCCGTAGGCCTCCTCGGCCTCGGCGGTGAAGCGGCGGCGACGTTCGTCGATGTAGACCTCGGAGAGGTGGTTCGCGATCTCGGCGACGCGCGGGGTGGGGCCGGCGAGGACGATGCGTCCGACGGAGGAGTCGGGGACGGGGACGAGCGAGATGCCGGTGCGAAAATCGTTCAGCGTGCGGGCGAATTCGATCTCGGCGTCGGTGGGTGTGTAGGGCGACGGCTCGGGCGGGAAGATGGTGCGTTTGACGGAACGGTAGGCGCGCCCGACGAGGGATTCGGTCCAGAGGTAGGCGAGGTGGCTGGTGACGGGGTGGTAGACCTCGTCGTAGCTCAGGTTCAGCTCGCGAATGACGCGGGCGAGGACGGTGTTCGAGCGCATGAGCTCGATCTCGCTCAGGAGGTCGTTTTTCCGGAACGTGTTCCAGAACATGTAGAAGTTCTCGCGCGACGAGTCGTCCTTGGCCTCGGCCATGATGAGGACCTCGGCGCGGTAGATGGGCGGGAAGAGCTTTATGTAGGCGAAGATGCCGACGAGGAAGAGGACCGGGGTGGCGGCGATGGCCCACCAGTAGGCGCGGGCGACCTCGAGCAGGCGCACCAGGGCGTTGAGGAAATCGAAGCGGTCCGCCTCGGGCCGGTGCGGGATGGCTTCCGCGTCGGTGCGGTAGGTTTCGGGGCGCATGGTCAGGGCCGGGCTACGGCGGCGGCCTCGGCGGCGTCGATCTGGAGTTCGAGCGCCTCGGTGAGCCGGTAGTTGGTGTAGGTGGTGAAGACGGAGTTCACGCCGCTGAGAGGCGTGTTGATGAAGTCGGTGACGAAGCGGGTGAACTGGGAGCGGTTGTTCTCGGGGACGAAGATGATGTCGTCGGGCTGAAGCACGGTGGCCTGGAGGGCGAGCCACGAGGAGGGCTGGCCGCGGCCGGTGACCTCCAGGGGCGTGGCGACGAGGTAACCCTCGGCGTTGAGGCGGATGAGGGCGATGCGGCGGGATTT
>CBINJQ010000206.1:0-7805 GCA_966251015.1 uncultured Akkermansia sp. | reverse complement strand
GCGGCGATGTTCCAAAAGCGGCGTTTCGTCCGCTCAGAGCAGGTCCGCGGCGAGTTCGGCGAGGCGGCTGCGTTCGCCCTTCGTGAGTTTCACGTGGGCGGCGAGGGCCTGGCCCTTCATCCGGTCGTGGCAGTAGACGAGGCCGTTGCTGCGAGAGTCGACGTAGGGGTTGTCGATCTGGGCGGGGTCGCCGATGAGCACGATTTTCGAGCCTTCGCTGATGCGGGTGATGACGGTCTTCACCTCGTGGGGCGTGAGCTGCTGGGCTTCGTCGAGGATGAAGAAGCGCCGCGCGATCGAGCGGCCGCGGATGAAGGCGAGGGCCTCGATCTCGACGAGGCCGCTCTTGATGAGGCGCTCGTAGGGCTTCATCGGCGCGTTCGGCCCGGAGCTCGCCGGCATGGGCGAGTGGCCGCTTGACAGGGCGGCTTGGGACATCGCGAGGGCCGAGGCGCTCTTGTGCTTTTTCTTGGAGACCTTCTTTTCGGCGAACTGCGGGTCCTTGGGCGGCTTCGAGGGGATCAGCACTTCGAGCGCGTCGAAGTAGGGCTGGAGCCACGGTTTCATTTTTTCCTCCATCGTGCCGGGGAGGAAGCCGATGTCTTTGCCGAGGGCGAAGACGGGGCGGGAGATGGAGACGCCGTCGTAGCGGGATTTGTCGTCGTGGGTCTGGTGGAGGGCGCAGCCGATGGAGAGGAGCGTCTTGCCGGTGCCGGCCTTGCCGAAGCAGGTGACGAGCGTGATCGAGTCGTCGAGGAGCGCGTCCATGAAGAACTGCTGCTCGAGGTTGCGTCCGCGGATGGGGACGCCGCCGGGAGCCTTGACCCAGTCGGGGATGTTGAGGCGGCAGACGCGGCCTTCTCCGTAGTAGCGGGCGGGCATCGTCTTCCCCTCGGTGGACCGGAGGAGGACGTATTCGTTCAACGTGAGCGTCTTCGCGGTGTCCTCCTCCAGGGTGAACTCGCCCTCGGAGCAGAAACGCTGGAGCTCGTAGATGGTGACCTCGATCTCGCGGTAGTCGCCCTCGTCGTCGACGTTGGCAACCTTGTCGTTGAGGTAGTCCTGCGCCTCGAGGCCGACGGCGCGGGCCTTGAGGGCTACGTTGACGTCCTTGGTGACGAGGATGGTCGGCGGCGGGTAGCAGGACTTCACGTAAAGGGCCGCGGCGATGATGCGGTTGTCCTTCTTCGCGAGGTCGGGGAGGATAGCCCGGAAGGCGATCATCGCGGGCGTGTCGCGCAGCGAGGGATCGGCAAGCCAGGGGTTGATGATGACGGAGAGCGTGCCGCCGTTGTGCAGCTTCACGCCCTCGTGCATGGAGCGCGAGTCGGGCAGGAGCTCCGAAAGGATGCGATGCACGCGGCGGGCATTGCGGCCTCGCTCGGTGGATTGCTCCGTTTTTATGGCGTCGAGCTCTTCAAGCACCTCGACGGGGATGGCGAGGTTGTTGTCCTCGAACTTGAAGATCGACTGGGGGTCGTGGAGGAGGACGTTCGTGTCGAGGACGAAGGTTTTCGCCTTCGCGGACACCTTTAACCGAGGTTTCAGACCGACCGAACCGGTGGTGGATTCCATTAGGTGGTGGATAACTGACAGTCGACCCTGCCCGCGCGCGCAGGATTGTCGATGTCTGAGTGTGGGGATTGCGGGGAAACACGCGGATTTTACCACGACGCCTCATTGCACGGTCCGTGCCATCGCGGTGTTCTTCCTCGTGCCGGATGTTCGGGGAAGGGGTGGGGGCGGGGCCGGACGCACCTTGCGGGTGCGTTTCGCACCGTGCCGCCCGGCGCATCGCACGCCCGGCGGATTGCTCGCGGATCATGGCCCCGAGGCGGGACCGGAGGAGCGCGTCGTCTTCGGCGGGGGCGGCGCCCAGAGTCTGATGAGGAGTTCGGCGAGGTTGCGCATGCTGGTGCGAGACAGGCCCTCGCGCCGAGCCGCGCTGCGGAAGGGTTCGGCCACGCCCGCCCGTTCGACATGATAGCGCCAGAGCTCACCCTCCAGCGTGAAAGCCGCGGCGTGCGGATCGTCCGCGCGGGCCACCTCGCGCTTCACCACCGACTCCCAGTGGCGCCGCTCCTCGGGCTGCGTTTGCAGGTAGTCGTAAACCATTTGTTCGTTGCGATTAAGACTCATGGGGCGGCGCGTGGGAATGATCGGGGAATAGCGAGGGCGGGGACGGGGAAAATGCAGGCAAAGCTTTGACTGCGGTATTCGGTAAAACGCGAGAGCGCCTCCGTCCCGCGTAACTTTTGCTCCGTTTTCCGGGTCCTCCCTGCTACCTCATACCTATGTCTAAACTCAAAGAACAAGCCCCTGCCATCGTCGTCACCGCGCTCGTGATGGGCGCTTTGCTCGGCGGTTATGCCTACTACGTGAACGCCAAGGTCCTTCCCGCGCAACGTCGCGCGATGGACGAAATGCGTTTCGCCCATGAAGCCGCCCTCGAGCGCAGCGCCGCAGAGACGCGCAAGGAAATCGCGGCCGTCAATCAACTGCTCAAAGACGCCATCTCCGCGCGCTCCGGCGGCCTCTTGCAAAACGAGGAGGAGGCGAAGGCCGCCGAGGCGGCCAAGGTCGCCCAACTCGCCGAGGCCGTGGCGCAGCGCTTGCAGCCTTACAATCCGCTCCCTCGCACGCCGGAGGAGGCCGAGCAGATGCAGAACGCCCAGATCGACAAAGTCTCGGGCCGCCTCTCCGAACGCATCCAGCCTATCCTCGCCCAGATCGCCGGGGACCAGAATCTCACCCGCGACTCCATCAATCGTTACGCGGACCAGATCTCGCAGCAGATCACGGGAGTGCTTTCCGGGGAATTGGCCCGCAACGAGCGGCTCGGCACCCAGGTGCAGCTCACCCAGAGTCTCGCCCAGGAATCGATGGCGCTTTCGTCGGAGCTGACCGCTCTCTATCTCAGCTCGATCAAGGACCAGGGCGTGATCAACCGGCTGCTGCTTTTGCCGGCCAACATCGTTCGCGACGCCTCCCGTTTCCAGCTTCTGAACAACGACGAGCGCCGGGCCAAGGAGACCGACCTGACCAGGCGTCTTCGCGACCTTCAGGGACGTTTGGACGCCGCCCGGACCGCCACCGACACGACCGTGGGGAATACTCCCGGGGCGGCCGCCGAGGCGTCCTCCGGCGAGGTGGTGGTGGAGCCCGTCGACCAGGCCTCGGGCGCCGCGCTTACCGCCGGGCCCGTCCGCCAAGCCCCCACCCGGCCTTCCATCACTCGGTAAAACGGTGTTATTTTGATCGGCGCGAGGGGCTGCGGATTTTGACCCGCGAACCCGCGTCCGCGCCGCCGGATCGCTCCGTAGTGACAATCTGGTGACGCGACTTTCAGAGGGGAAACGCCCCCGGGTTTTCCCTTATGTTTTTGGCAACGAAAAAACGCGAAAACTTATGCGCCAAACGGCGGTGAATAACTTGTCGGAAACTTGCCCTTGAAAGGCCTTGTTCGGTCCTCGTTACTCCGCCCCCGTTTTGCTCCCCGGCGCAGACCGGCGCGCTCTTTCAACACACCCCGCCTCCGCCTTGCGTTCGGCCATCCGCCGAGAGACTTCCTAGCCCGCACGTCGTCAAAGACTTGTGAGCCCGCCCGCCGGCCCTTCGCCGTGCGCCGGCTTTCCCCTCTTTCTCTCCCGGTTTGGACCGCTTCACGGGCCGGGAAAGGGTCGTGACGAAAAAGCCCGCTGTCGGCGCTTTGTGAATAAACCTCCCAGTCCTTCTCGTCACGTCCTCCATGCCCGTCGCCGCGTCCAGCTCCACTCATCTCTGGGATTCCGCCAAATCTGATTTGCGCGGCCTCTTCCCCGAGGACGTGTTCAAGCTCTGGTTCGACCCTATCGTGTGTCTGGACATGAGCTCCGACCAGCTCGTCCTTGGCGTGCCCAACGACTTCGCGGCGATCTGGATCAACGACAACTACATGGATCTGATCCTCCAGCGGCTGCGGCTCACCGCCGGCCGCGAGATCAAGGTGATCCTCCGCAAAGCCGACGCCGCCTCCGTGGTGGTCTCGGTCAACACGTCCGATTCCGGCGCCGAGACCAACCGCGTCCGCCCCGCCGCCCCGCGCCGTGTCGCCCGCGCGGTCGAGGAGCGCGCCCCGCGCCACACCGCGCTCTCGCCGCGCAACACCTTCGAGAACTTCGTCGTCGGCTCCAACAACCAGATGGCCGCCGCCGCCGCCCGCGCCGTCGCCGACGCGCCCGGCCAGTCCTACAACCCGCTTTTCCTCTACGGCGACACCGGCCTCGGCAAAACCCACCTGATGCACTCCATCGGGCATGCCGTCCTCGCGCGCCGTCCCGACGCCCGCATCGCCTACATCTCGGCCGAGACCTTCACCAACGACTTCATTCAGGCGATTCAGGAAAACGCCCTCACCAAGTTCCGTCAGCGTTACCGTCACGTCGACGTCCTGCTGATCGACGACATCCAGTTCCTCGCCGGCAAGGAGCGCTCGCAGGAGGAATTCTTCCACACCTTCAACGACCTGCACGGCGCCGGGAAGCAGATCGTCCTCTCCAGCGACCGTCGCGCCTCCGAAATCGAGAAACTCGAGGCCCGCCTCGTCTCGCGGTTCGAGTGGGGGCTTCCCGCCGACATCCAGCCGCCGGATTTCGAGACCCGCCTCGCCATCTTGCGCACCAAGGCCGCCGCCATGAAGTGCGAGCTGCCCGCGCCCGTCGCCGCGTTCATCGCGCAGCACATCGCGCGCAACATCCGCCGCCTCGAAGGCGCCCTCATCAAGGTCGTCTCCTACGCGCAGCTCAGCGGCAAACCGATCGATCTCCCCGCCGCCGAGATGCTCCTCAAGGACGTCCTCATGGAGCAGGCGCAGAACCAGCTCACCATCGAGGGCATCCAGAAGCGCGTGGCCGATCATTTCCAGATCCGCCACAGCGACATGACGAGCAAGCGTCGGCCCAACAACATCGCCATCCCCCGCCAGATCGCGATGTATCTGACGCGCAACCTCATTCCCAAGCACTCGCTTCAGGAGATCGGCGACGCCTTCGGCGGCCGCGATCACGGCACCGTCATCCACGCCTGCAAGGCCGTGGACAACATGCTCGCCCAAGACGCGCACATGCGCGGCCAGATCGAGTTCCTTCGCGCTCAACTCAGCCGCTGAGCGGCGCGGGCGTGTGGGCGGAGGGAATGCCCGGCCCGTGGCATTTTCGAGGACCTATCGCCTCCGCGCCCGCCCTCGCTGACTTGCGGTAAAACGAAGTTTCGCATTGGTCATTGGACATTAGTCATTGGTCATTTCCTCCACCATGTCCCTCACACCCGAACAAAAAGCCGCCGTCTCCTCTTGGATCGTCGCCGGAGACAATCTCTCCGCCGTCCAGAAAAAGCTCCGCGACCAGTTCCAAGTGTCGATGACCTACATGGACGTCCGCTTCCTCGTGGACGACCTCAACCTCACCCTGAAGGATCCGGCGCCCAAGGCCGACGCCTCCGACGTCACCAAGGCCAAGGTCGCCCCCGCCGCGACGAAGCCCGCGCCCTCCGCGGAAACGAAGAGCCAAGGCGGCAAGCCCAAGGCCGCGGCCGCCTCCGGAGCCGGCGGACAGGCCGAGGACGACGCCTTGCCTCCGTCCGACGAGGAAGCGATCGAGGACGACGCGCTTCCTCCTGCCTCGGGGAATGTCACCGTCGACATCGATGGCGTGACGCTCATTCCCGGCGCGATCGCGAGCGGCACCGTGACCTTCAGCGACGGCGTGACGGGGAAGTGGATCGTCGACCAATACGGCCGCCCCGGATTCACCGAGATCAGCCAGCCCGGCTATCGGCCCAGCAAGGAAGACGCGCAGGTCTTCATGCAGGAACTCGACGTCGCGCTTCGTCAAAAAGGCTTCTGAGGCTTCTTGGAGCAGTTCGAATAGAGCTGAGCCGTATTCGGCGCCTCTCGAGGTAGGGCGGGCCCGCCGCCTTTGCCTCTCGGTCTTTGCCACTCCGCCGCAGCGCGCCCAGCGGTCGAGCCCTGCCTGCGAACGGCTACGATTCCTTTTGAAGTGCGCGAGTGACGACGCCGACGGTCAGGCGCCGAGAACCGGTTCCGCCAGCCGGCGGACCACACGTTTTGCGACGGCGCGGCCGGCCTTGACCGGTCGAGCGACCCAGGAACTCCGTGGCATCGGCGTGTCCGCCGCGGCCCGCTCGGCGAGCAGGGGCAGTTGCGCCCGCACGCGGGCGAGTTGCTGGCGCTTGCTCCAGCGGTTGGCCGCCCCGCACCAAGCCTTCAGCGGAATGAAGGTCGAGCAACCGAGACCGTCGACGAGGACGAAGCGTTCGCCGTGGGTTTCGTCCCATGCGAGGACGATGTTGTCCGCGGAAAAATCGCCGATCACCACGTCGCTTGTTTCGAAATCTTGCGCGAAGCGCTCAAAGGCCGCGCGCACGCCTGCGTCGTAGCGTCCGGCTCGCACAATCGCGCCAAGGCTCGGCGCGATGTCGCCATTCCGGTCCCGCAACGCCTCGGTAACAAAGCCCAGACCCAGGTCGGTTTCCTCGAAACCGAAGACCTGCTGGACGAAGGGCAGGCGTTTGCCGGTGCGATGATGGCAGGCCAGATACTCTTCCACCTCGCGTTGCACCGCCACGAAGCGTCCCACGCGCCGCCACCGCTTATACCACGCCGATCCTTTGCCCCAGCGACGCTCGATCACCTCCGGACGAATGACTTTGATCAACCGGTCCGGCGCATGCGGATGCGGATAAACCCTCCGGAGAGTTCCGGAGGCGATGGGTGAACGATCAGAAAGCGTCACGACAGGCGGCACGCCGAAACGTTCAAAAAAAGTTACCGAATCGTCAAGAAAGCCCCGGAGGGATATTGAGCGAGGGGGCGGCAGGCCGAATCAGCCCTGACGGGGGCTCCAAGCCGCCATCAATTTCCATACGAAACCATCGCGGAGGTTTTCGTTCATCAGCAGAGTGACGCCTTGATCGATGCCGATGACGTCGTCGCCCGTCCACCCGGTGTGGGGATTGAACGCGTCGGCAAAACCGTAGGGTCCGTAGATCTTGTCGCCCCAGCGCGCGTGCATCTCGCGGAGGGCGGCCGTGCAATCCGCCGGAAGGAACGGAAGCGACCCGGCGACCGCGCAAGGCACGACCGTGCCGTCGATGCGCGGATCGACCGCGCCGGGCTGGATCGGCGGGCCGCCCCAGTCGAGGTAGCCGGCCGCGCCGTCCGAGGAGGTGAGGCCCCAGACGTTTTCTCCGTAGAGCGGGAAGCGCGCGGCCAGATCCTTGCAGAATTGTTTTTGGGCGCGGGTCGCGGAGCAGGCCTGGGCGAAGAAGTTCACGCCGCTGACTTCGTCGCGGTGGGTTCGCCAATCCAGCCAGGCCTGCGGAAACTGGTGAACGAACAGCGGCGGATGGTGGAGAAACCGTTCGCCCGCGTATTCGACGAAAGGCGCGCGGCGCCAGGCGCGCCACGAGGCCGCCGGGGCGGGTTTTGTCGCGTCGTGGCTCGCGAACCAGGTCATCGCGTAGTGCTCGGAGAACCGGTCCCAGCTCCACGGGAGAAAGCCTCCTTCGCCCGCCGGCTTCGCGCCGTGGCGGATGCGGTTCTCGGGATCGACCAACCAAGGCCAGTCGACGCGCGCCTCGATCGCCTGGGCGAGCCCGGCGACGACGCCGCCGAAGTAGACGCCGGCCGAGAGGGCGCCGAAGAGCAGCAGGCCGGTGTCGATGCTCGACGCCTCGCAGTTCCAGCCGCGCTGGGCGGCGCGGGTGTCGAGGACGTGGTAGAAAAAGCCGTGCTCGTGCGCGGCGTC
>CBINJQ010000205.1:0-7833 GCA_966251015.1 uncultured Akkermansia sp. | reverse complement strand
GTGCCGCCAGATCACCTCGATGCGACCTGCTCGACTGCATGGTTACGGCTGAGCCGGCCGCGAAAAATTCCAAGCCGCGTCGCCACGCCCCCGCCCGTCGTAGTTCCCCCCTTATGAAGACTTCGTCTCCCCCTCGCCTTTCGCTCTCGCTCAATCTCGTGCTCGCCCTGGTCGTAGTGGCCGTTTCGTTACACAGACCGCCGGCCGGGGAGTCCGCCGCGCCCGACGCGGACTCCGTTCCCGCCGAGCCCCCCGCCACGCCGCCGGGCCCGATCCTCGCCACGCCCCACGACTTTCCGGCGACCACGGCCGCGGCCGACCAACGCCGCTGGCTCGTGGACCGGCTGCGGGAGCGAGGCCTGTCCACCGAGCTGCTGGCCCGTTTCGTCCTCGCCGACATCGAGGCGGCCTGGACGAAGCATGCCGCGGAAGTGAGCATGAAATGCCATGGCGATCCCGACACGATGGCCGCGCTCCAACTCGAGATCGACCGCACCCGCGACGCCGACATGCGCGCGGCGCTCGGGGAGGCGGATTTCCTTCGCTGGGACCACGACAACTTCGGCCGGCAAACCGCCACCGCCGGCCTTCGCCTGACCTCCGCCGAGGTCGAGGGCGCCTACGGTTTCTGGAAGCAGATGCAGTCGCGGGAGTTCGAGCTTCGCGATGCGCGGCTCAAGGCGCGGCTGGACGACGCCGGCATCGGCCTGGAATACGAGAGGACGCTCGCGCAATTTGATCGGCAGCTGAGAGGGCTCCTCGGCGAACAACGTTACGCCCAGGCCCAGCAGTCGAAGGAAGGCGCCGCCATCGCGGATCTGCGAAGGGACTTCTCCCGCGCCAATCCGGATCGCGCCCAACTCGAAGACCTGATGCGGACCCAGGCGCAATGGAACGCCGTGCGGGAAGAGCTGGACTCGGAATACGCGAACGACACCTCCGCGTCGGCCTACGCGGAACAGCTTCGCATGCTCGACGAGGCGCGGGACAACGAATACCGGCGCGTGCTCGGAGACGCCGCCTTCGAGGCGCATCAAAAAGAACAACACCCCGGATATTCGATGATGAAGAAAAACGCCGGGCTCTGGGGCCTGGACGACCAAAAGATCGATTCCGTCTACGGCAGCATCCGATATTACGAAAAAGCGGTGCAGGACTACCAAGATAGAATCCGCGAGCTCGAGGCCCGCGGCCAGGCCGTGGCCCGGGACGAAGTTCATCGCAACCTGGAGCAGTTCACCGCGCAGACGCGGCAGTCGCTCCAGACCTACCTCGGCAAGGAAAGCTTCGAGAAGATGCGGACCAACGGCTTCTTCGATTTCGACCGCAACCGCTTGCCGACCGGCGCCCCGATCAAGCCCGAGGACCGTCGGGGCGGCTGATGCCGATCACGGCGCGAATTGGGATCATAATGCGGGCGTGCGCGTCCCCGCGCACGCGGCTTGGGCGACGACGTGCGAAGTTGCGCTCGCAACCACGGGCGGAGGGACCGGCCCGGCCAACTAAACGCCCAAAGCTTGGAGCAATTGGCATGACAGGCCCCGGCGGCGACACCGCGCGGCGTCACTCGATGTCGATGATGCCGCGCTTCACCGCGGTGACGAGCGCCTGCGTGCGGTCGCAGACGCCGAGCTTGGAGAATATGTTGGCGACGTGGATCTTCACCGTGCCGACCACGAGCCCGAGCCTGGCGGCGATTTCCTTGTTGCTCAACCCCTTCGCCAGGAGCGCAAGAACCTCGGTCTCACGGGGTGAAAGATTGGCCAGCATGCGCTCGCCGATCCGCGCCGCGACCTGCGACGGGATGTATTGCCGGCCCGCATACACGGTCCGGACCGCCTCGAGGAGCACGTCCACCGGCATCTCCTTCACCACGAAGCCCGACGCCCCGGCGGTGATCGCCTGGTAGACCTCCTCGCCTCGCGCGTAGTTGCTGTAGATCAGGACGCGGACCGCGCCAAACTCCTGGCGCAGGGCGCGGATCGTCTCGACCCCGCTCATCCCCTGCATGCGGAGGTCGAGGATCACGACATCCGGACGATGCCGGCGGTAGGCCTCGACGCCCTCCGCGCCGTCCTCGACGTCCGCGACCACCTCCATGTCGGCGGCGTCGCCTATCGCCGTCGCCAAGCCCATGCGGATCGCCATGTGGTCGTCGACCAGAAGGACCCGGATCTTATCAACCGTCGTTTCGTGTTTCTGCATTGGAGTGGGGGTCTTCGTCCGTTTGAACAGGCACCGTGACGCGCAAGGTCGTCCCCGCGCCCGGAGCGCTGTCGATTTCGAAGGTGCCGCGCATTTTCTTCGCGCGGGCCTGCATGCCGCGCAGGCCGAGGTGCCCGCCCCTGGCCTGGAGCGCCTCGCACGGCGAAAAACCGATCCCGTCGTCGCGGACCTCGAGCACGACCTGTCGGGTCTCGTAGCCCATCGTGATCGAGATCCGCCCGGCCCTGGCGTGGCGCAGCGCGTTGGTCGTCGCCTCCTGGGCGACGCGCAACAGGTTGTGATTGATGGCGCGACCGAGCGCGACCGGCCGTCCGGAAACCGCGACGTCCACGGCCACCTCCCGCGAGTTCATGAACGCGGTCAGGTTGCGCAACGCGTCCGCGAGCTCCGACCCGTCCAGCAGCGGCGACTCCATGTCCCACACGGCATGCTCCACCTCCTGCCGCGAATACGAGACCATGTTGCGCACGACGTTCAGGCGGGAACGGACCTCGCCGCTCACGACCGGCATCTTGAGCGTGCTGTCGAGCTGGAGAATGGCGCCGGTGAGCCCCTGCTGCACGCTGTCGTGAATCTCGCTCGCGAGCCGGTCCCGCTCCGCGAGCGTGGCGGCGTTGCGGGTCTCGTCCCCGAGCTTGACCATCGCGTTCTCCAGCTGCCGCGTCCGCTCCCGCACCACCTCCTCGAGTTTTCGATTGCGGCGCCGCTCCAGGAAATTCGACCAGCGGATCGCGCCGAGCAGAAGCCCCAGCGCGGCGGCGGCGAAAATCAAGTAGGCGGGCCGCGACCGATGCCACGGGGGCGAGATCTCGAACAGGAGCGGCGCCGCCGCCCCGGCCGCGTCCCCGGCGCCCGCGATCCGCGCCTCCAGCCGATAGGTCCCTTCCCGCAGGCCGCGTAATCCGATCAGCGAGCCGTCGACCGGCGTCCACGGCTCGGCCTCGCTTAGCCGGAATTCATACGCCGGAGGCCGGCGCCACGCGTCGGTTCCGGAATAAAACCGGACCCCCAGGCCGTTGCCCTCGTAGGGAAACCGCAACGACGCCGGCTCCGCGGCGCGCCCCCTGAGCAGTTCCTCGCCACGCTTGTAATCGATCAACGACACCGGCGCGGGCCGCCGGGCCGGTGTCGCCGGCGCGGAGATCCAGTCCCGCTCGACGTGATACAGGGAACGCTCGGCGAGCATCCATACGTCGTCGTTGGGCAGGATGCGCACGACGGGATAGCGGTCGTTGACCTGGTCGAAGCTGCTGGAGTCGATCTCGTGGTCTCCCCCGGCCGGCGTGAAACGGACCAGCCCCTCGTTGTGCGTCGCCCAGATCACGCCGCGCGCGTCCTGCTGCATCCGCGCGATCCAGTTCGGGGAGCGGTCCAGCAAACGCTGCAACGACTCCGCCTCGATCCATGTTTCCGCGCGTTGATCGAAAAACCGTCGCGGCACCTCCCTCGCGGCGCTCAGCACGACGATCTCGCCCACCGCGCCGACGTTGACCCACGAGTCCTCCGTCCCGGGGGCGTTGGGCACCACGTCCAGCCGGAGGCGATCCGGATCGGCCCGGAGGCGCGCGACGCCCTCGCTCCCCATCTCGATCCACACCGACCGGCCCACCCGATGCGCCACGGCGGGATTGCGGATGCCCGCGATGCGCGGAAGGGGCTCGAACCAGCGTCCGTCGCGGCGCTCCAGCAATCCGGTCGAGGATCGCCCGATGACGAAACAGCGGCTCTCGTCGAGCATGACGAGGTGCGCGAGGTCGCCCGCGTCGCCCGCCGGGTGAAACTCGCCGTCGTCCTCCAGTGAATACACGCCCGACCCGTTTCCCGCCAGCAGCCGGTCGCCCCGGGCCGCGATCGCCCAGGCCCCGCCGGGCGGCTGCCGGCTCTCCGGCTCGAAACGCGTCGGCTCCCCCCGGCTCCCCTGGACGGCCCGGTATAGCCTTCCGTCCGAGGCCACCACGATGCGGTCTTTCCACAGCGCGACGAGCGGCCACTGCACCGGCAGCCCGAGCCTTTGCCCGAACGCCGAAAGCGGGCTGCCGTAGAGGATCTTCTGGACCGCGTCCTCGGTCTCGACCCAAAGCACGCCGGGCTCCCGGTTCGCCAGTTCGGTCACGTTGCGATATCCCGGGGTCGTGAGCGCCAGCAGCAACTCGCCCGCGTTGGAAAAGATCAGGAGCCCCTGTCCGGTCACGCCGAGCGCGACGCGACCGTCCACCAACCGCTGCACCACGGAAACATCCCCGTTCACGATGCTCCGATCCCCGCCCGGCCAGGGCGAGATCGCCCGCCCGTCGAAGACCACCAGCCCGCCGTCGAGCAGGGCCAGCAGGCTTCTCGTTTCGTCCAACGGCGTCGCGAACTTGACGACATGGTTCGTCAGCGCCGTCCCCTCCGCCATGCGCAGCGTCCCGTCCTCCGCCTCGATATAACGCAACAACTGGTCGTAGCTGGATATGTAGACGCGCCGGCCCACCTGAAACATCCGCGACAGCCTCGGGATGTCGAAGAGGTGGCTCGTGCCGCGTTTGAAGTCCAGGTATACGACCCCGTTCCAGCTCGCGAAGTAGACGCCGTCCTCCGTCGGGATCAGCTCCCGGAACACCGCCGTCGCGACCCACCCGGGGCAATCCGGCGGCGCCAGCGACACCGGATGCAAGCGCCCCTCCGCGTTCGTCTCCACATGGCCCCACGCGCCCCGGGCGCCGAAGTAGCTCCGCCCGTCGCCCGCCTGCACCACGTTGGCCATCGAGAGGAGCCGCCGCCCCCCGGGCTCGGCCAGATTGATCCACACGCTGTCGTTCAACACCGCGTATATCGCGTCGTGGATGACCGCCAGCCGTCCGAAGCGGTCAAAGCCCAGACGCGAGCCGCGGGGCACGTTGCCGATGTCCTCGTGCGAATAGGACCGCGTGAACGGCGCCCCGCGCGTGGACGACGCCGCCGCGGCGGGAGCGGGCGCGACGGCGCAAACCAGGCACAGTCCAAGCACCGTCCGGCATCGCCATGCGATCAGCGCAGTTCTCATGTGTGTCCGCCGCCGGGTTTGTGGGGTTCTTCGTCGATCCGGGCGCTGAAATCGGTTGGGGAAGCGCCTCAAAACAAGGTGCGCAACCTGTGCGGCCGCGTCCCGGGAGGTAAAGGGGATTGTCTGCTTCCGCGGGAAAAAACCGGTCTCGGGAGCCGCCGCGCCCGCCGGCTATTACCCGGGTAATAGCCGGGACTACGTCCAATGCCGGATTGCCCGGACGGATCGCGCGCCGCTCGTATCCGTCGCGCGGTTACCCCGCCGCGCGGTCCGGTCGTCCAAGTCCGGCCGAAGCCCCCCGCCCCACCCCATGTCCAGGTCCAAGATCACCTCGGCGCGTCACGCCCGCGGCGAACCCGCGCGCGGTCCCGCGCAAACTTTCCGCCCACCCTGCTTCCCCGGCGTCCGGCCGGGGCCGAAGTCATGAGACGCGCCGCCGGAACATCCCCCCGGACGGTGCTCGTCGCGGCCGTCCGGGCTCCCGAGACCCTGATCCGCGGCATCGCCCGCCACTCGCGAAAACACGGCTGGCATCTGGTCACCGACATGATCCTGGCCGGCGCGCGGCTCGACGACTGGACGGGCGACGGAGTGATCGCGTTCGGCGCCCTTCCGCCCGGACTCTCCGCATGCATCGGGAAGAGAAAACTCCCGTGCGTGAGCCTGAACGCGTCCTGCGCGGATCCCGACGTCCCCCGCATCGAGCGCGACGAGGAGACGACCGGCCGCCTGGCCGCGGAGCACTTGCTTCGCCGCGACCACCGCGGCTTCGCCGTGCTCGCCTCCGAGGAAAACCCCGCCCACCGCGCCTGCGTCGCCGCCTTCGCCCGGCGCCTGTCCGCGCGGGGGCGAAGCTGCCTCGCCCTGCCTTCCCCTCGCCGCCCGAACAACCACGGCGACCCGCTCGCCCGGGCGGAAGGGCGGCGCCTGCTTGTCGCCGAGTTGAGGCGCATGCCCCTCCCCGCCGCCGTCTTCGCCCTCGACGATTGCATGGCGGCGGACCTGGTCGCCGCCTGCCTCGACGCCGGGTTGTCCGTGCCCGACGACGTCGCCGTGCTCGGCACGGGCAACTCCATCGCCGCCGAGACCTCCGCCGTCCCGCTCTCCAGCGTCGACGACAACATGGAGGAAGCCGGCCGGCGCGCGGCCGCGCTGCTCGAGCGGTTGATGGACGGGGTCGCGACGCCGCGATCGCCCGTCCTGATCCGGCCCAGGGGCGTCGTGGTCCGGCGGAGCACCGACATCGTCGCGATCACCGACCGGCGTGTATCCCGCGCGATCGGCTACATCGCGGAAAACTACGCCGATCCGATGCTGAGCGTGGACACCGTCGCGCACGCGGTCGGCATGTCGCGCCGCAACATCGAACGCGGCTTTCGCGAGGAGGCCAGTTGCACGATCAACGAACACATCGTCGGTGTTCGCATGCGGGAGGCTTCGCGCATCCTGCTCGCGCATCCGAACGCGAGGAGCGCGGAGGTCGCCGCGCGTGTCGGGATCGCGAGCGAGGGAACGTTCTTCCGCGCCTTCCGCCGCTTTTTCGGCACCACGCCGCGGGATCATCGCGCCCAGGCCTTCCGCTCTTCGCACGAGAGCGAATCGCTTTCCGCGAAACTTGAATCCGGCCGCGCCTCCGCCCCGACCGCGTTGCCCCGCGAGAGCCACCCGCAGGCCGCATGATCGGGCCGAGCGCAGATTCACGGGGCGCCGTCCGCGCCACGTCCCCGCCCCGAAGCCGCGAGGCGTGATCGCGCGGTTGGTCTAAAGTTCGCGCAGAATGTCCTTTGAACGACGGCCCCGAGCCGGGGAGCCTTGCGCCTCCGCCGCCCGGGTCCCCTCGCGTTCGCTTCATCGCGTTCGCGTCCCGGGCGGCGACATACCCGCTCCCGCATGAAAAACCGCCCCCTGCGCCTGCTTGCCGCGTTAACCTTGTTTGTCTGCGCCCACGTCTCGGGCTTCGCCGAGGACAAGGCCAAACACACCTTCGTCCTCGTGCATGGCGCCACCGCCGGGGGCTGGGAATGGAAGAGCACCGGCCGCCACCTCGCCGACGACGGCCACGAGGTTCATCGCGTCACGCTCACCGGCTTGGGCGAACGCAAGCATCTCAATGGTCCCCACATCGACCTCGAGACCCACATCAACGACGTGGTGAACACGATTCTCTTCGAGGACCTCCACGACGTCGTCCTCACCGGACACAGCTACGGAGGCATGGTCGTCACCGGCGTCATGGACCGCGTTCCGGAGCGCATTCGCCATGTCGTCTTCCTCGACGCCGCCGTGCCCGAGGACGGCATGTCGCTCTGGGACCTGTTCGGCGGCGCGCGCCCGCCCGGCGCCGGCGTCGACGACGGCATGATGACGCTTTCGTGGGTGAAGCCCGACGCCAAGCCGCCCCACAACGTCGCCCAGTCGACCAAGTGCTTCAGCCAGCCCGTGTCCTTCAAGAATCCCGCCGCCAAGGCGCTGAACGTCACCTATGTCGCCTTCGTTCCGAAGGACAAATCCGCCGAGGAGCGCGCCAAGACCGACAAGAGCTGGCAACGCGCCGTCTCCCGCGGCTGGACCATCCGCACCTT
>CBINJQ010000204.1:0-7847 GCA_966251015.1 uncultured Akkermansia sp. | reverse complement strand
CGCAGGTGGTGAACGTCTTCGCTCCCGAAACCCGAAAGGACGAGGACTTCGTCGGCCGGCGTTACAACATCAACACCCGCGACGGCATCCGGACCATGAACTTCGAAATCGAGGTTCCCGCCCCCGGCCGCCACACGCTCAAGCTCCTCATGACCGACCCCACGCTCGTCGTATCCAAGATCACGTTACACGATCAGCCCTTGCCCGACTCCTACTTCGGCCCGCCCGAAACCACGCCGCACCCGGACGCCGACCAACTCCGGCCCCGGAAGCGCCGCTAAAACGCCCCCCCTCAGCCATCCATTCCCCTATGCTCGCCTCGCGCCGCCCCACTCCGCTCCTCGGTCCGCTCATGCTCGCCTGCGCCCTCGCCCTCGGCGGCGCCGCGCCCGCCCCCGCCGCCCCGACGAACGCCGCGCCGGCTCCCGACCTCGCCCGCAACCCGCTCATCTGGGCCGACGTGCCCGACATCGCGATCATTCGCGTCGGGAAAACCTACTACATGAGCAGCACGACCATGCACATGAGCCCGGGGCTGCCGATCATGAAGTCCGCCGACCTGGTCAACTGGAGCACCGTCGGCTACGCCTACGACACCTTGGTCGACAACCCGGCCATGCGGCTGGAGACCCCGCGCGCCGCCTACGGCCAAGGCTCGTGGGCGAGCTGCCTGCGGCACCACGACGGCACTTTCTACGCCACGACGTTCTCCAGCACCAGCGGCCGCACCCACGTTTACACCGCCAAGGACATCGAGAAGGGACCGTGGAAGGAAACCTCCTTCGCCCCCTCGCTCCACGATCACTCCCTCTTTTTCGACGACGACGGTCGCGTCTACATGATCCACGGCGGAGGTCGCCTCTCCATCGCCGAGCTCAAGCCCGACCTCTCCGGCATCAAACCCGGAGGCGTAAACCAGACCGTGGTCGAAAACGTAAACGCGGTCTTCGGCGACGACGTCGGCGGGCTCAACGGCGAGGGATCGCAACTCTTCAAAATCGACGGCCGCTACTACCTCTTCAACATCGCCTCCCCCAAGAGCCGCTGGTCGCGGACCGTGATCGTGCATCGCGCGGACAAGATCACCGGCCCCTACGAGGGCCGCATCGTGCTCCAGGACCGCGGCATCGCCCAGGGCGGACTGATCGACACCCCGGAGGGCAAGTGGTATGCCTACCTCTTCAAGGACAACGGCGCGGTCGGCCGCATCCCCTACCTCGTGCCCGTCCGGTGGCAGGACGGCTGGCCCGTCCTCGGCGAGGACGGCAAGGTCCCCATGACGCTCGACATCCCCGCCGGCGAGCAGGGCGTGTCCGGCGTCTCCGGCGTCGTCGCCTCCGACGAGTTCGAACGCGCCGCCGGCGACCGCGCGCTGCCGCTCGCCTGGCAGTGGAACCACAACCCCGAGCCCGACTTCTGGTCCCTGACCGCTCGTCGCGGGCATCTGCGCCTGACCACCGGTAAAACCGTCGCCGATTTCCTCCGCGCAAAAAACACGCTCACCCAGCGCACCTTCGGCCCGCGCAGCGTCGCCACCACCCGCGTGGACGTCTCCGCGCTCAAGGACGGCGATGTCGCCGGGCTCGGCGTGCTCCAACGCCAATACGGCTACGTCGCCGTGAAACAGGACGCCGGCAAACGCCATCTCGTCATGGTCACGACCAAGGGCGACGCCCCCCTCGAGGTCGCCTCCGTTCCGCTCACCGCGGACGTCGTCCATCTCCGCGCCGACTGCGAGTTCCAGCCCGCCCCCGAGCTCGCGCGCTTCTCCTACAGTCTCGACGGCCGCGAATGGATCCCCATCGGGCGCCCTTCGCCGATGGCCTACACGATGCCGCATTTCATGGGCTACCGTTTCGCGCTCTTCTGCTACGCCACGCGCGAGGCCGGCGGCCACGCCGACTTCGACTACTACCGGGTCGCGCCCTCGACCGGGCGCGCCGCCACCGACCTCGACGGCAAACCGCTCTCCTCCGCGCCCGGCGCCAATCCGATCTTCCGCGACACCTTCACGGCCGACCCCGCCCCGCTCGTCGTGGGCGACACGGTCTACGTCTACGTCGGCCAGGACAACGCCAAGGGGAAGGAGATGTTCACCATGCCCGCCTGGCTTTGTTACTCCTCGAAGGACATGAAGACCTGGACCGCCCACGGCGAGGTCCTGCGTCCCACCGATTTCTCCTGGGGAGACCCCAACTCGGCCTGGGCCTCGCAGGTCGTCCGCCAGGGCGACAAGTTCTACTTCTACGTCACCGCCCGCGGCGACCGCTCCGCGCCCGGCAACAACATCGGCGTCGCCGTCGCCGACAGCCCGACCGGCCCCTTCAAGCCCGCCATCGACCGACCGCTCGTCAGCGACGCCATGACCCCGAAGGCCAGGCGCCCATGGGAGGACATCGACCCCACCGTGCTCGTCGACGACGACGGCACCCCGTGGATGTCCTGGGGCAACGGCGACTGCTACCTCGTCAAACTGAAGCGCAACATGGTCGAGCTCGACGGGCCGATCGAAAAGATCGATCTCCCGCACTACGTCGAGGGTCCCTGGCTCTACAAACGCGACAAGCTCTACTACCTCGTCTACGCCTCGATGATCCCGCCCGACGGCTGGGAGCAGATCAGCTACGCCACCGCCGAGAAGATCACCGGCCCCTGGACCCACCGGGGCCGCGTCACCGGCTCGGCGAAAAACAGTTTCACGATCCATCCGGGCGTCGTCGAGTTCAAGGACCAGTGGTATTTCTTCTACCACTACGCCGGCATGGCCCTCGACGGCGAAAAAGGCGGGCTCGGTCGCCGGGCCGTCTGCGTCGAGCGCCTCCATCACGAGCCCGACGGCTCCATCCGCCCGGTCTCCCAGACCGTCGAGGGCGTGGGCGCCGTTTCGACCCCGTAGCCGCCCCGCCCTCGCGTCTTCCGCGCTTCCGCCCTCTCGCCCCTGTCCTTCCATCATGTCCCCGTCCCCCCTTCGCCGCATCGTCCTGTCGGCGCTTTTCCCCCTCGGTATCGCCGCCCTTCCCATGCAAAGCTCCGCCGCCCCGGCCCCGGTCTCGTTCGACTGGTTCGAGTATTCCGGCGTCGACTCCGACGCCTCCGGCCAACTCCCCGCCGGACACTACCGCAACCCCGTCCTGACCGGCTTTTATCCCGACCCGAGCCTCTGCCGGGTCGGCGAGGACTATTACCTCACCAACTCCACCTTCGCCTACTTTCCGGGCCTCCCCGTTTTCCACAGCAAGGACCTGGTCAACTGGCGCTTCATCGGCCACGCCATCGACCGGCCCGACCAGCTCCGTTACGACGGGCTCGGCGTCTCCCAGGGCATCTTCGCGCCCGCCATCACCCACCACGACGGCACTTTTTATCTCATCTGCACCCAGGTCGGCACCAACGGAAATTTCGTCGTCACCGCCAAGGATCCCGCCGGTCCCTGGTCCGACCCCGTCCGGCTTCTCTTCCGCGGCATCGATCCCTCCCTCTTCTTCGACGACGACGGCCGCGCCTGGGTCGTCAACAACGACGACCCCGAGGGCGATCCGCTCTACGACGGGCACCGCGCCATCCGCATCCAGGAGTTTGATCCGAAGACCAAACAAATGATCGGCCCCCGCCCAGTGCTCGTGAACGGCGGCGTCGACCTCTCCACCAAGCCGATCTGGATCGAGGGCCCGCACCTCTACAAACGCGAGGGCTGGTATTACCTCTCCTGCGCCGAGGGCGGCACCGGCCCCGGCCACTCGCAGGTCGTCTTCCGCAGCCGCTCCGTGACCGGCCCCTACGAGCCGTGGGAAAAGAACCCCGTTCTCACCCAACGCAGCCTGGACAACCGCGCGCCGGGAGCCGTCACCTGCGTGGGCCACGCCGACCTCGAGATCGGCCCCGACGGCCGCTGGTGGGCGACATTCCTCGGCGTGCGCCCCTACGACGGCGAAGCCTCGCCCATGGGACGCGAGACCTTCCTTCTTCCGGTCGAGTGGACCGAAGACGGCTGGCCCACGATCCTTCCCGATCCCAAGGCACGGGTCCCGCTCGTCGCGCCGGCCCCGAACCGCGCGGGCGTCCGCCCCGACTCGCGCTATCCGCTCAACGGGTCCTTCACGTGGCGCGACGAGTTCGACGGCGCGACGCTTTCGCCCGCCTGGATCATGCTCCGCAGCCCGGCCGAAACGTGGTGGAGCGTCGCCTCGTCCGAGGGCGGCCGCCTGCAAATCGCCCCGCGTCCCGAGCCGCTCTCCGGCCGGAGCAACCCCAGCTACCTCGGGCGCCGCGTCCAACATGCGCGCTTCGACGCCGCCACCTCCCTTCGTGTGCCGGCCGCGCCCGGCGTGTCCGCCGGCCTGGTGGCGTTTCAAAACGAGAAACACCACTACTTCCTCGCCCTGCGCCGCGACGCCGAGGGGCCCCTCCTCTCGCTCGAACGCGCCAAGGGAGGGGCCCCGGAGATCATCCAAACGACACGCCTGCCCGCCGACACGGGTTCCGTCCGTTTGCGCGTCGAGGCGGACCGCGCCTCCTGTTCCTTCTCCTACGCCGTGGGCGACGACGCCTGGACTTCCCTCGTCGGCCAAGCCGACGCCCGCCTCCTCACCACCGCGGCCGCCGGCGGTTTCGTCGGCGCCACCGTCGGCGTCCACGCCCGCGTCGATTGATCCCATCCCGCATCCCCCGTGCCTTGACTCCGTCGGGAGGAGACCCGGCCCGCCGCCCGAGCCGCCAAGGTCTCCTCCCGATCCGGGTCCGAACCCGCACAACCACGTCCCCTTTTCATCCGCCCACCATGTTGTTCCCACGCGTTCCCCGGCTGCTCGCCTCCATCGCCGCCGCCTTTCTCTCGCTCACGCCCGTCCACGCCGAGGACGGAGCCCCGGACGCGACCCTGCGCTCGGCGTTCGCCGACCACTTCCTCATCGGCGTCGCGATGAACACCGCCATGGTCGACGGCCGCGACCCGCGCGCCGCCGAGCTCGCCGCGCGCCACTTCTCCAGCCTCACCGCCGAGAACGACATGAAGTGGCAGTCGGTCAACGAGGAGCCCGGCGTCTACGATTTCGGCGCCGCCGACGCCTACGTCGCCTTCGCCGAGAAACACAAAATGGCCGTCATCGGCCACACCCTCGTCTGGCACAGCCAGACCCCGCGCTGGGTGTTTCAGGACGACAAGGGACAGCCCGCGTCGCGCGAAGTCCTCCTCAAGCGGATGCGCGATCACATCCACACCGTCGCGGGCCGTTACAAGGGCCGCGTCAAAGGTTGGGACGTCGTGAACGAGGCGATCTCCGACGGGGGCGCCGACGCCCCCGTGCTTCGAAACTCCGCGTGGAAACGCATCATCGGCGAGGACTTCATCGACCACGCCTTCCGTTTCGCCCGCGAAGCCGATCCGCACGCCGAACTCTATTACAACGACTACGGCCTGTTCCATCGCGAGAAACGCAAACGCACCGTCAAAATGCTCCGCGGCCTCATCGAACGCGGCGTGCCGATCGACGGCGTGGGCATGCAGGGACACTACCAGATCGAGAAGCCCTCCATCGACGACATCGAGGACGCCATCGAGGACTTCGCCGCGCTCGGCATCAAGGTCATGGTCACCGAGCTCGACATCGACGTGCTGCCTTCGCGCGGCGACGTCGGCGTCGCCGACATCGCGCGCAGCGAAAAATACGAGGCCGCGTTGAACCCCTACCAGAACGGCTTGCCCGACAAGGTCCAGAAACAGCTCGCCGAGCGCTACGCCGACATCTTCGCCGTCTTCCTCAAGCACCGCCGGCACATCACCCGCGTCACGCTCTGGGGTCTTCACGACGGCCAGACGTGGTTGAACGGTTTCCCCGTCCGCGGCCGCACCAACCACCCCTTGCTCTTCGACCGCGACCGTCGCCCCAAGCCCGCTTTCTTCTCCGTCCTCCAAGCCGCCCATGAAGACAATCTCCCCCCCGTTTCGTCATCTCGTCTGGATCGCGGCATGCGTCTTCACGGTCCTCGCCCCCGCGCACGCTGATTCCCCCCGCGAGCGCGTCCTCCTCGACACCGGTTGGCGCTTCCAGAAAGGCGATCCCGCCGGGGTCGATCCGCGCGGCCTGCTCTATGATTTCCGCCCCGAGGCCCGGGGCGAAGACCGGAAGGAGCGCCCGGCCGAGGCCACCGCCGACGCCGAAAAAGTCGGCCCCTCCGGGCATCGCGTCCTGAAACCCTGGATACTGCCCTCGGCCAACCGCTTCATCAAGGATCCCTCCCGCCGACACCTTCGCCCCGAGGGCGACCCCGGCTCCGAGATCGCCTGCGTCGCCGCCGGCTACGACGACTCCGGCTGGACGCCCGTCGCGGTCCCCCACGACTGGGCGATCTCCGGCCCGTTCAACTCCGACGGCACCGGCGGCGGCATGGGCCGCCTGCCCGCCCCCGGCGTCGGCTGGTATCGAAAAACGCTCCGTGTCCCCGCCGACGACGCCGGCAAATCCGTCTTTCTCGATGTCGACGGCGCCATGTCCCACGCCGCCGTCTGGGTGAACGGCCGCCTGGCCGGCGGCTGGCCCTACGGCTACGCCTCGTTCCGCGTCGATCTCACGCCCCATCTCCTGTTTGGCGCGGACAACCAACTCGCCATCCGTCTCGACAACCCGCCCGACTTCTCCCGCTGGTATCCCGGCGCCGGTCTCTACCGCAACGTGTGGTTGGTGAAAACCTCCCCCGTCCACGTCGCGCAGTGGGGCGCTTTCGTCACCACTCCGGACGTGTCCGCCGAACGCGCGACGCTGCGTCTGCGAGTCGAGATCGACAACGACTCGCCCGAACCCGCCCGGATCTCGGTCGCGACCGAATTCTTTGTCCTCGGCCCCGACGGACGGCCGCTCGGCGCCCCGGTCGCCCGCATCGCCGCGATCCCTCTGCTCGTTCCTCCTCGCGACCAAGCCCACGCCGACGCTTCGACCGTCATCGAAAGCCCCCGGCTCTGGGGACCGCCACCCGCCCAGCAACCTCACCGCTACGTCGCCATCACCACGCTCACGCGCGACCGGAAGGTCGTCGACCGTCACGAAACCCGCTTCGGCGTTCGTCGCATCGAAGCCCGGCCCGACGGCCTCCACGTCAACGGCGAGCGCGTCCGCCTCCAAGGCGTCAACCAGCACCACGATCTCGGCGCCCTCGGCGCGGCGTTCAACGAGCGCGCCGCGCTCCGCCAGCTCGAGCTCCTCCGCGAGCTCGGCTGCAACGCCATCCGCATGGCGCACAACCCGCCCGCGCCGGAGCTCCTCGAACTCTGCGACCGCCTTGGTTTCCTCGTCGTGAACGAGATCTTCGATTCGTGGGTGCGCCGCAAAACGCCCTTCGATTTCCACCTCTTCTTCCCGGACTGGCACGAGCCCGATCTGCGCGCCTTCATCCGCCGCGACCGCAACCACCCGTCCGTTTTCCTCTGGAGCCTGGGCAACGAGGTCGGCGAGCAATACACGGGAGAGGACGGCGCCATCGTCGCCCGCCGCCTCGCCGCCATCGCCCGCGAGGAGGACCCGACGCGCCCTTCCACGTTCTCCATGAACTGGGCGAAGCCCGACTCGCCCTTCGCCGACGCCTCCGAGGTGATCGGACTCAACTACCAGGGCGAAGGCATCCGTGACACCCCGGAATACGCCGACTTCACCGGCATAAAAACCCCGCCGCTCTACGCCGCGTTCCGCGAGAAATTCCCCGATCGCATGATCGTGAGCAGCGAAAGCGCCGCCGCGCTCAGCAGTCGCGGCGAATATCTGTTCCCCGTCGCCCCCGGCGTCAGCAACCCCGTCCGCGACGGCTTGGGCGGCGATTCCGCGTCACGGCAGGTCAGCGCCTATGAACTGCACGCCGCC
>CBINJQ010000203.1:0-7885 GCA_966251015.1 uncultured Akkermansia sp. | reverse complement strand
GTGCCGGCGTGGCCGATGCCGATCCAGAACACGAAGTTGACGATGTCCCACGCCCAGTTGACCGGGTTGGCGTGACCCCAGACACCGACGCCCGTGGAGACGAGGTAGATGATGCCGGCCACCGTGAAGAGCGCGAGAAACCCGGAGACCGCGAAGGCGATCCACCACCACTTCGGCGTCGGAGCCTCGATGATGCCGCAGATCTTCTCGGTGACCCAGTTGAGACTGCGATGATTCTCAACGAGGGTCGCGCGCGGGAGCGGCGCCGGATTGACCTCGGCGAGAATCGCCGGGGCGGGATGATCGGAATGCGCGTGAGCCATTAGCTGTTACCTCCGAAGGAGAGTTTGCCGAAGGAGGCGTGGGGCTTGGGTTCGTCTTTGTGCCCGTGGGAGTCGTGGCCGGGGCCGGAGTGTTCGGGCGAAGCGTGGTCGTGACCATGGCCCATGCCGGCGGGGTGATTCTTGCTGTTGTATTCCTGCCGGCTCAGCGGGAGCGCGGCGTAGTCCGGCATCTTCGGATTCGGATTGCGGAGCTTGCCGAGGTAGGTGGTGCGCGGGCGGATGTTCAGGTAGCCGAGCAGTTGGTAGTCTTGCTCGAGCGACTTCATCTGCGAGACGCGGCTGTTCGGGTCCTTGACGTTGCCAAAGACGATCGAGTCGGCCGGGCAGGCCTGCGCGCAGGCGACGTTGAAGGCGCCGTCCGGGATGGCGACGTCGGCGGAGGCGCCGGCCTTCACCTTTTGCGCGATCTTGGCCTGCTGGATGCGTTGCACGCAATAGGTGCACTTCTCCATCACGCCGCGCATGCGCACGGTGACGTCCGGGTTCTTCACCATCTTCACCAGCTCCGGCATGCCCTTCTTGCCGAGCGGCCCCATGTAGAGGCTGTCGAGCTGGCGCTGGTTGTAATCGAAGAAATTAAAGCGGCGGACCTTATACGGACAGTTGTTCGCGCAGTAACGGGTGCCGATGCAACGGTTGTAGGCCATCGTGTTGAGGCCCTCTTGGTCGTGCACGGTGGCGTTGACGGGGCACACGGTCTCGCAGGGCGCGAGCTCGCAGTGCTGGCAAGCCATTGGCTGAAGCGAAACCTGCGGGTCCTCGGGAAGCTCGGCGTTGCCGGGACCACCGAAGGCGCCGGCCTCGAGCTTTCCGTCCGAGTAATAGCGATCCAGGCGGATCCAGTGCATCTCGCGGCCGCGGAGGACCTGGTCCTTGCCGACGATCGGGATGTTGTTCTCGGCCTGACACGCGATGATGCAGGCGTTGCAGCCGATGCAGGTGTTGAGGTCGATCGACATGCCCCATTGATGAACGCCATCGAGGTGGGCTTTCTCACCGGCGTAGTCGGGCGTTTCCATCAGACCGCCGCCGCGCGGAGTCGACGCGGCGCGCTCGGCGGTGATCTTCGCGCGCTGGTCGCGGGGAAGCTTGGCGAACTCCTCGGGCGTCAGATCGCCGTAGGTCGCGGGAGCGTGGGCTTCCATTCCCATGCCGGCGACAAAACCGGGGTTCTTGGCGAACTCGTCCACGTTGGCCTCGCGAACGATGTCGCGACCCTCCATGGACCAGTGCTCCTGCGTGTTGGCGAGAAACGCATATTGGCCGTCCACGACGGCGAGCTTTGCGCCGGTGGCGTAGCCGAGGCCGTCGGAAGCACGGATGGCGTAGGCGTTGCAGCCGACGCCGGTGCCGACGCGACCGGTCGTGCCGCGACCATAGCCGACGGCGATGGCAACCGTGTAATTGGACAGACCGGGCTGGATGTGGATCGGGGCGCGGAGCGTGCGACCTCCGACCGTGAGTTCGCCGACGGGGGCGTTCTCCTTGCCCTGCGTGAAGGCGCCCGTTTCCTTGCGCGCGACCTGGATCAGCGAGCCGCCCGGCTCGATGCCGAGCTCCTTGCCGAGGCGAGGGGAAACGAGGATGGCGTTGTCCCACGAGATCTTCGTGATCGGCTCGGGGCACTCTTGCAGCCAGCCGTTGTTCGCGAAGCGACCGTCCTCGACCTTGGAGTCGACGATGAAACGGACTTCGAGCGAGTCCTTGTTGACCGCGACGGGCGCGGCGGCCTTGCCGAGCAAGGCGGACAAACCGGATGCGTTGGTCGAGACGTTGACGACGGGATAAGCCGAGCCGGCGAGGAACCCGTCGTGGAGGAACTGGCGGAAACCTTTCTCGCCATCAACGCCACCGAAGGCGTTGAGACCGGTGATGGTCTGGTAAACGAGGCTGTAACCGTCGGCCTTGGCTTCGCCGAGGATGCGCGCGAGGACCTCGATCTCGGTAACGCCGCCGAAGAGCGGAAGAATCATCGGCTGGACGGGCACGATGGTGCCGTCGGCCGTGCGGGCGTCGCCCCAGGATTCGAGGTAGTGCGCGGCTGCGACATGCACGCCGGCGGGAGCGGCGGCGGAGGTCTCGTCGACGTAGTAGCCGAGGCGGACGACCTGCGTCGCCTTCTTCAAGGCGGCGGAGAACTCCAAGTCGGCGGGGGCGTTGTAGGCCGGGTTGCCGCCGAGGATGACGAGGCTCTTCACCGAACCCGCGTTGAGCGCCTTGACGACGTCGGAGATGCCGGCGGCGGCGGGCGCGGAAACGGCGACAAAGTCGACCGTGTTGCCAATGGCGCCGAGGGCAGCGTTGAGGGCATGGACGACGGCGTGAACCTCGGCGGGGAGGTGCGAGCCCGCCACGATCACGCTGGCGCCCTTGTGCTCGAGCAAGTCGGCGGCGCAGGCGGCGAGCCACTTGTCCTTGTCCTTGAAATCGAGGCCGGCGGTCAGGCTGGCGAACTGCGACGAGCCGGTGACGGAGGCGAACAGCGCGGCCGCGAAAGCGAGCAGATGGCTGCTGGCGAGGCGCAGGCGGTGATCCGCCATCGAACCGGTGAGGGTGAAGGTGCTCTCGACCGCGTAGAGACGGTTAAGGTCGGCGTCCTTGGTCAGAGCCTTGCGGCCCTTGGCGAAGTCGCGGGTGTAGGAGATGGAGCCGGCCTCGGTGCTGAAGAAGTCGGCGTCGAGGGAGACGATGCGCTTGGCCTTGGCGAAGCGGTAGAGGGGCTTCACGTCGCGACCGAAGGCGGCGCGCGCGGCGGCCACGGGGGGCTCGTCGACCACGGCGTCATACTCGGCCCAGACGGCCTCGGGGAGCTCGCGCTTGAGCTTGGCCACGAGACGCTCCCGGGTGGGCGAACCGGATGACTCGGCAAGGAAAACGAGGCCGGCGCCGCGCGAAGCCTTGGCCTCGGCGCCGATGGCGGCGAGGATGTCCTGAATCTGGGCCGCGCTGGCGGCGGAACCCTTGATCGTCGAGGTCGTGGAGCGATCCGGATCGTAGAGATCGAGGACGGAAGCCTGGGCGAAGGCGTTGCTCGCGCCGCCGTAGGGAGCGTAGGAGGGATTGCCCTCGATCTTGGTCGGACGGCCCTGGTGGGTCTCGGCGAGGATCGGCACCGCGTTCCGGCGAAGCGGGAACGCCGAGGCGTAATAGAGCGGGAGGCCCGGGATGATGTTCTCGACGGACTTGCCGTAGGCGAGGATGTGCTGCTCGGGGCGGCGGCAACCGGCGGCCAGTCCCACGCCGCCGAGGGCGAAGGAGGCGGCCATCAACTTGAAGAAGCGGCGGCGGTCGACGCCGTTCAAGTTGTCGGCGCCTTCGGGAAATTCGCGCGCCATCTGCTCCTGAACGCCAGGCGTGGCGGCGAGTTCGTCGAGGCTGCGCCAGTAACGGGGGCCGGTGAGGGCGCCTTCGGCGTTCTGCTGGGGCGCGGTGTGGTCAAATTTGCGTTTCATTCGCGTCGTGTCGGTCGATCAGCGGATCAGCGGTGGCAGCCGGAGCAGCTCTGGGGAGGTTGGACGTTCCAGTCGTGGACGAACTTCTTGCCTTGTTCGGCCTGGCCCTCGGCGCCGCCGGGGTGCTTCCAGTCGAGATTGGTCACGAGCTTCGGATCGCGCAGGACCTTCTCGGGTTCGCGATGGCAATCGAGACACCAGCTCATCGAGAGCGGCTGGTCGTGCTTCACGACCTCCATCTCGTTGATCTTGCCGTGACACTCCACGCAGGAGACGCCGCGGGCGACGTGGACGGAGTGGTTGAAGTAGACGTAGTCGGGCGTCTCGTGGACGTTGACCCACTTGACCGGGTTGCCCGATGCATAGCTTTCGCGGACGGGCGCCAGGAGCGGGCTGTCCTGCTTGATGATGCTATGGCAGTTCATGCACGTCTGCGCGGTCGGGATGTTCGAGTGGCCGGACTTGTCGACGTTGCTGTGACAGTAGCGGCAATCGAGACCGAGCTGCCCGGCGTGCAGCGCGTGGCTGAACGGCACCGGTTGCTGCGGCGCATAGCCCACACGGGTGTATTTCGGCGTGGCGTAGTAGTTGACGCCGGCGAGGACGATGCCGGTGGTGAGCCCGATAAAAATCAGGATCTGCAGCGGCAGCTTGTTGGCCGACTTGGGAAACAGGTTGGACATAGGCCGGAAAGTGAGGCGGCTCCGAACGCGAAAAACGCGGGCCGGGGGTTAAAGGGAATCAGCCGAGCGGGCCACCGACCGGGTGTCCGCCTTGATCGCGAAGGGTTGCGTCGAGGAAGACGCACGACCATCGGAAGTCGTTGAAGACGAATCAGGCGCCGATTTCGCAGCGAGCCGGGCGCCGCCGAGGATGCCGATGCCAGCCAGGCCGGCGAGCACCTTGGCCACGAAGCTCTTTCGCGTATGAATGTTACTCACGGTTTGGTCGGATTTGGTTAAAGTCGCCGCGCACCTCAGAGGTCGGTTATTCCAAAGTAAAACAAAAACTCCACCGAGGCGGACGAGTTAAGGGACGGTAGAAGTTGGACAAAAAATGAGCGGGTCTCGCGCTAATCCAAGCAGGCGCTCCGGCTTATGCCCGCCGGGTTCCCGCCACGAGGTCGGCCGCTTTCGCCCCGAGCGCCGGCCCGATTTGCGACCGCGAAGCGAGATTATCCCGGATGACGTTCACCAACGCGCTGCCGACCACGACGCCGTCCGCGTAGCGCGCCACCTCGGCGACGTGTTCGCGCTTGCCGATTCCAAACCCCACCACGACGGGGAGTTCCGTGTGGTTTTTGATCGCCGCCATCGCCTCGGGGATTCCGCCGGCGACCGCGTCGCGAACGCCGGTGACGCCCTCGCGAGACACGTAGTAGATGAAACCCGTCGCGGCCGCCGCGATCTTGGGCAGACGCTCCGGGGGCGTGGTCGGGGCGACGATAAACACCGATTTCAGCCCCTCGCGGGCGCATGCCTCGGCGACGTCGGCCGACTCCTCGGGAGGCAGGTCGAGCACGAGCATACCATCGAGGCCGGCCGCCTTGGCCTCGCGCACGTAGGCTTCCGTGCCGTTCGAGAACACGAGATTGTAGTAGGTGTAGAAAATCAACGGGGTCTCGGGGAACTCGGCGCGCAGGGTGCGGACGAGTTCGTTCACCTTCGCCATCGTCATGCCGCTTTCGAGGGCGCGCTGGGCGGCGAGCTGGTTGGTCAACCCGTCCGCGAGCGGATCGGAAAAAGGCACGCCGAGCTCCAGAACGTCCACCCCGTTGCGCAGCAGCGCGCGGCAAGCCTCCAGCGACGAGGCGAAGTCGGGATCGCCGGCGCACAAATAGGCGACAAAAGCGGCGCGGTTTTCAGCACGGGCGCGGGCGAAGGCGGAGGCGATGCGATCCATAAACCGCGCATCGACACGCAAAGCCCCTCCGCAGGCAACGGGTTTTTCGGCGTCCCGCCTCGCGAGATGGCCCCCGCCCTCCGACCGAGCCCGCGACGACGCCGCACGACAGCCGGATTGACGCGCTCAGTCGCGCCTCGGTTCTCTCGCGGCGAAGCCGATCCCTTGATCGTTCACCGCATGTCCACCCCGCCCGCCTCGCTCCATCGCCTGCTCGCCACGGAAAACGTCCGGCGCTTGGCCGGCGAAAAATCCTTTGAACGCGGACGCGCCTATCACGCGAACGGCCTCGTCGATCAACTCGTCCTCCTCGGAGACTCCCTGCGCGCCCGCGTGAGGGGATCCGACACCTACACGGTGGAACTCGCCGAAAAAGACGGCGCGCTCCAGCACCGCTGCACCTGCCCGCTCGGCGACGACCGGATTTTTTGCAAGCACGGCGTCGCCGTCGCTCTCGCCTGGCTCGAGTCCGCCGACGAGGCGTCCAGGCCCGATTCACGCAAACACGCAGCGTCCACCGGCCCGTCCGTCGTGCGGCTCGACGACCTGCGCCCGTGGCTGCTCTCGCAATCCGCCGAGCGCCTCGCCGATCTCCTCCTCGAGGCCGCGGACCGCGACGAGCGCTTCCGCGAAAAACTCCTGCGCCAGGCCGCCCGCGCCGCCGCCAAGGACATCGATTTCAACGCCTATCGCCAAGCCATCGACCGCGCCACGCGCACCCGCGGTTTTGTCGATTACCACGAGGCCTCCGGGTTCGCCGAAAACATCGACGAGGCCGTCGCGCCGCTCCGCGAACTCCTCGCCGAGGATCCCGCGCAGGCGCCCGCCGTGCTCGAACTGGCCGAGCACGCCATCGCGCGCGTGGAAAAAGCGCTCGGAGAAGCCGACGATTCCGATGGAGCCATCGGCACCACGCTTTCCGACCTCCAGTCCCTTCACCACGACGCCTGCGTCGTCGCTCGCCCCGACCCCGAAGCCCTCGCCGCCCGCCTCTTCGCCTGGGAACTGCGCACGGATTGGGACACGTTTTTCAACGCGTCCGCGACCTACGCCGACGTGCTCGGCCCCGCCGGCCTCGCCGCCTACCGCCGCCTCGCCCAGGCCGCCTGGGACAAACTCCCGCCACTCCCTCCACGCGCCGCCGGAAGCTTCGACGGCCCGCGCCATCGCCTCACCTCCATCATGGAGGCGCTCGCACGCGGCGACGTGGACGCCCTGGCCGCGATCAAGGCCCGCGACCTCTCGCAGGCCTACCATTTTCTTGCCATTGCCGAACTCTACGCCGCCGCCGAGCGCCACGACGACGCCCTCGCCTGGGCCGAGCGCGGACACGCCGCCTTCCCCCGCGAGAACGATCCGCGCCTGCTCGATTTTCTCGCCGGGCAATACCACCGCCGCGCCCGCCACGACGAGGCGATGAAGCTCGTCTGGTCGCTCTTCGAAGCCTGCCCCTCCCTCGACGACTACCGCCTTCTGATCGCCCACGCCGAACGCGCCTCCGCCCGCGCCGCCTGGCGCGAACGCGCCCTCGCCCACCTGCACGCGCTGCTCGCCCTCCACGACGCCACGCGATCCGCCCGCGTCGCGAATCCGTGGGCTTGGGCCGGCCCAGACCCCGTCTCCACCTTGGTCGAGATCCATCTTCACGAAAGAGCCGCCGAAACCGCGTGGGAAATCGCCCGGACGCGTGAACTGTCCTCCGAACTCTGGCTCCGCCTCGCCGCGGCGCGCGAGAACGAGCACCCGCGCGACGCGATCCCGCTCTACCTGCGCGAGGCGCAGACGCAGATCGCGCGCACCGGCCGCACCGCCTACGAAGCCGCCATCCGCCAACTCAAGAAAGTGAAAGCCCTCCACCACCGCCTCGGCCAACCCGAAGCCTGGACCGCGCAACTCGCCGCCTTGCGCGTCCAACACAAAGCCAAACGCAGCTTCCTGCCCATGCTGGAGCGGCTGTGACGCGCGAAACCACCGCGCCCGCCCCTCACCCCGTTCCTGAAAGACAAAGCCTCCGCGCGCGGTGTCGCCACCCATGCCGGGCATCGTCGGCGCGAATAAGTCGAGAGTTCAACCACGCCATGACCCGGACCCTTCAAAAGCTCGCCAGCCGCCGCCACCCGCTCCTTCGTCTGCCCGCCAGCATGCTCGCCTGCCGTTCGCTCGATGTCCTCCCCCGCCCCGGCGCCG
>CBINJQ010000202.1:0-7952 GCA_966251015.1 uncultured Akkermansia sp. | reverse complement strand
TGCGCGAGCTCTCCACCGCGCAGGAGCAGATGGTGCAGATCGCCGCCGCCGTCGGCACCAACCCGCGCATCCTCGTCTTCGACGAGCCCACCAGCTCCCTTTCCGCCACCGACGCCGAATCGCTTTTCGAGCTCATCGAGAAACTCAAGGCCCGCGGCCTCACCCTCATCTACGTCTCGCACCGCATGCCCGAGCTTTTCCGGCTCTGCGACCGCATCAGCGTGCTGCGCGACGGCCGCTACGTCGGCACCCTCGCCAAGGCCGAGATGACCCACGACGCCGTCGTCCGCATGATGATCGGTCGCAGCGTCGCCGACTATTTCCCCCGGCACCTCGACGCCGCCCCCGGAAAAACCGTGCTCGAGGTCCGGGGCCTCGCCTCGCCGGGCAAGTTCTCCGACATCAACTTCACCGTTCGCGCCGGCGAGATCCTCGGCTTCGCCGGCCTAGTCGGCTCCGGCCGCAGCGAAATCGCGCAGGCCCTCTTCGGCCTCGATTCTCGCGCCACCGGCGGCGTCTCGATCGACGGTTCTCCGCTCCGCCTCGGCTCCGTCAAAGCATCCCTCGCCGCCGGCGTCGGCCTCGTCCCCGAGGACCGCAAGCGCCAGGGTTGCGTGCTCGGCATGCCGTGCCGCTCCAACATCAGCATGGCGATCCTCGACCGCATCCGCCGCCTCGGCGTGCTGCTCGACCGCCCGCGCGAGACCGCCGTCTCCACCGACTACTTCGCCCGCCTCAAGGTGAAGGCCGCCTCCCTCGACGCCCCCGTCAACTCCCTCTCCGGCGGCAACCAGCAAAAGGTCGTCATCGCCAAGTGGCTCGCCCGCGGGGGCCGCCTGCTCATCGTCGACGAACCCACCCGCGGCGTCGACGTCGGCGCCAAGGCCGCCATCCACGAGCTCATCGACGAACTCGCCCGCCAGGGCCTCGCCGTGATCCTCATCTCCTCCGAGCTCCCCGAGGTCATCAACCTCTCCTCGCGCATCCTCGTCATGCGCGAAGGTCGCATCGCCGGGGAACTCTCGCGCCGGGAAGCGAGTCAGGATGCCGTGCTCCGCCTCATGACCGGTGTCGCCAAGGCCGCCGCCTGAACGATCCCGTCGGGAGGCCCCGCACATTTTCCTTATTTCTTCGCGCCGTTCGCGGCGTTCGCGTTCAAAGCCGTTTTCCCATGCGTCTACTCCGCCTCATCGCCCTCGTCTCCAGCCTCGCGGTCTCCGCCTTCGCCGCCGCGCCCGCCGGATTCCTCTTCGTCACCTTCAAGGGCGAACAATCGCCGCTCACCGAGCAGATCTACTTCGCGACCAGCCCCGACGGCCGCAACTGGACCGCCCTGAACAACTCCGAGCCCGTCCTCGTCAGCAAGATCGGCGAGAGGGGCGTGCGCGATCCCTACCTCATCCGCGCCCACGACAACAAAAAGTTCTACCTCATCGCCACCGACCTCTCGATCCATCTGAACGGCGACTGGCGCCGCGCCGCCCAACAGGGCAGCCGTTCCATCGTCGTCTGGGAGTCGACCGATCTCGTGAAGTGGTCCGAGCCCCGCCTCGTCCGTGTCGCCGCCGACGACGCCGGTTGCACCTGGGCCCCCGAGGCCGTCTACGACGCCGAATCCAAGGACTACCTCGTTTTCTGGGCCTCCACCAACAAGAGCGACGAATACGCCAAGTTCCGCATCTGGGCCGCGCGCACCAAGGATTTCAAGACCTTCGGCGCCCCGTTCATCTACATCGAGAAGCCCCACGCCGTCATCGACACCACCATCGTTCGCGATGGCGCGAACTACTACCGCTTCACCAAGGACGAACAGCGCAAATCCATCTTCCTCGAAACCAGCCCGAAACTCGTGGGCGACTGGAAGCCCGTCGACGGATTCTCCCTCGCCGGCTTGCGCGGCTACGAGGGGCCCGAGTGCTACCTGGTCGAGCCCGCCGCCGAAGGCCGCCCTCCGGTCTGGGGCCTCATCCTCGACCACTACGCCCGCGGCGCCGGCTACAAGCCCTTCGTCACCCACGATCTCGCCGCAGGCAAATTCGAGCCCGCCCAAGGTTTCACCTTTCCCTACAAATTCCGCCACGGCTCGGTCATGCCCCTGACCGCCCGCGAGCTTGCCCGCCTCCATGGAAAAGCGACCGAGGAGCGCGTCGTTCCGACCGGCACCCGCCGCTCGGCTTTACGCTAAAGAAGCCGGCTCGTAACCAAAGCTGGTTGCAAGCGTCGGGCATTCCAAGAACTCCGCCATGCGAATCCCCTCCCCCTTCCGCACCGCCTTCGCCCTCGTCTGCGCCCTTCCCTTCGCCGCCTCCGCGCAGTCCGCGGAACCCGCCGCCAGGCCCGCATCGGCACCCGCGCCCGGGATCGCAAAGTCGGTCCGGCCCGATCCCGCCGCCCCCTCCCGCGTCTGGGACGGCTGGGGCGTCTCGCTCGCCTGGTGGGGCAAGGTCTACGGCGACCGCGACGACCTCGCCGACGCCGTCTTCTCCACGCGCACCGTCGAGATTTCCGGCGACCAGCTCCCCGGCCTCGGCCTCAACATCGCCCGCTACAACGCCGGCGCCTCCGCCTGGCGCGAGTTCGACGGTCGCAAGATGGTCGAGTCGAAAACCATCCTCCCTTTCCGCCAGATCGAGGCCTTCTGGCTCGACCCGCGCAGCGCCGACCCCGAGTCCCCCAGCTGGGACTGGAACGTCGACGCCAACCAGCGCGCCATGCTCCTCAAGGCCCGTGATCGCGGCGCCAACCGCTTCGAGCTGTTCTCCAACTCCCCGCCTTGGTGGATGTGCGTCAACGACAACCCGTCCGGGCTGGCCGATAAATATGCCGAGAACCTCCGCCCCGATCAGCACGAAAATTTCGCCCTTTACCTCGCGACCATCGCCCGTCGCGCCAAGGACCACTGGGGCCTGAGCTTCACCACCGTCGAGCCGTTCAACGAACCCATCTCCGGCTACTGGACCGAAAACAGCAAACAGGAGGGAGCCTACTTCTCCCCCAAGACCCAGGCCGCCTTCCTGCCCGTCCTTCGCGCCGCCCTCGACAAACAGGGTCTCGCCGACACCCCCATCGCCGCTTCCGACGAAACCAGCTACACCCAAGGCCTGAAAACCTGGAAGAGCTACGACGCCGCCGCCAAGGCCCTCGTCGGCCAGGTCAACGTCCATGGCTACGAGGGCACCAAAGGCCCGCGCCGCGAGCTCCATGAAGCCGTCGTCGTCCAGGACAAGAAGCCGCTCTGGAACACCGAATATGGCGGCCCGGAGGCCGCGGGCCTCAACATGGCCCATTGCATCCACCTCGATTTCCGCGACCTCCGCCCAACCGCTTGGTCCTACTGGCAGGCGGTCGACGGTGGCATCAAGGGCGTCGGCGGCAGCGGCTGGGGCCTCCTTGACGCCAACCTGCTCGAAAAGACCAAGCTGAAGGCCAACCCGAAATTCTTCGTCCTCGCCCAATACAGCCGCCACATCCGTCCCGGCATGACGATCCTCGAGAGCGGCGACGAGTTCACCATCGTCGCCTACTCTGCGGCCGAGAAGCGTCTCGCCGTGGTCGCCCTCAACAACGGTCCGGCCCGCGCCGTCTCCTTCGATCTTTCCGCCTTCCAGGTCCCCGACCAGCTCGTCGGCTCCTGGCTCACCGCGCCCAAGGCCGAGGCCCGCTACGCGCCCCAGCCCAAGCTCCCCGTCGCCGAGCGCCGCTTCTCGACCACCCTGGCCGCCGACTCCGTGCAGACCTTCGAGGTGCGCGACGTCGTGCTGAAGTAGCGATCACGCGACTTCGCCTCGCGCTCGGACTTCAGGTGGACGGGCGGGTCGCTCCGCCCGTGGCTCGCCATCCAAGCAGCGGGCACCCGCCCACCCCCTGCGAATCTTCGCGATTTGCGGTTTTCTAGTCGCTCCGGAGCCCGCCCTTGACTCCCCCGGAGCCCGCTCGCTAGGCCTTTTCCTTTTCTCGACAAAAACCCACCCGAAACCAGCTCCGCCCATGCCCTCCGCCAACGACATCCGCAAAGGCCAAGTGATCAAGTTCAACGGCGAGGCCCACCTCGTCATGGAGACCATGCACCGCACCCCGGGCAATCTCCGCGCCTTCGTGCAGATGAAGATGCGCAACCTCCGTTACGGCAAGTCGCTCGACCAGCGCTTCAACTCGACCGACACCGTCGAGGTCCTCCCCACCGAGCACAAGACCCTCGAGTTCTCCTACGCCGACCGCGACACCTTCTCGTTCATGGACCCGGACTCCTACGAAACCGTCGAGCTCCCGGCGACCCTCATCGGCGACGCCAAGAACTACCTCGTTCCCAACGGCAAGGTCGAGGTGCTCTACGTCGACGAAAAGCCCCTCACCATCGAGCTCCCCTCCTCCGTGAACCTCAAGATCGTCGAGAGCGCGGAAGGCGTGAAGGGCGACACCGCCTCCAACGTCCAGAAGCCCGCCACGATGGAGACCGGCCTCATCGTCCAAGTCCCGCTCTTCATCAAGGAAGGCGAGATCATCAAGGTCTCCACCTCCGACGGCTCCTACATGGGCCGCGCCTGAGTCCGGACCTCGTTCCCGCTTTCCCCAAAGCCGCCTCCGCAAGAGGCGGCCTTTTTATGGAGTGCGGCGGCATGACGCCGCTTTCGACGAGCCGACACGACGGCTCGTCCCCCGCCACCGGCAAACCGCAAACAACCGAGCCCCCTCCGCCAAAAGCGGCGACACGTCGCCGAGGTCCCACGCGCTCCCACACCACGACCCGCCGATCAGCGCCGCGCCGCCGCGTCGGCCGGAGGCGGCAACACCACCGCCGTGGAGTCATACCAGTCAGCGTAAAAGTCCCGCTCGACCAGTCCCGCCGCCGGGGCCTCCGCCGTGGAGCGGGTTCGGGACTCGGCTTCGCCGCCCGCTCCCGCGCCGCCTCCCGCCGTCGCACAGCCGCCGAGCAACGCCGCCAAGCCGAGCAAAGCAAACGGCGCGCGCACCGTGTTCCACCGATTCGTCCATGCCTGGCCCGTGCGAATTTTCATTGGGAAATCGCCTCCACCTCAAAGCTACCTTTGACCGCGCCCGGCGCCTTCCGCGGCGCCACCGGCAGGGTCTCGTAAAGCCCGAACACCCCGCCCGTCGGATCCGACAACACCGCCACGCGTCCGCCGATCAAATCCACATCCGGCTCGCGCCAGACCTTGGCCCCCTCCCGGCGCGCCGTCTTCACCGTGGCGTCGATGTCCGCCACCCCGATCAAAAACAGCCACCCCGCGCGTCCGCCCACGCTCGCCGGCTGCACACCGGCCCAGTCCGTGTCGCCCTCGGTGAGCACGAAATCTCCGCGAAACATCGGGGTGCGCCTCTCGTCCCGGACGGCTCCGCCCAGGACCAGTGGATAAAACTTCGCAGCCGCCGACGTGTCGCGCGCCAGCGCGACCGGCCAAAACCCGCGACCGCCCAGGCCGCCCTCCGCCAAACCCGAGACGACGCCAAACACCGCGCCTTCGCCGTCCGCGAACAAGGTCTGCTTCGCGCCGTCCGCCGCCCCGGCGTGCTCGCGGTCCACCACCTGCCCGCCAAATTCCAAAACCTTTTTCTCGACCGCCCCGGCATCCTCGGCCGCGAAAAAACCGACCCACCGGGTTCGCGCCTTGGCCAGTCGCTCGCCTTGACGATGCGCCACTCCCGCGACCAGGCGATCGCCTCTCTTCAACACGACCGGATCCCAGCCCCCGTCGCCGCGGCGCTCCGCCGTCCAGCCGAAGGTGCGCTCGTAAAAGGTGGCCGCGCCCGCCGGCGAGCCGCTGGTCGCGAGTTCGACCCACGCCAGCTCCGCGCCGCGCACGGTCGCGGCGATCAACCCGATCCCCAACACGACGCTCCACATGCGTTTCACGGCATTCATGCGCCTTTCTCAACCCAGCCCGTCCACATTGGCAAACGCCAAGCGACGTTCGCGGCCCGCCACGGGTCCCGCCGATGGACCGCGCGCGGCACTCACCGAAATCGTGCCAGCCGCGTCGCCACGTCCGCCCGCAACCGATCGATATGCGCCAGCGCAAAGTCGGCCACATCCCGCGTCGGCTCGCTCACCAGCGGCGTCAAATCCATCGCCCACGTTATCCCCGCCAGCCGGTCCGTCGCGTGCGAGGTGTGGAAGGTCGCGTGCGCCAGCCTCCGGCCCAGGGCCGCCAGATCATAGCGCTTCCCGCCCGCCACCTGCGAATCAAAGACCTTGAGCAACTCGCCCGCCAGCTCCGGCCTGCGCCCGCTGTCGAGCGCGACCTTGTCCGCGTCGACCAGCCAATCCAGATCGCGCCACACCTCCGCGCCCACCACCCGCTTTGGCCTCCGCTCCGCCGGCAGCGCGCGCAGCGCCTCCAAACAGCGCAGAAACACCGCCACGTGCGTGTCGTGCTTGTCCGCCGGCTGGTGCAGGTAAACGACCTCGGGCGAGCAACCGCCGAAGATCGTCTCCAAGTCCGCCGCCACCCCGGCGTGACCCGGCCGCTTCACCTCCTGGCTCGGGTGCGCCAGCTGGATCTGGATCGCGTAGCCCCCCAGTCGCGCCGCCGCGCGCTGCTCCTCGCGCCGAACCGCCCGCATCTCCTCGTCCGTAAAGTTTGAATACGCTCCCGTCCTCGGCGAGCCCGAGTCGTTCGTCACCACCACCCCGCCGAAGGCCTTCGTTTCCGGCTCGTCGAGACAATCGCAGATCCCGTCATAGGCCAGGATCTCGATGTCGTCCTGATGCGCCGCCACGCACAGGTGCGTCACCCGCGCCAAGGCCGCGGCGGCGTCGCCGCCCGAGGGAACAAACACATCCGCCTGCGGCTGGGAAAAGGTCCACGAACTCATGCCCCGATCTTCAACGCGAAGTTCCCGCGGAACGCCAAGAATAAGACGCGGACGTCGACTCGCCGCCATACCCCGGACGCTTGCAGGGCGGTCCCGACCACCGTGAACCCGAAGGACCGCGCGCGCCGCGCGGCCGAAAACGATTTCCGTGTGTCCGCGTTGCTCCGGGCCGGTTCATCGCCGTTCTTCCTCCGCATGTCCCGCCTCTCCCTCGCCCCCGCCCTTGTTCTCGCCGTCGGCTGCCTCGCCATCGCGCCGACGCGTGCGCAAAACGTCGTCCCCGCCCCGACCGCCCCGCTCTCCGCGGATGCCCCGGCCGCCGAGCCTCTCTGGCCCGGCGGCGCCCCCGGCGCGCTCGGCACCGAGGCGAAGGACATCCCCGCCCTCACTCGTTTCGCGCCCGCCGAGAACAGAGCGAACGGCGCCACCATGCTTGTTCTCCCCGGCGGCGGCTACCGGGGACTCGCCGACCACGAGGGCAAGGACTACGCGGAGTGGCTCGCCCGCCACGGCGTCACCGCCTACGTGCTAAAATATCGCCTCGGCTCCGCCGGTTATCGTCACCCGACGATGCTCCACGACGCCGCCCGCGCCCTGCGCACCGTGCGCGCACGGGCGCGCGACGAGGGCCTCGATCCCACGCGCGTCGGCATCATGGGCTCCTCCGCCGGCGGCCACCTCGCCTCGACCCTGCTCACGCACTTCGAGGCCGGCGATCCTGCCGCCGCCGACCCGGTCGAGCGCGAAAGCTCCCGGCCCGATCTCGGCATTCTTTGCTACCCCGTGATCACGATGGGCGAGTTCACCCACCGCGGCTCCAAGGAGCGCCTTCTCGGCGACAATCCGCCCGCCGATCTCGTCGAGCTTCTTTCCAACGAACTCCAAGTCACCGCGCAGACTCCCCCCACCTTTATCTGGCACACCGCCGAGGACTCGGCCGTGCCGGTGGAAAACGCGCTTCTTTTCGCCTCCGCCCTCCGCAAGGCCGGCGTGCCCTTCGCCCTTCACGTCTACGAAAAGGGCAAACACGGCCTCGGTCTCCCCTCCGCCGGCAAAGGCGCCCCCGCCTGGGACGATGCCTGTCTGCACTGGCTCGAGGGCCGCGGTTTCTTCTCCGC
>CBINJQ010000201.1:0-7952 GCA_966251015.1 uncultured Akkermansia sp. | reverse complement strand
CGATGATGTTGTGCTGGAAATACATCTCGTTGATCAGCACGAGACCGTGGTGCCGCGCCTCGGCGGCGAAGGCGCGCAGGCGGCCGAAATACCAGGGGTTGTATTTCGTGAGATCGTAGCGGCTGAGCCCGTCCCAAGCCGTGCCCTGGCCGCTGCGGGCGAAGGGCTGTTCGAAGAAGGGAGGCCAGACCTCGGCGTCGGGCCGGCGGATCATCTGGTGGTCGTCGCGACGGCGGTCATACCAAAGCCCGTAATGGTGCCGAAGCGCGACCTGTCCGGCGCGCGCCATCGCCTCCGCGACGGCCGGCGGCTCGTCGGTGAGGCCCGTGCCCATGCGGCCGGGCGCGAAACGCGTGAGCGCGGCGCCGACCTCCTTCGCGCGCGACGGTTCGAGCCGCCCGCGCCACCAGGCCACCTCGGTCTGCTTTCCGCCGAGCGGACGACCGTCGATCAGGAGCTTGCCGTCCTTCAACGTGAGACGCTTCTCCGCGCGCGCCGGCTTTTCGGCGAGCCGTCGCGCCAGCCCGGGGACCGCCTGCTCCAGGCGCGGCACTTTCGCGAGGTCGGCCTCCGCGCGCGCGAGTTTGCGCGGTTCGAGCGCGGCCAGCGCCGCCTCGCCGCGCCGTTCCGCCAGCTGCGCGCGGTAAAGCGAATCGGGATTCGCGAACTCGCTGACCATGCTCCAGCGCCCGTCGCCGACAAACTGCCCCCACACCGCCACCACCCAGTTCATCGCGCCGGGAGGCTTGCGGCACACGACGACGGCCGCGCTCGACTGCCAGATCATCGAGTTGACCGCCGCCCAGCCGACGCCCTGGTTGAAAGTCTCGAGGTTATCGAGACGAAGGGAGCCGCCGTCCACCTTCACGCCGTCGAAAAGCAGGCCGGACGACCAGCTCCCCATCGAGCCGCTGAAGCCGGTCGAACGCAGCGCCTCGCAATCGAGGAACACGGTCGGCCCGGGCGTGAGATAACCCGTCGTGAAATCGTTTCGCCCCTCCTCGGAGACGCAGCGCAGGAACAGCACCTGCTGGCCGCGCGAATGAAACGCCATGCGGCGATAGCCCGCCGCCTCCGAGACCGGCGCGAGCGAGCGGCAGTCCTGCACCGTCACGCGAGAGACCTTGGCCCCCGCCTGCACCGCCGAACCGGCGAAATGCGACGCGACCACGTCGACCACCCAGCCGTCTCGCAGCGCGTGCAGGTCGACGGCGTTCCACGCGTGCTGTTCGTCCAACGGGTTCGCGCGGTCGAAGTCCGACTCGCAGCGCAGATGCTCGACGCCGGACTCCGCGATGTATCCTTCCTGCACATACGCCTCCACGGTCCCGCCGCCGAAGCGCTTCTCCAGCGCGATCGTCAGGGGGGCGTCCAGCGCGAGGGAGTCGCCCTCGACCGCCGTGACGACGCGTTCCCAGGCCACGTCGAGCTTGTCCGCCCGCCATTGGTAACCCTGGCGTCCCGGGGAGTCGTCCATCCCCGTCGCCTTGATCCACTCCGCCGGGCTCGGCCGCTCGATGACGACGGACGCGCCCGGGCGAAACGCCGCCGCGCTCGCGACCCGCAGGCGAAGCGCGCCGACCGGCACGACCTCGTCCGCAACCGCGACCGCCGCTCCGAGCTTCCGGCGCAGATCCTTGCCCGCGATCTCGACCAGCGTGCGCCGGTCGGTGCCGGCGGCGACCAGGACGCTTCCCTCCTCGCCCGAACCCGAGCCGCGCAACACCACGCCGCTCGCGGCGATCTTGAGCTGACCCGCCACCTCGTATCGACCGGGCTCCAACAGCACCGCGCCGCGCAAGCCGTCCGCGTCCGGAGCGAGGCTCGACACAAAATCGATGGCCGCCTGGATGCGCGCGCCGTCCTCGCCCTCGACGGGCGCCACGCGGACCTTCGCGGGCACGACGGGAAGCGCGACGCCGCCGCCCCGGTAGCCCGCGTGGGAATAGTCCGGCACGCGGTCGCCGTGCTCGAAGCTCAGGTAGCTCAGCTTCCCGTCCTTGCCGGCCGTGACCGGCGGCGGCTCCTGCTTCGCCCGCGCGGCGACCGGCAACGCCGCGACGAAACAGGCGAAGACCAGACGCCGGGCGTGGGAGCGCGAAAGAAGGCGGGGCATGGGATAAGTTGGACGATGAAAAGCTAAGGATGCGCGCGAAGGAGAGCCATGGCCGTGACGCCGTCCGCTCAGGGCAGTTTCCCGTGGACGCGCTCAAGCCGCATCGACGACGCCACGAGCTTGCCGTCGGCCCAGACCCGCAGGCCCGCCGGACCGCGCCAGCGGCCGCCGTCGCGGTCCCACTGGATTTTGATCTCTCGCCCGCGATAACGGACGCCTTCGAGCCGGAACCACGGCCAGGCGTCCTCGGGCAGGAGCGGATTCACCTCGAGCGTGTCGTCCTCGCGAGGCACCAGGCCCACGAGGCCGGCGATCACGAGGTCGGCGAAGGTCGAGTGGTTGTAACACTCGCTGCGCGGGTCGCGACCCTTCAGCCAGGCCCCCGTGGTCTCGTCCTGATACTCGCCGATGTAGGGCTGGCCGTCGAAACGGTGGCTGCTCACGTAGGTGCGAAAAGCGTCGTAATAGTCGCGACGCGTGACGGTGTCCTGCGGGTAGTCGCGTAGCACATTGGCCAGCGCGCCGAGGGTCTGCGAGGTGGCGAAGGGCCACACCGCGCCGTCCCACTCGCAGGTGCCGGTGCCGCGCGAGCGGAAGGTCGGATCGCGCCGCTCCGCCGTCGTGAGGCCGAAGGGCGCGCGAAAACCCTGCTCGTCCCGTATCTGCGCCCAGGCGCGTTCATAACCGCGGCCGGGCTCGGGCAGACCGAAATACCACGGGATAAACCCGATCGCCTCGCGCACCTGGATCGGGGCGAGCTCCTCGGTCACGGAACAGAAAAACACGCGGTCCTCGTTCCAAAGCGCGCGCTGCACGCCGGCGCGCAGCCCGGAGGCCTTGGCGGCGAACTCCGCGGCCAGCTCCGCGCGGCCCGCGTCGCGCGCGATGGCGGCGATGGCCTCGGCGTTGCCAAACATGTAGGCGCTGATCGTGGGGCGCACGTTCTTCACCTTCCGGCCGCCGCTGATCGACTCCTCCATCGCGTCCCACACGTCGTGCTGCCAAAACAGTCCGTCGGGCCGGCGTTTCTCCTCCTCCCAGCGACGGTAGTCCGCCACGAGCTCGTCCAACAACGCCGCGAGGCCCGCGCGGTCGCCCGTCACGAGCGAGCGTCGCCAAAGCGCGTGCGCCAGCCACTGCGAGTATTTGTGCAGATGCGGCTGCGGCCCTCCCTCGTGACCCCGCAGCCAGTAGAGCACATAGTCGTCGTGCCAGGTCTGGTCCCGCAGCCAGCGCCCTTCCATCAGATGATGCCCGAGCCCGCTGCTGACCGGACGCGGACGCGTGACAAATTCGGTGAACACCCAGCGCCCGCTCCCCGCGTCCTTGCGCAGGTGTTTGCGCAGCGCCCACCAGCGGAACCAGTAGATCTCCTCCACCTCGGCGTCCGGGCACTCGAAGCGCGGGACGTTTCTGGCCAGCCACGCCGCCGCCTCCTCGTCCGGCACCGCGAAGGCCGGCGCCTTGGGCTCCAGCGCGTTGAAACGCGCGACGTGGTCGTCGATCAATCCGCTCCGTTGCCCGGGCTCCGACGGCGCCTCCGTCGCGAATGCGAAACCGGCCAAACACGCCCCCAGAAGGACGCGCGGAAACAATCTCAGGCTGGATGAGGCGGGCACGGGGCAAGGGGTGAAAGGGGCGGGCGCGCGGACGAACCCGGAAAGGCTTAATCGACTAAACTAACCGAGCCCGGCGCGCAAATCTGCCACGATGGAAAATAATATCTGCGGTATCGTAACATTCCCGCCCGCCGATGCCCGGTGTCGCCCTCGACGTCACCGCCTCGCCGCGCGAAGCCTTTTCACACGGCGCCACCTCCCGGCGGGGGACGGATCCATCGTCCGCCATGCTTGAAAAATAACCCGCCCGGGCCCGCTCTCCCGCTCGCCGCGCGAAAATTTTCGCGCGCTCCGCCCCCGCTCGTTCTGCGGTTGCCAAATCCGAACGCGCGTCTTGTGGCTACCCGCACCCCGCCCCTCCATGACCGTTTCGGCGCCCATCACGTTGCTGCAACCGCCGCGCATCCACTTCGGCGCCGGCTGCGCCGCCGAAGCCGTCTCGACGCTCGCCCGCGCCGGCCGTCGTCGCGTGTTTCTCCTCACGTCGCCGTCCGTGTTCCCGCGGGCGACCAAGCTCGCCGCCCAGTTCGAAGCCTCGGGCGCGGCGGTGGAGATCGCCACCGGCGTGCCGCCCGAGCCCACCACGGCCTGTTGCGAGGAGCTTCGCGCCAAGGCCCGCGCCTTCGCGCCCGATCTCGTTCTTGCCCTGGGCGGCGGCAGCGTGCTCGACGTCGCGAAACTCGTCGCCGCGCTCCACGACCGCCCCGAGCCCATCTCGGCCTTCTACGGCATAAACGTCCTCGCCGGACGCCGCACCGCCCTCGTCTGCGCGCCGACCACCTCGGGCACCGGCAGCGAGGTCTCGCCCAACGCGCTCCTCTTCGACGAGGCCGCCGTGGCGAAAAAGGCCGTCATCAGCCCCGCCCTCGTGCCCGACGCCGCCATCGTCGACCCCGCGCTCACGCTCTCGTTGCCCCCCGCGCTGACCGCCACCACCGGCGTCGACGCGCTCGCCCATTGCCTCGAAACCTACGCGAACCGCGTCGCCCACCCGCTCGTCGACCCGCGTTCGCTCGAGGGCGTGCGGCTCATCGGGGCCAACCTCGCCCGCTGCGTCGAGGACGGTTCCGATCTCGCGGCCCGCTCCGCCGTCGCGCTCGGCAGCCTCTACGGCGGACTCGGGCTCGGCCCGGTCAACACCACCGGCGTCCACGCCCTCGCCTACCCGCTCGGCGGCGAATTCCACATGGCGCACGGTCTCTCCATCGCCCTGCTTTTGCCGCACGTCGTCCGTTTTAATCTCGCCGCGCTGCCCGAGCGCCACGCCGCCCTCGCCGCCGCGCTCGGCGGCCGCTCCGCCGAGGAGTTGCCCGACCTGCTTTCCCGCCTGATCGCCCGTTGCGGTATCGACGCCCGCCTCTCCGCCCACGGCATCCCGCGCGACGCGCTGCCCCGCCTCGCCGAGGCCGGCATCCAAGTGACGCGTCTCCTCAAAAACAACCCGCGCGAGGTCACCCGCGACGACGCCCTCCGCATCTACGAAGCCGCCTTCTGAGCCCCGTTCCCATGAGCGCCCCCACCCGCCACCACGGCGTCATCGTTCCCCTCGTCACGCCCGTCACGCCCTCCGGCGAGCTCGACACGCCCGCCGCCGAGCGCCTCGTCGACCATCTCGCGGGCAACGGCTGCGGCATGCTCGTCCTCGGCACCACCGGCGAGGTCGCCTCCCTGCCGCGCGACCTGCGCCGGCGCTACGTCGAGATCGCGGTCAAGGTCGCCGCGACGCGCACGCCCGTCTTCGCCTGCCCGGCGTCGAACTGCGTCGGCTTCTCGATCGAAACCGCCAACGACTACATCAAGGCCGGCGCCGACGCCGTCGTCGGCATCCTGCCCAACTACTACAAGCTCGAGCCCGCCGAGATGCTCGCCTACTTCGAGCGCCTCGCCGACGGCATCCGCGGCCCGCTCATGGTCTATAACATGCCCGCCACCACCGGCATGTCCGTCCCCCTCGACGTGATCGAGACGCTCGCCGCCCGCCCGAACGTCACCGGCTTGAAGGACTCCGAGGGCACCGCCGGCCGTCGCGAGGAAGTGGCCAAACGCTTCGGCGGACGCCCCGACTTCTCGCTCTTCATGGGCATCGCCGCCCACTCCGTCGCCGCGCTCCGTCTCGGCTTCGACGGCCTCGTCCCGAGCTCGGGCAACCTCTACCCGGAGCGCTGGTCCGCCCTCTACCGCGCCGCCCGCGCCGGCGATTGGGCCGCCGCCGAAAAACTCCAGGCGCAACTCGACGCGCTCAACGCCGTCTTCCAGCGCGATCGCACGCTCGGCCAGTCCCTCGCCGCCCTCAAATCCGCCTGCGGCCTGCGCGGTCTCTGCGGCCCCGACATGGTGCCGCCCCTGCTCCCGCTTTCCCCGTCCGAACAGGAAGCCGTCCGCGCCGAGGTCGCCCGCCTCGGCTGAAGCCGCCCCGCCCGCATGCCGCCACGCCCGAAAATCGTCCTCGCGGATGACCTGACCGGCGCGGCCGAGATCGCCGCCGTCGCCAGCCAGGCCGGCCGCCGCGTCGTCCTCCTCGCCCGCCCTCCCGCCGACCCCGTCGACACGGACGTGCTCGTTTTCAACACCGACACGCGTCTCCTCCCGCCCGTCCTCGCCGCCCGCCGCGTGCGCGCGTGGCTCGTTCGTCTCGCGCGAGCCCGGCCTCGCCACGGAGGCGTCTTCCTCAAGGTCGACTCCGTCCTCCGCGGTCCCGTTCTCGCGCAGATCGCCGCCGCCGCCCGCGCGCTGGATCTTCCGCGAACGCTCCTCGTCCCGGCGAATCCGTCGCTGGGTCGCGTCATCCGCAACGGGCGCTACTTCGTCCACGGCCGCTTCCTGCACGAAACCGCCTTCGCGAACGATCCGCACCATCCGCGCAACACGTCCGACGCCCTGGCCTTGCTCGGACGCGCGCCGCGCACGCCCCGCGTCTGCCTGCCCGCAAGCAGCCCCGAGCTCCCGCCTCGCGGCGTCGTGCTCGGCGAGGTCGAAACCTCCGCCGACATCCGCCGCTGGCTCCGCCGTCTCGGCCCCGACACCTTGCCCGCCGGCGGCGCCGACTTCTTCCGCGCCTGGCTCGGCCTCCGCCCCCGCGAAGAGCCGCCCGCGCGCGCCCCCCGTCCCCCCAAACCGGCCCTGCTTCTGCACGGCACGACCGCCAGCGCGACCGGCGTCGCGGCGTTTTCGTTTCGCGGCCTCCGCGCGCCCTCCGCGGCCGCGGTCGCGGAGCGGCTCGCGAGCCACGGCGCCGCCGTCGTCGCGGTCCCGACGCGCCGCCTGCCCGACCCAGAATCGCCCGCCGCGCTCTCGGCCGCGTTCGCCAAGTTCGCCGCCGAGCTGAAACGCAAAGACGCCTTCCAACATCTACTCATCGCGGGCGGCGCCACCGCGTCGGCCGTGTTGTCCGCCTTGGAGTGGGACGCGCTCGAGGTGCTCCACGTCTGGGGCCCCGGCGTCGTCACGCTGCGCCCGCTCGCCGACCCCGCGTTTTTGGTCACGCTCAAGCCCGGCAGCTACGCCTGGCCCGACGAGCTGCGCCGCGCCCTGCCCGCGAAACTCTTTTTCTGATCTCCCCTATGTCCGAACTGCCTTTGCTTGCCATCACGCTCGGCGACCCCGCCGGCACCGGCCCGGAGCTCCTGACCAAAGCCCTCGTCCTTCCCGAGGTCCGCGCGCTCTGCCGCCCGCTCGTGGTCGGCGACGCCGCCGTGCTCGCCGCCGCCTGCAAATACACCGGCTCGACCACGCGCGTCCGCGGCTTCGCCTCGCCCGAGGCCGCCGAATTCGCCGAGGGCGAGATCGCCGTCCACGACCTCAAGAACGTGGACCTCGCCCGCCTCCGGCTCGGCCGCGCCGATCCGCTTGCCGGCCACGCCGCCTACGAATACGTCAGGACCGCCGCCGAGCTCGCCCTCGCCGGACGCGTCGGCGGCATCGTCACCTCCGCGATCAACAAGGCCGCGCTCAACGCCGCGGGCCACCACTTCGACGGCCACACCGGCCTGCTTGCCGAGGTCTGCAAGGCCCCCGGCGCCACCATGATGCTCGTCGCCGACAAGCTCCGCGTCAGCCACGTCTCGACCCACGTCTCGCTCCGCCAGGCCATCGACCGCGTGCGCCCCGAACGCATCATCAAGGTGCTCCAGCTCACCCATGCCGCCGTGCGACGTCTCGGCATCGCGAAACCCAGGCTCGCCGTCGCCGGCCTCAACCCGCACGCCGGCGAGGGCGGT
>CBINJQ010000200.1:0-7983 GCA_966251015.1 uncultured Akkermansia sp. | reverse complement strand
CCGTGCTGCTTGCGGAGCTCCATGACGATGTCGAGGAAGTCCATGCTATCGAGCTGCATCTGATCGCGCAGACGGACGTCCGGCTTGAGATTGGAAAGGTCTTCGTCGGGCGCGATGTCGGCGATGATGTCGAGGACGATTTGCTTGCAGGCGTCTTTGGTCATGAGAGTCGAAACGGAGTAAAGGGTCGGGATTAGGCAACAAAGCGTTTCACAATCAACGTGGAATTGATGCCGAGCATGCCGAAGGAGTTGTTCAGGATCGCGTCCACCTTGGCGGCCTTTTTCGGCGTGTTGAGCACCAGGCCGGGGATGTCGCAGAGCGGGTCGAGTTCCTCGACGTTGATCGTCGGATGCACCACGAGATCGTCGAAGCTGGGCAGGTTGCCCGCCAGCTCGAGCGCGCCGGCCGCGCCCATGCAGTGGCCGATATAACTCTTGGTGTTGTTGATGTGGGTGTCGGGGCAACCCTCGCCAAACACCGCGCGGATGGCCTCGCACTCCTGGATGTCGCCTTGCGGCGTGGAGGTGGCGTGGGTGTTGACGATGTGGATGTCGGCGGGCGCGAGCTTCGCGTTGGCGAGGGCCTTGCGCACGCACTCGGCCTGGCGGCCGGGATTGGGCAACACGTAGTCGGAGGCGTCGCTGTTGACGTGGTAGCCGGCGATCTCGCCGTAGATCTTCGCGCCGCGGGCGAGGGCGTCGTCGAGCCGCTCCAGCGTGTAGATGCAGCCGCCCTCGGAAATGACGATGCCGTTGCGCGACTTGTCGAAGGGGCGCGAGGCCTTCTTCGGGTCGGCGTGGGCGGCGAGGGCGTTCTGCGATTTAAATCCGGCGAAAATGCCGAAGGTGTGGATCGACTCGCTCACGCCGCCGCAGAACGCGAAATCCACCTCGCCGAGGCGCAACATCTGCGCGGCGTGGATAAGGCCGAGATTACCCGCGGCGCAGGCGGCGCCGATCGTGTAGGCGGGACCGGTGACACCGAGGGAAAGCGAGACCTCGCCGGCCGGGTTGTTCGCGACGGTGCGGGGGTTGTGGTAGTGCGACCAATACTTCGTGTCGTAGTTAAACTTCGAGATGGCGTAGATCTCGTTCTCGGTCTCGACGTTGCCGTGCTCGGTGCAGCCGATGTAGATCCCGACGCGATCCTTGGGCACCGACTCGAAGGCGACGCCGCTGTCCTTCAGCGCCTCGTGGGCGCAGTAGATCGAGATCGAGCCGGCGCGGGTGCCGACGCGCAGTTCCTTGCGTTTCTGGTAGCGGAGTGGATCGTAGTGGCAGACGCCCGCGATGAGTTTGCCCATGTAGCGGACATCGAAGGGCTCCACGCCGGCGACGCCGCTGAGCAGGTTTTGGCGGAATTCGCCCAAGGAGTTTCCGTTCGGCGCGGTGAGGCCGATACCGGTGATGACGATGCGTGCGGGCTGAAACGACATGGCGGAGGGAAAATCGCTAGCCATGCCGGGGGGATTGGCAATACAAGCCTCGCTCCGTTTTATCCACCACTGAAACGATCCCCCCACGCCAACTCATGAACGTCCTCGTCGTCGGCGGAGCCGGTTACATCGGCTCCCACTGCGTCCGCCAACTCATCGCCGCCGGTCACCGCCCGGTGGTGCTCGACAATCTGGTCTTCGGCTACCGCCAGGCCGTCTCGGAAGACGTGCCGTTCTACTCGGTCAACCTCGGCAACGAGTCCGAGGTCGGGAAGATCCTCAAAAAGGAAAAGATCGAGCTGGTGATGCACTTCGCCGCCTACGCCTACGTGGGCGAGAGCGTGACCGATCCGCTCAAGTATTACTTCAACAACGTCGCCGCCACGCTCCACCTCCTGCGCTGCATGATGGGCTGCGGCGTGAAGAAATTCGTCTTCTCCTCCACCTGCGCGACCTACGGCATCCCGGACAAGATGCCCCTCGTCGAGGACATGCCGCAGGCGCCGATCAACCCTTACGGCCAGACCAAGCTCGACATCGAAAACGCCCTCAAATCCTTCGCCGGCGCCTACGGGCTCAGTTTCGCCGCCTTCCGCTACTTCAACGCAGCCGGCGCGGCCGAGGACGGCACCATCGGCGAGTGCCACGATCCCGAGACGCACCTGATCCCGCTCACGATCGACGCGGCCACCGGGAAGCGTCCGCCGTTGAAAGTCTTCGGCACCGACTACCCCACCCCGGACGGCACCTGCCTCCGCGACTACGTCCACGTCGACGACCTCAGCCGCGCCCACATCGCCGTATTCGACAAGCTCGAGACGCCCGGAGCGCAATACTTCTACAATCTCGGCACCGGCACGCCCACCTCGGTCCTCGAGGTGATCCACGCCGTCGAGAAGGTCACCGGACTCAAGGTCCCCTACACCACCGCGCCCCGCCGCGCCGGCGATCCGCCCGCCCTCTACGCCGATTCCTCCAAGGCCAAGACCGAGCTCAACTGGCAGCCCAAATACACCACCATCGAGCCCATCGTGGAGACCGCATGGAAGTGGCACTCCGCCCACCCGGAAGGCTTCGGCAAGAAGGACAAGACCGCGGTGGCGGGCTGAGTCCGACCATTCGACGCCATCGACGCGAACCGTCCTCACTCAAAGCCCGCACGACTCCGGTCCGTGCGGGCTTTTTGTTTATCACCGGAGGCCGGTTGCTTTTCGGATTTTGGCGAACTGGCGGGTCCCTCCGCCCCGCGCTCGACCTCCCGGCAGCGGGCACAGGGACGTGCCCGCCCGCCTCGGATGGAACCGTCCAAATCGTCAACGCAGTCGCCATGTTCCCGGCCAAAAAAACGCCGCCTCGGCCGAAGCCGGGCGGCGTTGAAAATCCGGGGCGGCGGCACGTTCCGCGTCGCTCAGCGCGGGTCGAGCACGCTCGCCTGCGAAAACTTGCCCGCCGCGGCGGTGCTGAGCTGGGTGGCCTTGCCGTTCTCCGTATCCAGAATCCAAAGACTGCTGGCCCCCGCGACGCGGTTGGTGAACACGATATGGCGCCCGTCCGCGAGCCAGCTGGGCTCCACGGCGTCGGCGGATTGCTTCGAGACCTGTTTCGCGAGCCCGCCCTTCATGTCATACACCGCGATTTGAAATCCGCGCCCGATACGGGCGGTGAAAGCGATCTTGCCCGGGTCGGCTTTGCTCCAGTCCGGCTCGGCGCAGTAGCCGCTGAGACGAGTCGGCAGACGGCGCGGCGCGCCACCCGCGGCGGGCATCACGTAAAGTTGCGGACCGCCGGCGGCGTCGGACGTGAAGACGAGTTGCGAGCCGTCGGGCGAAAAGCTCGGCGAGGCCTCGACCGCGCTCGTGCGGGTCTTGCGCGTGATCTGCCGGCCGTTGGCGTTGCCGACATAGATCTCGGGGTTGCCCTCGCCGGAGAGAACCATGGCGACATTCTGCCCGTTCGGGCTGAATCGCGCGCCGCTGTTGGTGCCCTTGAGGCTTAGGAAGACGTTCCGTTGCAAGGAGCCGAGGTCCATCACGAAGATGTCGGGATATCCGGTGCGGAAATAGCTCGTGTAGATGATGCGCCCGCCGTCGGGCGACCAGCGCGGGGTCATCGCGAGGCTCTTGTCGGAGGTGATCTGCTTCACCTCGCCCATGAAGAGGTCGCCCACGAACACCTCGGGCTTGCCCGAGCGTTCGCCGATAAAGGCCAGCTTCGACGCGAAGAACCCGGGCTTGCCGGTCATCGCCTTCACCGCGAGATCGGCCGCGCGAAAGAGCGCGTTGCGCGTCGAGTTGCCGCCCACGACTTGGTTGAGCGCCTGCGTGCCTTGCGCACGGGTCACGGTCACCTGCACCTGGTTGGGTCCGGCCGGGGCGAAGTTAACCTTGTAAGCGTAGCCCTGCGGTTGCCGACGGAAAGCCCCGTGGGCGCCGAAAGCCTGGTTCGCCAGCGTGTTCAGCTCGGCCGTGGAACCCGTCACCAATATCGGAGTGTTTTTGAGGTCGGCGTCGATGACGACATCACCGAGATTGCGCGCGCTTTGCGCCTGCGCGCGCGCGGCGAAGCCCGCGGCCACGAGGGCTCCGAGGGCGATTAAAGACAGGGATTTGAACCGGGGAAAAAGTCGGGTGAACATGGAGCGTCGTTGACGCCCCTTCTATTTACCCCGCCACTCGACCGCTCAACGCCAATCCCGCGCCGCGCGCCTTTTATTCTCCCATGACATCCGAAGCCCTCAAGGAACACCTCAAGCAGGTCAAATACCCCGGCTTCAGCCGCGACATCGTCTCCTTCGGTCTGGTGAAATCCGCCGCGCTCATCGACGGCACCGCCCGCGTCGCCCTCGCCCTCACCACCGCCGACCACAAGATCCCGCTCCACCTGAAAAAGGAGGTCGAAAACTGCCTTCGCGCCCTGCCCGAGGTGAGGGACGTCGTCATCGACATCTCGGTCGCCGCGCCGAAGGTCGCGCCCGGATCCGGCGGCAATCTCGGGGGCAACAACGCCGCGCCCAAGACCACGAAGTTCGCCGTCGCCATCGCCTCCGGCAAAGGCGGCGTCGGCAAGTCCACCTTCTCGGTCAACCTCGCCGTCGCCGCCGCCGCGCACCTCGCCAAGCTCGGCCGTCCCGGCCGCGTCGGCCTCATGGACTGCGACATCTACGGCCCTTCCGTCCCGCTCATGATCGGGCTTCACGGCGAGCGCCCCGGAGTCGTCGGCCAGGGCGAGGCCTCGCGCCTCATCCCGCTCGAGGCCCATGGCGTGAAGGTCATGAGCATGGGCTTCCTCGTCGACGACAACACCCCCGTCGTCTGGCGCGGCCCCATGATCATGAAAACCATCCAGCAGTTCGTCCAGAACGTGGAATGGGGCGCCCTCGATCTCCTCCTCGTCGACCTGCCCCCCGGCACCGGCGACGCCCAGCTCAGTCTCGTGCAAACCCTCCCGCTCGACGGCGCCGTGCTCGTCACCACTCCGCAACCCGCCGCCACGCAGGTCGCGCGCAAGGGCGGCCTCATGTTCCAAAAGGTCAACGTCCCCCTCCTCGGCGTCGCCGAGAACATGAGCTGGTTCACCGATCCCGCCGGCATCCGCCACGCCCTCTTTGGAGAAGGCGGCGGCCAGCAGACGGCCGACAGCCTCGGCACCACCCTCCTCGGGCAAGTGCCGCTCATCCCCGAGGTCCGCGCCGCTGGCGACGCCGGCGCCCCTCTCGTCGCCGTCGATCCCAACGGCGAGGCCGCGCGCCACTTCACCGCCATCGCCGCCGAGCTCTTGGCGCGTCTCGAAAAGAAGCAGCCCGCCGCCCAGGCTCGCCCGGAATAGAAACCTCGGCGCCCGGACGGGGATACAAACATCCCCCCTTCGCGCTTCTGCGGATCTCCGCCCGCGCTTCTTTTCGGATCCATCCGGAATTTTCCCGCACCCGGCCGTTTACTTTTGTGACACGGGTGTCACAGCATCCCGCTTTTCCATGCTCTCCGCCCTCAAGAAACTCTTCGGCAAAGACGAGAAATTCTACGACCTCCTCGAGGCCAGCGCGACCGAGGCCCAGTCGAGCACCCGCCTCCTCGCCGACTACCTGAAGGCCCTCGCCGCCACCGGCAAACCCGCCAACCTCGACGATTTCATCCAGAGCCGCCGCAAGGACAAGCGCATCACCCAGCAGATCACCGAGGAGCTCTGCCGCACGTTCGTGACGCCCCTCGAGCGCGAGGACATCGAAAACCTCTCCCTCGCCCTCTACCGCATCCCGAAGATCGTCGAGAAGATCGTCGAGCGCATCTCCATCTACCCCGGCAAGATGCCCGTCGAGGGCTTCATCCGCCAAGTCGAGCTTCTCAACAGGGCCTCCGACGCCGTCGTCGAAATGGTCGGCCGCCTCCGCCAAGGAGCCAAACTCGCGCCCGTCCAGGAGGCCAATGAGCGCCTCCAATTCGCCGAGGGCGAAGCGGACAAGGTCATGCTCGGTCTCATCAAGGACCTCTACGCCGGCCCGTATGACGCGAAGGAGACCATGATCCTCCAGGAGCTTTTCGAAATGTTCGAGAAGGCCGTCGACCGCTGCCGCGACGCCGGCAACGTCGTTTTCCAGATCGTCCTGAAATACTCCTGAGCGCCGCGCGCCCGCGCCCGTCCCGCCCGCCTCCGCGCCATGACGCTCTTCCTCATCGTTCTGCTGGCCGCCTTGGTGTTCGAATACATCAACGGCTTCCACGACGCCGCCAACGCCATCGCCACCGTCGTCTCGACCAAGGTCCTGACACCGCGCCAGGCCATCGCCCTCGCCGCCTTTTTTAACCTCGTCGGCGCCATGCTTGGCACCGCCGTCGCCGGCACCATCAGCAACGGGCTTGTCGACAAAGGCGTCGTCACCATGGCGACGCTCGTCGCCGCCCTCACCGGCGCCATCGCGTGGAACCTGTTCACTTGGTGGCTCGGGCTTCCGTCGTCTTCCAGCCATGCCCTCATCGGCGGACTGGCGGGAGCCGCCATCGCCACCGCCCAAGGCGATTGGGGCGTGCTCATCTGGAGCGAAGTGGTCAACGGCAAGCATGTGGGCATCTGGCCCAAGGTCGTGCTTCCGATGTTCACCTCTCCGCTCATCGGCTTCGTCCTCGGCGCCCTGCTCATGCTGCTGCTTTACGCGCTGCTCCGCAAAGCCACGCCTCATTTCGTCAACCGCTGGTTCGGCAAGGCCCAGATCGTGAGCGCCTGCTTCATGGGCCTGAGCCATGGCAAAAACGACGCGCAAAAGACCATGGGCATCATCGCGCTCGCCCTTTTCACCGGCACCCAGGCCGGGGCCTTCAACGACCTGCCGGCTTGGCTGAATTTCCTCCACACGCCCGAACTGAAGGTCGAGCGCTGGGTTATGCTCACCTGCGCCATCGTCATGGCCGCGGGCACCGCCGGCGGCGGCTGGCGCATCATCAAGACCATGGGCCACAAGATGGTGAAACTTCAGCCCATCCACGGCTTCGCCGCCGAGACCACCGCCGCCACCATCATCGTCGGCGCCTCCGCCGCCGGCATCCCGCTCTCCACGACCCACGTCATCTCCACCTCCATCATGGGCGTCGGCGCCACCAAGCGCCTCAGCGCCGTGAAATGGGGCATCGTATCGCGCATCGTCTGGGCGTGGGTGCTCACGCTCCCGGTCACCGGCCTCATCGGCTACGGCACCTGCCGCATCCTTCACGCCTGCGGCTACTGAGCGTTCCGCGTCGCGGCGGCGCGAAGCGCTTTCGTCGTCCGCCTCGCACTCCGGCTTTGCCAAGCCGGAGTTTTTTGCGCCTTCTGCGCCTCTTTGCGGCCACGGCTTGTTCCGCTCCGGCTCGGTCTCCCCGCTCCCATCTTCCGTCCTTCGCCTTTTCCGGCCCCCTGCTCCTAGCTCCACGCTCCTCGCTCCATGTCCGCCACCGACCTCATCGACGATCTCCAATGGCGCGGTCTCCTCGCCGACTGCACCGATCTCGCCGGCCTCCGCGCGCGCCTCGCCACCGGCCAGCCGATCACGGTCTATTGCGGATTTGATCCCACCGGCGACTCCCTCCACGTCGGCCACCTCATGGGCCAGCTCACCCTCGCCCGCTTCCAGCGCGCCGGCCACCACGTCATCGCCCTCGCCGGCGGCGCCACCGGCATGGTGGGCGACCCCTCCGGCCGCTCCTCCGAGCGCAACCTGCTCACCCGCGAACAGCTCGCCCACAACATCGCCTGCATCAAGGCCCAGCTCTCGCGACTCCTCGACTTCACCGTCCCCGACAACCCCGCCCGCCTCGTCGACAACGCCGACTGGATCGCCCCCTTCAGCTTCCTCGATTTCCTCCGCGACGTCGGAAAATATTTTTCCATCAACGTCATGCTCGCGAAGGACTCCGTGAAGTCCCGCATGGAAGGCGATTCCGGCATAAGCTACACCGAGTTCAGCTACCAGCTCCTACAGGCCTACGACTTCCTCCATCTCCGCCAGACCTTCGCCTGCGAACTCCAGATCGGCGGCTCCGACCAGTGGGGCAACCTCACCGCCGGCACCGACCTCA
>CBINJQ010000199.1:0-8019 GCA_966251015.1 uncultured Akkermansia sp. | reverse complement strand
TCTCGCTCGGCCTCGCCGGCGCCCTGCCCGCCACCGCGCTCGCCGCCAAACTGAGCTACCACACCACCGATCCGGCTCCCGGTCCGCACGATATCGCCGTTCTCGTCGGCGCGACGCGCGACCGCGACAACATCGGCAACGCCAACACGGACGGCGACACCAACGACCAGTCGACCTACGTCTCGGGCCTCGACCGCCCGCAGCAAGGCCAGACTTTCACCACCGGTCCGAATCCCGCCGGCTACCAGGCAAACGCGGTGTGGGTGCGCCACGCCGTCTACGCGCCCGCCAACGCCGACCTCACCTGGTGGTGCGTGCCGAGAGGCTCCTCGCTCACCGTCCGGATCACGCGCCCCTCCGCCGCGGGCACCTTCGCGTTTCCCCTTTCCGCCGAGACCCTCGTCAACACCGGCGAGGAACCGGGCGCGCCCAACGCGTTCTCGCCGCTGACGACCCGCGCCAACAGCCCCACCGGCACCGGCGTCTGGATGCGCGTCGAGCTCGACCGGCCTGTCGCCCTGTATCCGAACTCCAGTTACGGCTTCGACCTCGTCGGACTGGGTCGGGAGTATTTCTTCGAATTGCACGGCATCCGCGACTCCGCCGCGAGCGGCGGCGACGCCTACCCGGGCGGAGCGGCCTACTGCGGCGCGACCATCGCCGCGCCCGATCTCACGCTCCAACCGCTCGCCGGAGACCGTGTTTTCATGGTCGAGCTCAGCCCGTCCATGGAGGTCGTCCGGGACGGCAAGGATGTGTTTCTCTCCTGGGGGAATGTCTCCGGCCAGGTTCGTCAGCTCGAGATCTACCGTAACCAGAAGCCGACCACCGAGGGTCGCCGTCGCATATCCACCGCGAACACGGCTATCTCCAACTACCTCGACAGCCTCGTCTCCGCCGACGCCCCCGCGTGGTATTGGGTGGTCGTCACCCGGCCCGACGGCACGACCGAAACCTTCGGCCCCGCCCAGGCGGTCGCGCCCGCCACGACATCGCCCTGACTTCGATTCGAGCCGGTCAGCGCCCGCCGGCTCCCAGCAAGGCGAGCGCCCCGGCCATCGGGGCGATTTCTCCGCTCGCGACCGCATGCTCCACCTCGGGACGAAGGCGCCCGACCGCGTCGTTCTCGTAGAAACCGGCGCGCAGGTGCTCCTCGATCAGGGCGTGCATCCAGGCCACCGCCTGCTCGCGGCGGCGCCGCGCGGTGGAGCCCGTCCGCTCGCCGGTCGTGAAATACTGTCCCAGCGTTTCCCACACCTGCCCCACGCCTTCGCCCGTCCGCGCGGAAGCCGTTTGAACCGTCGTGTGCCAGCCTTCCGTGGCCGGTCTGAGATAGTGAAGCACGCGCTTCATCTCCGCAAAAGCCGCCCGGCAGCGCGGAATGTTGTCGCCGTCTGCCTTGTTGATCACGAGCAGATCGGCCAGCTCGATCACGCCTTTCTTGATGCCCTGCATCTCGTCGCCCGCGCCGGCGATCAACAGGACGACAAACGCGTCCACCATCGCGCGCACCGCGACCTCGTTCTGCCCCACCCCGACCGTCTCCACGAGCACGACGTCGTAACCCGCCGCCTCGCAGACGAGGATCGCCTCGCGCGTCTTCCGCGTCACGCCGCCGAGCGATCCGCCCGAGGGCGAAGGTCGGATAAACGCGTTCGGGTGGCGGCCGAGTTTCTCCATGCGCACCTTGTCGCCGAGAATGCTGCCCCCGGTGACCGCGCTGGAAGGATCGATCGCCAGCACGGCCACGCGGTGCCCCTGCTCGGCCAGCCGCAGGCCAAACGCCTCGATGAAGGTGCTTTTTCCCGCGCCCGGAATTCCGGTCAACCCGACGCGCCGCGCCTTGCCCGTGTGCGGCATCAACGCCGCCAGGACTTCCCGCGCCTGCTTCTGGTGCGCGGGCGCGTTGCTCTCCACCAGCGTGATCGTGCGTCCGATGACGCCCATGTCGCGCGCCAGCACGCCCTGCACGTAATCTTCGGTCGAAAGCGCGGGGCGACGCCGCGCGGGCGGCGTTGCCGTGCTCGCGCCGGACGGCCGCACGCCTTGCATGACCCAGGTGGCGAACCCCGAGTCGGCCGCGCATTCCTCCGGCACCCAATCCGGGCGCGGCTGCGGGCAACCGTGGTGAAGAGCGTGGGCGTGGTCGGGCATGGGTGTAGGGTCGGATTGGAGGGCGCGGCTCCGTCCGCGCCGCGGAGGGCGGACACGGAGGCCCGCCCCCCGGATTAACTCAAGCCGCCATCGGTTCGCCAAGCCGCTCGATGAGCAGCTCCAGCGTGCGCAACGTGCTCTTGGTGATGACCGTGCCGGGGCCGAAGATCGCGGACGCGCCGTTCTTGAGCAGGAAGTCGTAGTCCTGCGCCGGGATGACGCCGCCGCACACGAGCATGATGTCCTCGCGCCCGAGCGCCTTGAGGGCGTCGCGCAGCGCGGGCAACAGCGTCTTGTGGCCCGCCGCGAGCGAGCTCATCGCCACGCAGTGGACGTCGTTCTCCACCGCCTGGCGCGCGGCTTCCTCGGGCGTCTGGAAGAGCGGCCCGATGTCGATGTCGAACCCGAGATCGGCCATGGCCGTGGCGACGACTTTCGCCCCGCGATCATGTCCGTCCTGCCCGAGCTTCGCGATGAGCATGCGTGGACGGCGGCCCTCGATGTTCTCGAACTTCTTCACCAGTTCGCGGATGCGATCGACGTTCTTGTCCTGGCCAAACTCCTGGCGATAGACGCCGCTGATCGAGCGGATCTGCGCCGAGTAGCGGCCGAAGACGACTTCGCACGCGTCGCTGATCTCGCCGAGCGTGGCGCGGGCCTGCGCCGCCGTGACGGCGAGCGCGAGTAGATTGCCCTGTCCGGTGCGCGCGCACTCGGTGAGCGCGGCGAGCGCTGCCTTCACCGCGTTCTCGTCGCGCGCCGCGCGGAGAGCCTTGAGCCGCTTGATCTGCGACTCGCGCACGGCGGTGTTGTCCACCTCGAGGATGTCGAGCGGCGCCTCCTGCTCGAGGCGGTATTTGTTGAGACCGACGATGGTCTCGCGACCGGAGTCGATGCGGGCCTGGCGGCGCGCGGCGGCCTCCTCGATGCGGAGCTTCGGTATGCCCGCCTCGATGGCCTTGGTCATGCCGCCCATCTTCTCCACCTCGTCGAGGTGGACGCGGACCTTCTTGATGAGCTCCTGCGTGAGATACTCGACGTAGTAGCTGCCGCCGAAGGGATCGACGACCGAGCAGATGCCGGTCTCCTGCTGGAGGTGCAACTGGGTGTTGCGGGCGATGCGGGCCGAGAAATCGGTCGGGAGCGCGATGGCCTCGTCGAGCGCGTTGGTGTGCAAGGACTGCGTGTGTCCGGACGCGGCGGCGAGCGCCTCGAGGCAGGTGCGGGCGACGTTGTTGAACGGGTCCTGCTCGGTGAGCGACCAGCCCGAGGTCTGCGAGTGCGTGCGGAGGGCGCGCGACTTCGGATTCTTCGGATCGAAGCGGCCCACGATCTCGGACCAGAGCGTGCGGCCGGCCCGCATCTTCGCGACCTCCATGAAGAAGTTCTTTCCGATGGCCCAGAAGAACGAGAGGCGCGGCGCGAACGCGTCGACGCCCAGGCCGGCCGCGACACCGGTCTTCAGATATTCGAGACCGTCGGCGAGCGTGTAGGCCAGCTCGAGGTCGGCCGTGGCGCCGGCCTCCTGCATGTGGTAGCCCGAGATCGAGATGCTGTTGAACTTGGGCATCTCCTTCGAGGTGTAGGCGAAGATGTCCGCGATGATCTTCATCGAGGGCGTGGGCGGATAGATGTAGGTGTTCCGCACCATGAACTCCTTGAGGATGTCGTTCTGGATCGTGCCCGCGAGGTCGGTGAGTTTCGCGCCCTGCTCGAGCGCGGCGCTGATGTAGAACGCCATCACCGGAAGCACCGCGCCGTTCATGGTCATCGACACCGAGACCTTGTCGAGCGGGATGCTGTCGAAGAGGACCTTCATGTCCTCGATCGAGTCGATGGCCACGCCGGCCTTTCCGACGTCGCCGACGACGCGCGGGTGGTCGCTGTCGTAGCCTCGGTGGGTCGCGAGGTCGAAGGCGACCGAGAGGCCGGCCTGGCCGGCGGCGAGGTTGCGCCGATAAAACGCGTTGGACTCCTCCGCGGTGGAGAAGCCGGCATACTGGCGCACCGTCCAGGGCTTCTGGACATACATCGTGGCGTAGGGGCCGCGCGTAAACGGCGCGTGCCCCGGCATGGTGTCGAGAGCGGCGGGGGCCGGCAGATCCTCGGCGGTGAAGGAGGGCTTCAGCGGAATCTGCTCGTAGTTCTCCGGCAGCTCGGCGGGGGCCGAAGCGGAAACGGACGCGACGGGAACGGGAATCTCGTCGTAGCCGAGCTTGGTGAAATCAGGGGTGGGAACGTTGTTCATGGATGGGTTCCTTAGAGGGCTCCGATTTTTTTGAGGAGGTTCGCGAGCGTCTCCTCCACCGGCGCGCGGAGATGGATGAAGATCTCGACGCCGGCGGCGGTGAACGCGTCCTGCACGGCCTTGTCGGCGGGAAGGCCGGCGAGGACGATGGAGACGGAGGGCTTGGCCGCTTTCAGCGCGGAGGCGAAGGCGGGCGCGAGCTCGGGATAGGTTTCGTCGGTCGAGCACAGAACGGCGATCTCCGCGCCCGAGTCGGCGGCGGCCTGCGCGGCCTCCGCGGCGGTGACGAAGGTCTGCTTCGCCACCATCTCGAAGCCGCCCGGCGCGAAAAATCCGGCCGTGAAATCGGCGCGGGCCTTGTGCTGGGCGAGCGGGCCCATCTTCGCGAGGAAGACGCGCGGCCGCTTGCCGGTGCGCTTGGCGTGATCGGCGCTGGCGTCGCGCATTTTCTCAAACGCGGCCGCGGCGCGGAAACACGCGGCGGGCTCGATGCGCTCCTGCGCCCACGCCCCGGTGACGGGACGCCTGGCCGGCGGAGCGAGCGGCGTCTCCTTCAGGTTCGGGAAGAGGTTCGTGCCGATCACGCCGAGGCGACGGGTGCCGACGGCCTGGCCCTTTTCCTTCGCGCCGGCGGCGGCGATCTTCTGCGGCAGGCCGGCGCGCAACGCGGCGGCGAAACCGCCCGCGGCCTCGATCTCCTGGAACTGTGCCCAGGCCTTGCGCGCGAGCTCGTCGGTGAGGCTCTCGATGCACCACGAGCCGCCCACCGGATCGGCCGGGGCGGTGGCGCCGAACTCCTCGGCGAGCAGCGCATGCACGTTGCGCGCGATGCGACGGGCGAACGAATCGCCGCCGCCGATGCCGTCGAGCGAGTCGAAGGGCGCGACGTTGAGCGAATCGACCCCGCCGAGCACCGCCGAGAACGCCTCGGTGGTCGCGCGCAGCATGTTCACATGCGCGTCGAGACGGGTCTTGTCCCAGCGCGTGGTGGACGCGTTTACCGCCGCCTGCGCGGCGAGCGCGGACGTTCCGCCGAGCGCGACGACGGCGCGGACGAGCAACGGACGCCAGGCCCGGAATTTGGCCGTCTCCATCAGGAACTGCGGCCCTGCGCCGAAGGTGACGCGCAGCCGCGGGACGATGATCTCGACCGGCACGCCGCGGTCGCGCAGCGCGCGGACATACTCGACCGACGAGGCGAGGGCGCAGGCGAGCTCGAGCACGGCGCTGCCGCCGGCGTCGGCCCAGAGGCGGGCGTCGACCCCGACAGTGCGTAGTGACGGACTGACTACAGACGCGCGTTTCGTCCAGGCGGCGAGCGCATCGAAGGCCCCGGATAGAGGGATCGGCAGCGCGCCGGCGGCGGCCCAGACCCCGAGCGGGTCGGCGGTGAGCGAACCGGTGAGCGCGGAGGCGTCGGCGCCTCGCAGGCCCGCGAGGGCGAGATACTGGTTCGCCACCTTGGTGGCGTCCGGGCCGGCGTTGATGTGAACCGGTATGGCGGACACGTCCACGTCCTTGAGAGCCGTCTCCAGCACGCCGGGCGCCTCGAGCGGAAGCCCCTCGGGACGAGCGGGACTGTCGAGGCGAAGAACCGCGGCGTTCTGGCCGCCCATGAGGTCTTCGCGCAGTTTCTTGTTAAACTCCTCCGCGGTGGCGGCCGGGATCTCCTGCGCGACCTCCCAGGCCCCGGACGCGTAGCCCGCCGCGCGGGTGCCGCGCAGGTAGGGCGCTTCGCCCGCCGGCTTCGCCAACGCGGCCAGATGCCCGGCGCGTCCGGCCAGGTCGGCGCGCGTGTAGAGCGGTTTCAGGGTGATTCCCTCAAACGTCTTCGTGAGAAGTTTTTTGTCGAAGGGCGCGCCTTTCAGCTCGGCCTCGACGGTCTTGCGCCAGGTGGCGAGCGCCGACTCCAGCGACTCCGCCTCGGGCAGGGTTGTTTGTGCGGTTTTTGACATGGTGGGAGAGTTGGGGCCGGGGCCCGATGCCCCGGTAGTGCCGCGGATAATACGCTATGCGCTCCGCCACGGCTGCGCGGATTTTGTGCAAGAAGCGCGGGTCTTTAACCAAAGCCCGCGAAGCCGCGTCCGCCGTCTTCGCGTATTTTGTCCGGCGTCGCAACCGACACCTCCCCGCCATGATTACTCGTATCGATCACCTCGGCATCGCGGTCCGCTCCATTGAGGCGACGCTGCCCTATTACGAAAAGGCCCTCGGCCTCAAATGCGCGCATCGCGAGGAGGTCGCCTCCCAGCAGGTGCGCACCGCCTTCTTCGACGTGGGCGAGGTCCACCTCGAACTGCTGGAGCCCATGTCCCCCGAAAGCCCGGTGGCCAAGTTCATCGAGAAAAACGGCGAGGGCATCCACCACATCGCCTTCGCCACGACGGATATCAACGCCCAGCTCAAACAGGCCTCCGGAGCCGGGGCCCGGTTGATCCACGAGGTGCCTTTCGAGGGGGCGGCCGGCAAGCTCGTCGCCTTCCTCCACCCGAAGTCGAGCTTCGGGGTTCTCACCGAATTTTGCGCCCCCAAGGCCTGAACCCGGCCCCGCGTCGCGCTCCCGCTCCAAACTCCCCCACTCCATTCCCATGCCTATCGCACCCGAACTCCTGCAGAAGCTCGCCGAGCGGCGCCAGGCCGCCATGCTCGGCGGCGGCGCCGACAAGCTCGCCGAACGCAAAAAGAAGGGCCTCACCACCGCGCGCGAGCGCCTCGAGATCCTTTTCCAGCCGGGCACCTTCATGGAGTTCGGCCTCCATGCACAGCACGACTGCCACCACTTCGGTCTCGAGGACAAAAAGCTCCCGTGCGACGGCGTCATCACCGGGGTCGGCTACATCGACGGCCGGCCCGTGGCCGCGTTCAGCCAGGACTTCACCGTCGGCGGCGGCGCGGTCGGCCGCATCCACGCCCAGAAGATCTGCGACCTGATGGAATACGCCCAGCAGTCGGGCATCCCGGTCGTCGGGATCAACGACTCGGGCGGCGCCCGCATCCAGGAGGGCGACGACTCGCTCTCCGGCTACGGCCAGGTCTTCTTCCACAACGTCCTTCTCTCCGGCGTCGTGCCGCAGATCTCGGTCATCGCCGGCCCCTGCGCCGGCGGCGCGGCCTACTCGCCCGCGCTCACCGACTTCATCATCATGACGAAGAAAAACTCGCAGATGTTCATCTGCGGGCCCGACGTCATCAAGGCCGCCACCGGCGCCACCGTCACGATGGACGAGGTCGGCAGCGCCGCCGCCCACGCCTCCGTGTCCGGAAACATCCACTTTGTCACCGAAGACGCCCCGGGAGCCCTCGCCCTCACGCAGCGCCTGCTCTCGTTCCTGCCCGCCAACAACGTCATGGACCCCCCGCACCGCCCGGTGCCGAACCTGACGCTCGACCGCGATCCCGGCATGAACGACCTCGTGCCCGCCGACCCGAAGGCCCCGCTCGACGTCTACCAGGTGATCAACCGCCTCGTGGACGACGCCGATTTCCTCGAGGTCCAGCGCGACTGGGCCCGCAACATCGTCGTGGGCGTCGCCCGGATAAAGGGGCGCGTCGGCCGCGGCGTAGCCCCACCGCCCAAGGTCAAGGCCGGCCCCCCCCAAAAAGACTCCACCCACAAA
>CBINJQ010000198.1:0-8031 GCA_966251015.1 uncultured Akkermansia sp. | reverse complement strand
GCGCCAAGCTCCGCCGCGCCGAGCTCGCCAAGATCCCCTACATGCTCGTCGTCGGCCAAAAGGAGGCGGAGGTGCAATCCGTCTCCGTCCGCTCCCGCGCCAAGGGCGACGAGGGCGTTCTCCCCTTCACCGACTTCCTCGCCCGCGTGAAGTCCGAGATCGCGACCCGCGCCCTCCCGGTAAAGGCCGAGAAGAAGCCCGAAGCCCCCAAGCCCGCCTAACCGGCTCCCCCAAAAGCCCCGGCCTTCACGCCGGGGCTTTTTCTTTCCGTTCTCCCTATGGACTGCGGCGACATGTCGCCGCCTTCGACGAGCCGACGTGTCGGCTCGCCCCCGCCCGTCTCACCACTCCACCTCCAGCACCGCGCTCGCCGCCGAGCCCGGATCCGCCCGCTCCTCCAGCGACGCCGCCAAGGCCGCCGCCGTCCGCGTCACTCGTCCGGAAAAAACCTTCCTCCCGTTCGCCACCACCGTCACCGGCCGGTCCAAATCCAACAACGCGTCCGAAAGCCGCAGCACCAGCCGCCGATAATCCCGGCTCTCCACCGCAACCTGTTGCCCCGCCACCTCCGCCCGCACGAGCGCCCCGCGAACCGGCATCACTTCGCCCGCCGCCCCGCCCGCCCGTTCCGGCAACGCGAGCCAATAAAACCGCCGCCCCACCCGGTGCCCCTGTTCCCACACCACCCGCTTCGGCCAAGGATCGCGGGTGCGAGCCGCCATCCACGGCAGCGCCGCCGCGTCTTCCCCGTCCATCCAGTGCCCCTTTCCCGCGACGATTCGCACCAGATGCGGATACCCGCCCCGGTCTCCGTCGGCGCGCGTCTCCCGCTCCAGCCGCTCGAGCTTCCCGCGCCACTCGCGCGCGACGGCATTCCGCCCGTAGCCGCCGTCCTTTTCCCCCACGAACAGCGCGAACGGCAGGTTGCGCAATCCCAGCGGCGAGGCGTCGTTCGGATGGCCCGCCATCATCGCCGCCGCCGCAAAGCGATCCGCCATCCGAGGCGCGAGTTGATACACGCCGTCGCCGCCCGCCGAGTAACCGAGCAGATACACGCGGTTCGGATTCACCCCGCGCAGCGCCACGTAGTCCTCGATGAGCCGGTCGAACAGCGCGTCGATATGCGGCTCGTGCCACAGATTCCAGGTGTTGGTCGGCGCGCGCGGCGCGACGTAGATCCCCTCGTCCAGCCGGTAGAGCCGGCTCTGGTTTTCCCATTGCCCGTCGTTCAGCTCCGCGGGCGCGTTGCCGCCGCCATGCATTGAAATCCACAAGCTCCGCCCGCCCGGCGGCTCCTTGCCGAACACCGCCTCCTTCCATTTCAAGGTCTTCCCCTCCGCCTGCACCGCCCGCGCATCCATCTCCGCCGCGCGCCCCGCTTCGATCTCGCCCCGCCGCCCCGCCCACAACAGCGCCAACGCCGCCTCCGCCTGCGTCCGCGACAAGGCCGTGGTCGGCGCCGCCCCCCGCTCCGCGGGCGTCTTGAGCAACCATTCCCCGGTCTCCGCCAGCTCCGGCACCACCGGGACCAGGTCCTCCCACCGCAAATCCACCGTGCGCGAGGACGCCGTCCCCGCGAAAATCACCGTCTCCCGCGCCTCCTCGCCGCGCCGCACCACGCAACGATAGCGCCGCCCCGCCGCCACCCGCAGCGAAGGCATGTCGTTGAGATCCGCCCGACCGGCCTTGGTCGTCACCTCGCCCCGGGTTTCTCCTCCGGCTCCACGCAGCTCGACCCGCGCCGCCATGCGATCATCGCCCCCCCGCAAGGCCGACGATCGCACCCGAAAATACAGCGCCACCCGCGCTGCCTCTTTTGAAACACCCGCCCCGTCCGAGGCCGCCGCATAGCGCGTCGTCACCTCCACCGCCGCGATCCTCGTGCCGTCGCCCCACGGCGCGACAAACCACGCGCCCTCCGGCCGCCACGAGCTCGCGTAAATCCCGTGCCGCGGATCGCCCGCCCGCGCCCGCCGCGCGTCCTCCGCAAACCAGCCCCGATCCGGCCCCGCCGCGTCGTATTCGTCCGCGCCGAGAAAACGCCAGCCGCCGTCCCAAAACTCCACCCACGTGTGGTTTCCCGCCTTGTGCGGCCAGCTCGCGATCCCCGCCGCCCGCGCCGGAATCCCGACGCCGCGACACGCCTCGACGAGGATGATCGACAACCCGGTGCAAGTCGCCCGTCCGATCTCCCTCGACTCCTTCGCGCTCTGGTTCGCGCGCTTGCGCCCGGTGTCGTAATGAACGCCCACGCGCTTGAAAAACTCCCGGTTCAACGCCTGCGCCGCCTCCGTCGCGCTCGACGCCCCGGCCACGATCTCTTTCGCCATCGCGTAAAACTCCGCCCGCCACGGATCGCGCGGCTCGTCCAGCACCGCGTAGGGCAGCACGTCGTTGAAAAAAATCTCCTCCGGCACCGCCCGCCCCCACGAAAACTCCGCCCGCGCCCGCAGCGCCAGATCGAGGTTCTCCGCCAGAAACGCCGCGCTCACGCGCCCGCGGTCCGCCTCCGACATATGCTCCACGAGAAAACGCGCCGCCCGCCCGCCGAGGTCCCCGTGCCGCTCCGCCGCTTCGGCCACGAACCGCGCAAGCGGATCGCCCGCGCCCCGATCCGCCGGGAAACCCGCGCCCGAGCAAAGCACCCAGGTCGCCAGAAAAAGAAACGTCCGTCTCATGTCCGGCCAGCCTGCCTCCCGGGGTCGCCCACGCAAACTCCATGGCGGGTCCTGTCGGCGCTTCCGCCGCGAAAAACTTTCGCCTCCGGTTCGCCCGCGCAAGCTTGTCACGCCCGCGCGCGTGCCCAGCTTTTCGCCCTTCATGTCGGCATCCTCGCCCACATCCTCGCCCTCCCCCGTCGACCCCGCGTCCTCCGCCGCCGCGGCCGCGCTCGACGCCGCCTTGGCCGAGGACCACGCCACGCTCGCCGCCTGGCAGGAAGAGCTCGCCGCCCGCCGCGAGGAACGCACCAAACTCCAGGCCCGCCACCGCGATCGCCTCGAGGACGCCCTCGACCACCTCGACTCGGTCCGGAAAAACACCAGCGAGCGCCAGGCCGACATCGCCGCCATCGGCGACGCCTCCGCCACCGATTCCGCCGACTCCGATCCGTCGTCCGTCTCCCCTTCTTCCGCCGCTCCATCCGCGCCCGCCGTCGAGCCCTTCACCGCCGACGACGTCGCCGGCTATAAGCTGCCTTCGCTCGAGCTCCTCCGCGCCCCCTCCGCCGCCGAGCAGGAACTCGTTCCCGTCGACGAAATCGAGGCCAACAAGAAGACCCTCCAAACCACCCTCGACAGCTTCGCCGTCGACGCCTTCGTCTACGACTCCATCGTCGGCCCGCGCGTCACCCAGTTCCGCGTCAAGCCCGGCTTCGGCGTGCGCGTCGAGTCCATCGCCGCCCTCGAGAAAAACCTCGCCCTCTCGCTCTCCGCCAACGCCGTCCGCATCCAGGCGCCCATCCCCGGCGAGAGTTTCGTCGGCGTCGAGATTCCCAACCGCCGCTCCGTCCCCCTCGCCCTCCGCGGCGCCTTCGAGTCCTCCGCCTGGTCCGACACCAAGGCCGATCTCCCCATCGTCCTCGGCGTCGACATCACCGGCAAACAGGTCGTCTGCGATCTCGCCAAGGCCCCCCACGCCCTCATCGCCGGCGCCACCGGCTCCGGCAAATCCGTCTGCATCAGCAACGTCATCCTCTCGCTGCTGTATCGGTTTCGCCCCGACGAACTCGAGCTCGTCCTCATCGACCCGAAGATCGTCGAGTTCGCCATCTACCGCGACCTCCCGCACCTCATCCACCCAGTCGTCACCGACCCCAAGCAGGCCGTCCAGGCCCTCAAGTGGCTCGTGCGCGAGATGGAGCGCCGCTATCAGGTCCTCTCCGAGAAAAACGTCCGCAACCTCGCCGGCTACAACGCCAAGGCCGCGACCGAGGGCTTCGCCAAGATCCCCTTCATCGTCCTCATCATCGACGAGCTCGCCGACCTCATGATGACCGCCTCGCAGGAGGTCGAGACGCCCATCGCCCGCCTCGCCCAGATGGCGCGCGCCGTCGGCATCCACGTCATCCTCGCCACCCAGCGCCCCTCGGTGAACGTCATCACCGGCGTCATCAAGGCCAACTTCCCCACCCGCATCGCCTTCCAGGTCAGCTCCCAGATCGACTCCCGCACCATCCTCGACGGCAAAGGCGCCGAGGCCCTCCAGGGCCGCGGCGACATGCTCTACTGCCCGCCCGGCCTCGGCCGCCTCCAGCGTCTTCAAGCGCCCTTCGTCGACGACGCCGAGGTCGAGCAGATCGTCGCCTCGCTCAAGTCCCAGCTCGCCCCGCGCTACCGCGTCGAGCTCCGCGCCGAGGACGCCCCCGGCGGCGGCGAGGACGTCATGGGCGACTCCGAAACCCACGCCGGTCTCGACCCGCTGATGAAGCAGGCCCTCGAAGTCCTCGCCGCCAACGGCCGCGCCAGCACGAGCTACCTCCAGCGCCGCCTCCGCATCGGCTACAACCGCGCCGCCAGCCTCATCGACGAAATGGAGAAACGCCGCTTCATCGGCCCCCAGGTCGGCAACAACCCCCGCGAGATCTACGTCCAGCCCGGCGACCTCCACCTCGACTAAAATTCTTCCGCTTTCTCCGCCCTTCTTTTTAGCGCCCTTTAGCGTCCTTTAGCGGTTCAAAAATGTCCGTCGAAACCCACACGCCCGACTCCATCCTCGCCCGCATCCGGCGCGACGGCGTGCGACGCACCGCGCAGGCGCTCCGCAAGCCGCCCCTCCCCTCCACCCTCCTCCAAGCCCTCGCCGACCTCCCTCCCGACGAGGCCCCCGAGGCCCGTCTCTTCGTCGCCGCCTATCCGCTCGCCCCCAGCCACCTCCTCGAAAACCTCGCCGCGCGCCACCCCGAGCCCACCCTCCTCGCCCATCTCGCCATCAATCCGCGCACGCCTCCGCACCTCCTGATCGAGCTCGCCGCCTTCCCCGCCGCCGAGGTCCGCGCCCAGGCCGCGCAACATCCCCAGCTCCCCGCTCGCGAACTCCTCGCCCTCGCCGAAGACGCCGACCCGTCCGTCCGCCGAGCCCTCGCGACCAACTCCTCGCTCCGCCTCCCGCAGCAGGCCCGCCTCGCCACCGACGCCGATCCGTCCGTCCGCGCCGCCCTCGCCGGCCAGTCCGCCCTCGCCGCGCCCGCCGCGCTCGTCCTCGCGATCGACGACAGCGCCGTCGTCCGGCTCCACGCCGTCGCCTCCGCCCCCGCCGACGACGAGACCGTCACCGGCTGGGCCGCCGCCGACGAGGAGGACGTGCAACTCGCCCTCCTCCGTCGCCGCCAACTGCCCGAGGCCGCCGAACGCCTCCTCCTCCAGTCTTCCCACGCCTCCGTCCGCCGCGCCGCCCGCGAGAACATCGAGCCCGACGAGATCGACCTCCTCCACTTCGCCACCGCCGGAGATGTCGAGGAACGCCGCTGGGTCGCCGCGCGCCCTCGCCTGCCCCGCCCGCTCCAGCGTCTCCTCGCCCAGGACAAGACCGCCTCCGTGCGCGGCGCGCTCGCCGCCAACCCCGATCTCGACCCCGGCATCGCCGCCTACTTCGTCGACCTCGCCGACGAGGCCGCCTGCCTATCCCTCGCCGGCAACCCCTCCGTCTCCGAAGACTTGATACAAGGCGTCGCCGCCACCCGCCGCCCCGCCGTCCTCGCCGCGCTCGCCTACCGCCCCACGCTCGATCCCGAGATCGCCGTGCTGCTCGTCACCCGCAGCCCCGTCTTCCGCCGCCACTGGGCCGCGCAAGACCGCCCGCTCCAGGGCCTCGACGCCGAGACCGCCCGCGTCCTGCTCTCCGATCGCCTGCCCGGCGTCCGCGCCCTCGGCGTCTCCGCCCACGCCTGGCGCCGCGCCGACCTCTACGATTTCATGCGCGACCCCGTCGCGCGCGTCCGTCTCGCCGCCGTGCGCCACCCCAACGCCGCCGACGAACTTCTCTCCGACGCCCTCGCCGACCCCGCCGAGGAGGTCGCCTCCGCCGCCCGGGAGATCCAAGCCGCCCGCGCCGCAGCCCGCCGCGCCGAAGCCACCCGCGCCGCGGAGACCGCTCGCGCGCGCCCATCCCGTTCCGCTGGAGGGACGCCGTCCCCGGCGTCCGCGTCCGCCCCCGATCCCGTCGCCGTCTCGATTTCCTTCGCCCGCCCCTCGGCGCCCGCCTCGCCCGCCCCCGACCAAGGCCTCCTCGGCAAACTAAAACGCCTCTTCCGCTAATTCCGCTTCTCGTATTTCTCCCTCCCTTTCCGCCATGGCCAAGAAACCCAACCTCACCGCCCTCACCTTCCGCGACCTCGTGCTGGGCTCCGACGCCGAGACCCTGCGCCAGGCCCTCGAGGCCCGCGTGCGCATCGACGAGCTGATCGCCGAGCGCCAGGCCGCCTACGAGCGCATCGCCGCCCTCGAGACCCAGGTCGAGGACGTCATCGGCGAACCGGGCGTCTTCCCCTTCCCCGCCCCGCCTCTCCCCGTCGCCGGTGTCGACCCGAAGGCCGAGACCGTGCAACGCCTCGCCTCCGTTGGCGCCGCCGCCGCGCCCGCCGGCAAACGCGGCCGCCCCGCCGCGACGCCGGCGCCCGAGCCCGAGGCCGACGAAGACGCGGCCGACGACTCCGACGACGACTCCGCCACCCCGGCCGAATAAGCCCGCAACGCCCCGTCCGCCTCGGCCCGCGTGCAGCTAGACCGGCAAATCCGCGTCAACGAACTCCTCCTCCAGCGCGAGGAGCTCTTCCTGCGTATCCACGCGGCGGAGACCGAGATCGCGCGCCTGCTCCGCGGCCCCTACCCGTTCACAAAGCCCGCGCTGCCGTCCGATCGACGCGCCAAGCGCAAAGCCGGCGCCGTCGCGCCCGCGTCCGTCGCCGAGTTCTTCGCTTCGGACATGTCTCCGGCCGCCAAGTCGGCCTTGCCCGACAAGAAAGCCGCCCCCGGCGACGCGCTCCGCCGCCTGGAGGGCGACGAGGCGGCCTACCGGGTGACCTACCTCCAGTTCAGCCGCGAAGTCGTCGAGACGCATTCCGACTTCGCCGCCGTCGCCACGCTCCTCGCCTCCCAGGCCGCCCACCTTCGCGTGTTGAAAATCGAGACCGTCGACGCTTCCGGTGCGATCCGCGAGGTGCTCCTCGCCCATCGACCGGCCTGAGATCGAGTCGGCGAAAAGGCCGCCGGCCGAACCCTTCAAACATCCCCGCGAAAGTCGCGGTTTCGTGGCTGAATCCCGCCACCCGGCACGGGCGCCGGAAGCAACAATAACGGACAAAATGCCCCCTCGGTTCGGCTCGACGCCGTCCGCGACCTGACGCTTTTTGGATAACCAGTCGCCGCCCCATGCCGTCGCGACCCCGCGTCAGATCCCCCAACGTGCCGCTCGATGCGCCCCCGCCCTCGCCAGGCGACACCGTTCTCCACCGCCCCTTCCGAATTCACGCGTGACCACTTCGATTCAACGTCTCTCCCTCGCCGAACAAGCCATCCGCGTGCTCCGCGACGGGGTCCGGCAGGGTCGCTGGACAGGAACCTTGCCCGGTGAAATGGAGCTCTCCCGCGAGTTGCAGATCAGCCGCGGAACCCTGCGACGGGCGCTGGCCACGCTCGCCCGCGAAGAGATCATCTCCAAAGGAGGCCGCGGCCAGCGCCATAAGATCCTCCGCTCCCCCGCTCCGGCCGGCAGGCCCCATGGTAACATCATCCGCGTGCTGGTCCCCTTCGGCGCCCAGCATTTCGGCGAGTTGCATCTGATCATCTGCGACAGCCTCCGCGAGCGAGCCGGCCGCGAGGGCTATCGCGTCGAGTTCGAGCACCACCCACGCCTCTTCCGCCTTCGTAACCCCCGGGAACTCGCCCGCCTCAACTCCCTTCCCGGCACGGCCGGCTGGGTGGTGCTAAACTCCACCCCCGGCGTCCAGCGATGGTTCTCGGTGAACAAAATCCCCTGCGTCGTGCTCGGCCCGCCGTTTCCCGACACCGCGTTGTCGTGCGTCTGGCCCGACAC
>CBINJQ010000197.1:0-8036 GCA_966251015.1 uncultured Akkermansia sp. | reverse complement strand
CTATCGGCGCCCGCCGCGCGTCCCGCGCATCAGACGACCGGCCGGCTTGGGTGCGGCTGCTTCGGCCTGCGCCAACGCCGTTTCATCGAAAAGCGCGGAATAAATGTAGGGAAAGTCCTCGAGCTTTTTTCGTTCGATGCTGGCCCCGATGAAACGCTCGATCGATCGCGCGTCACGCACGTCCTCCTCTGTGACCAACGTGTAGGCGTCCCCCGTGCTTTGCGCCCGGCCGGTGCGCCCGATGCGGTGCACATAGTCTTCGGCGTTCTCCGGCACGTCGTAATTCACAACGTGCGACACGCCCGCGATATCCAAGCCTCTCGCCGCGATGTCCGTCGCCACCAGCACCTCAAAGGTCCCGTCCTTGAAGCCCTGCAGCGCTTCCACGCGCTCCCGCTGGCTGCGATCCGAGTGAATAACCCCCACCGTGTGCGACTCGCGCTGCAAGCGGTGCGCGATCCGGTCCGCGCCCATCTTGGTGCGGGTGAAAATGATCACGCTCTTGAAATCCGTCCGCTTCAGCAACTCGAGCAAGAGGTCAAACTTTTGCGTGCCCACCACGGGGTAAAACGCGTGCGCCACCGTCTCCGCCGCCGAGCGCGTGCGACCGATCTTGATCTCCTGCGGCTCGCGCAGCGCCCAGCTCGCGAGCTGCGCGAGCTCCGGCGGCATCGTCGCGCTGAAAAACAACGTCTGCCGCGCCTTCGGGCACTTTGCGATGATGCGCTGCACGTCGGGCAGAAAGCCCATGTCCAGCATGCGATCCACCTCGTCGAGCACGAGGATCTCCACCCCGTCGAGACTCGCCGTGCCCTGCTCCAAGTGGTCGAGCAGGCGCCCCGGCGTCGCCGCGATCACGTCCACTCCGCGCGCCAGGTCCTCGCGCTGCTTGCCGTATCCGACACCCCCATACACGACCGTCACCGTGATATCGGTGTATTTGGCGTATTTCTGGATCGCCTCCTCGACTTGCAAGGCGAGCTCGCGCGTCGGCTCGAGCACGAGGCAACGCGTCTTCTTCGCGTGCGCGCCCAGCCGATGGATGATGGGCAGCGCAAAAGCCGCCGTCTTCCCCGTTCCCGTCTGGGCCGAGCCGATCACGTCGCGGCCCGAAAGAACCACCGGCACCGCCTGCGCCTGGATCGGCGTCGGGTCGTTGTAACCCATTTCAGCCACGGCAAACGCGATCGCGTCGTTGAGTCCGAGCTTGGTGAAATTCGTGTCCTGCGGAGGAATCGTAACCGGCGACACCGGCTTGATCGGCTCCTTGCGCGGATGCTCATACGAGTGATCCGTGCGCGGCTTCTCGTGCTTTTCCAGACGTGCGTGGCGACCGCCTCCCGCGTTACCGCCCGCCCCGCCTCCACGGCGCTCTTCACGACGCTCCGCCCCGTGCGACTCGCGGCCCCGACCGCGACCGCCGCCCTGGCGCGCCTCTCCGCCCTGCCGGCCTTCGACACCCCGGCCCTCGCGACGCCCGCCTCCGCGCGCGCCTTGCTCACGGTCACGGCCTGACGCCGCGTTTTCGCCCGCCGCACGGGGAGGACGCGGCCCCTGGCCCTGGCCTTTGGTCGTATGACCTCTTCCCTTAGGGGAGGATTCGGTTTCCTTCTTCTTCGCGGACGAAGGCGCGATGACGGAGCGCAGCTTCGAGATGATTTTCTTCAGCATGTCTTTCGTCGCACGGTTTCGCGTTTCCCCCCCCTTTGCAACCACGGAGCCCGCCGCGGCCGAAGCTCACTTCTCCCGGCCGCGCGGCACCAGCATCGCCAATGAAGCCCCGGCCACAAAACCACCCGCGTGCGCCCACCATGCGACCCCGCCCGCGCCCGCGGTGCCCGCAAGCAAGGAGCCCACTCCCGCGTAAGCCTGAACGAAGAACCAAAGCAGCAGGAAAAGCACCGCTGGTATCGGCAGAATCGGCACGATCCAAGGCACCAGCGCTATGACCCACGCCCGCGGAAAAAAGACCAGATACGCCCCCAGCACGCCCGAGATCGCCCCGCTGGCCCCGATCATCGGCACCTGCGAACCCGGTCCCGCCGCGATCTGAACCAAGGCCGCCACCGCTCCCGAAACCAGGTAGAACAACAGAAATCCAAACGCCCCCAAACGCTCCTCGACGTTGTTCCCGAACACCCAAAGGAACCAACAGTTGCCAAGCACGTGCGCCACGCCCCCGTGCAAAAACATCGAGGTCGCCACGGTTTGCCACTGCCGCGCGCCTGTGAACCCGTCCAGAAAGCGGGCCGGGACCAACCCATGCTCCGTCACCCATGCCGCCATGCGTGACTCGTCGGACAAAAACAACGCGACCTGATAGCCAAACGTCGCGATGCAGGCGACGATGAGCAGCACGGTCAGCACCGGCGCACGGCGGTGAGGTTGCGTATCCCACAAGGGCAACATGTCGGCACCCATCGCGGTTTCCCCTCCGCGGGCAATCCCCAAAAAGCGCCGCGCGAATCTGCCCGCGTGTTTCGCGCGCTTGCAGCCGCTCTCGGCTAACATCCAACCTGCCGGCCGCTCCATCGATGTCCACGCCGCCGGCCCACGCGCACCCGACGCTCCCCAAGCTCCACCCCGCGCAACGGCGCACCCTTCGCCCTCGCCTCCGCCTGTCCATCCGCGACGCGTCGGTCACCGACCTCTCCCATCCCGACGACGCCACCGGTCGCAGCGCGCACCAATTCTGGAAGCTCGAGCCCAACCCGCTGGTCATCACGGCGGCCGAATGGACGCCCCTGGAAGCCGGTCTTCGCCAACGCGCCCGGCTCGTCAACGCCCTCCTCGTCGATCTCTACCACGGGCAACAGGCCTTGCGCGCCGGCATCTTGCCGCCCGAGGCCGTGCTCTCGGACCCCTTCTACCGGCGCCCCGCCCTCGGGCTCGAACCACAGCGCGCAAATCCCGCCACGTTGCTCCGGCTCGATCTCGTTCGCACCACCGAAGGCTGGCGTTGCGTGCAAACCCGGGCCAACACGCCGATCGGCCTGAGCTACGCCGTTCAAAACCGGCGCCTGATGACCCAGGAGGCCGCGGAGTTCTACCAAGCCCTTCCCGACTACCAAAGCGTAATCAATTTTCCCCTACAGTTGCTCGGGGCGCTGAGAAATCTCGCCCCCCGGGACCGCGCGTCGCCCTCGATCGTCGTGCTCACGGCCGGCCCCGGGGACGCGTTCTACTCGGAACACAGCTTCCTCGCGCGAAAAATGGGCCTCCCGCTCGCGCGCGGCGACGACCTCCTCGTCCTCGACAACACCGTCTACTTCAAGACGGTCTCCGGCCTCGAACGCGTCGACGTGATCTACCGGCGCCTCAACGACAGCCACATCGACCCCGTCGTCTTTTCCACCGACCGCGAGACCGCCGGCATCCCCGGCCTTCTCCAATCGATCCGCGCCGGCCGGGTCGCGGTCGCCAACTCCATCGGCACCGGACTCGCCGAAAGCCTCGTCATCGAGGCCTATTTGCCCCGCCTCTCCCGTTTTTATCTCGGCGAAAAACTCCTTCTGCCCGCGCCGGAAACCTACGCCTGCGGCGAGCCGGATCGTTTGGATCAGATCCTCGGTCAACACGACCGCTTTGTCATCCGCCCCGCCCACGAATCGCCGGACAACTACACGGTCTCCCGTCCCGCCTATCACCGGCCTTTGCTCACTCCCCGCGGCCTGGACAAGGTCGTGCGCGAAAATCCCCACGGCTTCGTCGCGCGCATCGAGCCGCGGGCGCTCACGCTGGAGGGCCGTCGCCCGACCCGGGAATCCTCGCCGTTCTGCCTCAGCGCCTTCGTGCTCGCCGACGGCAAGCGTCACGAGGTGTTTCCCGGCGGTCTCGTGCGGATCGGTTCCGCCACCCCGCCCGTCGGCTCCGTGGGCGAAAGCACGGACGCGCTTGTTCTTCGCGGCCTGCACAATTCCGGAGGCGTCGCCGACCAGGAAAGCTCCGCCCCAGGCCAGGCCCCCGCTCCGCCCAAGCTCGGCTCCCGCGCCGCCGAAAATCTCTTCTGGCTCGGCCGCTACCTCGAACGCGCCGAGGCCACCGCCCGCATGCTCGCGATCCTCGACGACGTGGCCCTGGAGGAGATCCCCGCCCGGGATCGCAAACACTGGCTGCCCGTGTGGCGCGGCATACTCGAGGCCACCGGCCACGCGGGAAACCAGCGGCTCACCGCCCGCACCCGCCCGCACCAGACGATGGGAGCGGACTTCGCCTGGCGGCTGACCCTCGACCCTCACGCCCACGGCTCGCTGGCGGCGATGATCCACTCGATCCTCTACAACGCCGGACAACTTCGCGACACGCTCTCCCCCGAGGCGTGGCGAGTCCTCGCCCGACTGCGCGACCGCGTCGACGCCCTTCGCCACCGGCACCTCCCCGCGGGCGGGTCGGGCGGCGAAAAAATTCGCGAGACGCTCGCCGCCGAGGCCGGACAACTCGTGCTCGATCAAATCCCGTCCTTCCACGCCACGGCCGACCACTCGATGCTCCACGACGCGTCGTGGCATTTTCTCCGGCTCGGAGGATACCTCGAGCGCGCGATCATGACCTGCAGCGCCCTGCGCCATGTGCTCGGAGCCCACGCGCGCACCGGCGAGAAGCGCGCCGCGACGACCGCTCGCAACAACCCCGAGCTCTCCGCGCTCCTCCGCATGCTCGGATCACAAGACTCCTATCGGCGCCTCTACCAGTCGCGCAGCCATCCCCACTACGTGGCGGAGTTTTTCCTCCGCCAGCCGGATGCGCCGCACGGTCTCTTCCATCTCGCGGTGGGGTTGAAAGAACACCTCGTGGCGATCCGCCGCGAAAGCGACGCCGCGCCCTCGACGGACTCGCCCGAAACCGTCGCCCAGTCCCTTTTGGACTTCCTGGGGCAACTCCGCCCGGTCGACCATTTTTCCCCTCGCTCGGACGGTTTGCCTCCTCTCGACAAACGCCTGGCCGAGCTCCTCGACCGCCTCTACCGCATCCACCCTGTCTTGAGCGACCACTACTTCAGCCACCAAGCGCGAATCACTCCCGGACAAACCCCCGCCGCTCGCTAAATCCCGCTCGGTGGGCAACTCAGCCAACACGCCCCGCCAATCCGTCGCGCGCTCTTCATCCACGCGCTGTAAACCCTATTGACACCGCGATTGCCGGCGGGCACTTCCGTCAACTCTTAAACACGTAACACACCATGCAACCCACCTTCCGCCCGCACAAAAAGAAACGCGCTCGCAAGATCGGCTTCCGCGCCCGCAACGCCACCAAGGGCGGCCGCAAAGTCCTCGCCGCTCGTCGCGCGAAGGGCCGCAAGCGCCTCACCGTCGTCTAAGACCCGGGCCGGGCCAGTCCCGGCTTTCAGGCCTCGACGTCATGCGCTTTCGCGCCGACCAACACCTGCGTCGGGCGTCTGATTTCAACCACGTCCGCACCCAAGGGCGCCGCTTCGATTGCGGCGCCTTTGTGCTTTATTACGCGCCTCGCGCACCGGCGCCTGTTCCCATGCCCCGTCATGCCGCCGAACCCGCGCCCGCCTCGCATGCCGTGACGCCTGCGACCGCGGCCATCGCCATCGAGACCGAGCGACCGCCCGTCCCGCCGCTTTCGACCGCCGGCTGCGGCGAAGTCCCGCCGAGCGCGGCCGGCACCGCGCCGACATCGGGCTCGCCCCGGCCCGCGCGAGCCGGCTTCGTCGCCTCGCGCTCCGCCGTGGGCAACGCCGTCGCCCGCGCCCGCGCGAAACGGCGCCTCCGCGAGGGGTTCCGCGCCCATCAACTCGCCTTCCCGGCCGGCATGGACCTCGTGTTCGTCGCGCGCCGCTCCCTCAATGGGCTTGAACCGGCCGCGCTCGACCAGAGATTCCTCGACCTTTGCCAGAAGCTTTTCTCGCGCCGTGCCTCTTGAACCGCCCTGCCATCCGCCGTCCGCTCCCGCCTCCTCGCCGGGGCTGGCCGCTCGCGCGCTGATGGCCGGGGTTCGCGGTTACCAGATCGCGATTTCGCCGATGCTCCACGCGCTCGGCGGCCCCGGGTGCGGATGCCGCTTCACGCCCTCGTGCTCGCACTACGCCCTGGAGGCGCTCGCCCTTCACGGCCCGATTCACGGCTCCACGCTCGCCGCCCGCCGACTGCTCCGCTGCCACCCGTGGGGTGCGAGCGGCGAGGACCCCGTGCCCGCGCGCGAGCCGGCGGTCAGTTAGGCCACGCCGCGCATTCTCCCGCTTTACTCAATGGATAAGAAGAACCTCACCCTCGGCATCGTCTTCATCGTGGCCGCCATCGCGACGCTCGTCATCGGCTCGCGGCTGCAGCCGCCTCCCGCTCCCGCGCCTGTGGTCGCGCCTGCCGCGAACGGCACCCCGGGCGCGTCCGGTCCGGAGACGCCCGTCCTCGCCGCCGCCCCCGCCGACGCGCCAAACGCGACCTTCGCCGCCCTCAGCGAGGGCCGCACCGACGCCGAGACCACCCTCCTCGCCAACGAGTTCGTGACCGTCCGGTTCACCGACTTCGGCGGCGCCATCCAAGACGTCGCGTTCAAGAAATACCCCGCCGTCCAAGGCTCCCCCGAATCCTTCGTTTTTAACCAACGCCACGCCGCCCCCATCCTCGCCCTCGGCGAACTCAAGGGCCTCGGCCAGGAAACCCGCTTCGAGCGCGTCTCGTCCACGAACCGCGAAGTGATTTACAAGGCCGTCTTCGAAAATCGCCTCGAGGTCACCCGCCGCTACGCCCTCGCCGATCCCGCCGACGCCGCGGCCGAGCCCTATCGCATCCGCCACGAGACCACGATTCGCAACGTTTCCGAGACCACCCAACCCGTTCCGCGTCTTGTTTTCGAGCTCGGCACCAGCGCCTTGGTCGGCCCCTCGGACACCGGTCTCTACCTCAACGCCGCCACCTACAACGGCGACGAAGCCGATGTCACCGACCGCGCCGCCTTCGAGCCCGGCTTCCTCTCCAAATTCGGCATGGGCGATCCGACTCCCAAAGCCGTCCTCGAGCGACCCGGCCCCGTCGTCTGGGCCGCGGTGAAGAACCAGTTTTTCGCCAGCATCTACACCCCCGACCAGCCCGGCCAGTCCGTCGCCATCCGTCGCGTCGAGCTGCCCCCTCCCGCCGGCGGCACCCGCACCGACACCGGCATCACCGCCGCCGCGCGCTTCGAACTCCCCTCCCTCGCCCCCGGCGCCAGCGTCGTCCACGGCGGCCGGCTCTACGTCGGCCCTAAGGAGTATTCCCGCCTCGCCCGCTCCGAGGAGTTCAAGAACTCCGAGGACAAGGTCATGCAATTCGACCGCTATTTCTTCAACCGCATCTTCCTGTCCGGCGTCTTCGCCCCGCTCCTGAACAAGTTCATGGTCTGGACCCACTCCCTCGTCGGCAACTGGGGCCTCGCCATCGTGCTCATGACCCTCGGGCTGAAGCTCATCACCCTGCCCCTTACCCTCGCCGCCTCCAAGTCCGCCAAGCGCATGGCCAAGCTCTCCGAGCCCATGAAGGCCCTTCGCGAGAAGTATAAGGACAACCCCCGCAAGCAGCAGGAGGCCACGATGGCGCTCTTCAAGGAGCACAAGGTCAACCCCGCCGGCGGCTGCCTCCCCATCCTGCTCACCATTCCCCTTTTCGTCGGCTTCTTCGCGATGCTCCAAGGCACCGCCGAGCTCCGCTTCCAAAACTTCCTCTGGGTCCACGATCTCTCCGCCCCCGACACCATCTGGCGCGTCCCCGGCCTCGGCTTCCCGCTCAACATCATGCCGCTGCTCATGGGCGCCACGATGATCTTCCAGATGCGCCTCACCCCCACCCCCACCACGATGGAAGGCCCGCAGGCGACCATGATGAAGATCATGCCGTGGATCTTCACCCTCTTCTGCTACAACTTCGCCGCCGCCCTCGCCCTCTACTCCACGATCAACGGCCTCTTCACCATCGTGCAGCAGATTCTCGTGAACAAATACTCGAAGGACGCGCCCGTCGGCATCTCCCCCGCCTCCATCGCCACCCGCACCGGCAAGTCGCTCAAGAACGTCACGCCGAAAAAGTAAGCGTCCC
>CBINJQ010000196.1:0-8075 GCA_966251015.1 uncultured Akkermansia sp. | reverse complement strand
CGCCCTCGCCGAGTTTGATGTCGGTGCCGCGGCCGGCCATGTTGGTGGCGATGGTGACGGCGCCGCGCTGACCGGCGCGGGCGACGATCTCGGCCTCCTGCTGGTGCATCTTGGCGTTGAGCACGGTATGCACGATGCCGAGACGCTTGAGCATGCGGGAGAGCACCTCTGACTGCTCCACCGAAACGGTGCCGACGAGGACCGGCTGGCCCTTTTTGTTGGCCGCCTCGATCTCCTTGACCACCGCGTTGTATTTGTCGCGGCGCGTTTTGAAAATGGAGTCGTTCCGGTCGATGCGGATGCAGGGCTTGTTCGTGGGGATGACCTGCACGGAGAGCCGGTAGATATCGTGGAACTCGGTGGCCTCGGTCTCGGCGGTGCCGGTCATGCCCGCGAGCTTTTCATACATGCGGAAATAATTCTGGATCGTGACCGTGGCGTAGGTGCGGGTCTCGCGCTCGATGGTGACGTTTTCCTTGGCTTCGACCGCCTGGTGCAGGCCGTCGGACCAGCGACGGCCGGGCATGACGCGTCCGGTGTTTTCGTCGACGATCATCACCTTGCCCTCGGCCACGACATACTGGATGTCGCGCTCGTAGAGCGAATACGCGCGGAGAAGCTGGGAAATCGCGTGGATCTCCTCGGAAAGTTGGGAGAACTCCTCCTGCGCGGCGGCGCGCTGGGCCTCCTTCTGCTCGGGCGTGAGATTGGACTGGCGCTCGAGATCGGAGAAAGCCGTGGCGAGGTCGGGCAGCGTGAACGCGTCGGGATTGTCGGGGCGGAGGAACTTGCGGCCGATCTCGGAGAGGTCCGCCTGGTGCTGGCGCTCGTCGATCGTGTAGTAGAGCTCTTCCTTCAGCGCATAGAGCTCTTTCTTTTGAAAGTCGGAGTTGAACTCGACCTCCGTCTTGTCGAGGAGCTTGCGCCACTCGGGCGTCTCCATGAGGCCGAGGAGCTGCTTGTTTTTCGGATGGCCGATCTTCACCTGCAACATGCGGGTGGCGGCTTCCCGGCGGTCCTCCGGCGTGAGGTCGGGCTTCTCCAAGGTTTTTTTCGCCTCGGAGATGAACCGGTTGCAGAGACGAACCTGCTCTTGAACGAGGCGGGCGACCTGCGGCTGGAGCCGCGTGTAAGGCTGTTCGCGCTCGATCGGCGCGGGGCCCGAGATGATGAGCGGCGTGCGGGCTTCGTCGACGAGGATGGAATCGATTTCGTCCACGATACAGAACCAGTGATCGCGTTGCACCTGGTCGTCCTTGCGCGTGGCCATGCCGTTGTCGCGGAGGTAGTCGAAACCGAACTCGGACGCGGTGCCGTAGGTGATGTCGCAGCCATACATCGCGCGGCGGACGTCGGGGGGCATCTGCTGCTGGATGCAGCCGACGGTGAGGCCAAGGAAACGGTAGAGATAACCCATCCACTCGGAGTCGCGGCGGGCGAGGTAGTCGTTGACCGTCACGAGCTGGCTGTTGCGACCGGTAAGCGCGTTGAGATACATCGCGGTGGTCGCGACGAGGGTCTTGCCTTCGCCGGTGGCCATTTCGGCGATACGACCTTGGTGGAGCGCGATGCCACCGATGAGCTGCACGTCGAAGTGAACCATGTTCCACTCCAGCTCCTGGCCGCAGACGAGGCCTCGCATGCCCACCAGACGGCGGGCGGCGTTTTTCACGGCGGCGAAGGCCTCGGGAAGAATCGCGTCGAGGGCCGCGTTCTTGTCCTCGGCGGCGGCGACGCGGGCCTTGAACTCGGCGGTTTTCGCACGCAGTTCGTCGTCGCTCAGCTTCTGATAGGAGACCTCGATTTCGTTGATTTTGGCGACGAGGGGCTTGGCGCGCTCAAGGAACTTGCGGTAGTGGCGGCCGGCAAAACGCTTGAAGAGAAACGAGAACATGGAAGGTCCAACGCTAGGGCGACGCGGAAGCTTGGCAAACGGCAAATCAGCCCTCCGCGAGAGACCGAATGGGAACCCGCCGAATTTTAAGCGGTCGCCCGGCGCCGGAAACTTTGCACCGTCGTCGGCCGAATCAAACAACGAGGGATGAGTTCCCAGGGACGAGCGTCGGCGAACTCGGCGTCTCAAATTTCAAGCGTCGTGTCTGGGGTTTCGCGACCGGCTCGGCACGCTAGGATCGGCGAAATGACTCCTGCGCGGCTTTCAGCAGCGCGCCATACCGGGAATGTTGCCCGACCCATGAATTGGGGACGCGGACAGGCTTGATCTCGCCAAAACCGACCTGGTCGGGCGCGTCGGGGGGCCGAAACCATCTCCACCACGAGCCTCGGATCGCGCAGGTGAATGACGTAGCGCCGGGATCTGCCCGCTTTTTCCCGCTCAACTCGCACAAAGGCGCCGGCCGGTTCAGCCAGGTTCGGAGAAAGGCCGCGCGAGGCGCCGCCGCGCGTAAACCTGCACCGCGCGATCGGAGGACCGCATGAAACTCCACCACACCGACGTGGGCTCCCACGTTTTCACCCTTGTTCCTCGTCGGACGCGTGAACATATCCGGTCGAGGGCTTCGGCCTCCCCTTCCCCCTTCTACTTTCATGAACGAGCTTCGCTTGGAAGTCCCACGCCTCAACCCTCTTCCCTTCATCGTGGCCGACGCCCTCCTCGTCGGCGCCGCGATCGTGATCTGGTGGCTAGCCCCCGACCCGATCAGCCCGCTCTCGCTCGCGGCCATCGCGCTCTGCGTGTCGACCGGCGCCGTCGCCCTTCTCTACCCCTTCGTCGTCAACCATGCCCGCAGGCAGGAGGAGTCGCTCCAAGATCGCGCCAACCAGATCGAAGCCCTCGCGCGCACCGTCTCCGCGTCGGCCGAGCAAATCAGCATCGCGGTTTCGAATCTCCCCGCCGTCGCCGAAAATTCCGCCCGCCAGCTAAAGGCCGCCGAACAACTCCCCGGCGCGCTCAAGGCGCAACTCGCCGGCCTGCAACAACAGCTGTCCGCCACCGCCAACGAGGAAAACGCCGCGCTGCGTCACGAACTGGACACGCTTCGCTCCGCGGAAACCACCAAACTGGTCGCCGCCCTCGACGGACTTTCCCGCGCCACCGCCGACCTCGCCCGCCTCGAACAGCTCGCCGCCCAACATTCCGCGGCGCTCGATCACGCGATCGCGCAACTTCCCAAGATCGCCGACAGCTTCGGCAAACAAGCCAGCGAGGCGCTTCATCGCGAAACCGCCGCCGCGATCCAGGCGCTCGACGCCGCCGCGGCGCAGGCCGGCCAGGCACTCGCCGCCGCCACCATCGACGCCCGCCAAGCCTTTGATCGCGGCGTGCGCGACGCCGTCACCCACCTGGCCACCCAGGCGACGTCGAACCCGCCCTTCCCCGCCCACGCCGTCTATCGCCCGGTGATTTCCGCCCCCGGCCCGCAAATCGACGCCGCTCCCGCCTCTCTCGACCCCGAGGCGTCGCCCCTTTCCGAATCCACCGCAGCCGAGGAAACCATCAGTCCGCTCCCCGCCGAATCCCAGGTGAAACAGACCTCGCTGCAGACGTCGCCGCAAGAACCCGATCTTGAATCCGAATCAGAGCAGCAAGCGGCACCTGCCCAGGCGCCGGAGACGACCGCGATCATCGAACAGACCGCTCCCGTCGCGGAAGAGACCACGTCCGCCCCCGACTCGCCCGTATCCGACCTCGTCGCTCCCGAGTCACCCGAGCCCGCGGCGGAACCGGAAACGCCTGCTGCGCTTGCCCCCGAAGCCGCCCCGCACTCCGCCCCCGAAGCCGACGCGAAGCCTGCCGCGGTCGACGAAGCGCTGATCGACGACTCCGACCTCGACGAGCCGGAAGCCGTGCCCGCCCGCATCACGGAACCCGAATCAAACGAAGAAGGCGAAGATGCCGCTCTCGCCGCCCCCGCCTCCGAGTTGGCCTCCGTCGAAGAACCCGAAGACGAGGAGCAAACCGAAGCCGTCGAGACCACGGAACCCGAACCGTCCGCCGTGTCCGCCGCGTCGGCCGCCTCGGCGCCGGCCGATCTGGCCCTTGATCTCGAATCCGCTCCCGCCATCGCCGCCGAGCCCGCGCTCACCAACGACGGCTACACGCGGCTCATCGCCACCGCCTACATCGGCATCGGCAACAAGCTCTTTATCCGCGGCGACGGCCCCGGACTTCGCCGCGACAAGGGCGTGCCGCTCCAATTCGTCTCCATCGGCAAGTGGCGTTGGGAAAGCGCGGAACTCCTTTTCCCGGTGAAAGCCCGTCTCTACAAAAACGACCAGGCCGAATGCCTCGCCCTGGGCGAAATAACGCTCGAGCCGGGCCATCACCACGAGGTCACAGCCACCTTTTAGCGTGGAGTTCGAGAACGGGCGCCCCCGCCCATGTCGGCGAATGCGTCGTTGTTTCCGACGCGCCGCGCCAGCCTGTCTCCGCGTCGCTGATACATGCCGGCGCGCGCCGTAAAACCCGACTCGCGCCTTGACCTTCTCCCGCGCCCGCCTCTTGATCCGTCTGTCGTGACCTTCGCGTCCTCCATTTCCTCCAAAGCCTCCGCCCACGTCGTATCCGTGGTCGTAGCCGTTTCCGTGTCCGTTACGGGCACACCGCGAGGGCTCTGAGGAAGCAACCAACTTTCCGCCCCCTCCGGTGACCACCGGAGGGGGTTTTTGTTTTACGGCAAAACCCAGGCTCCGAGGCCGACCGAAGGGGGTGGTGATCTCCTCCCAACCAAAAACACACCACCCGCCATGAACACCATCGAACCCCAACTCGCGCCGCTCGGCCAAACGCCCGGACGCCCTCGCCAACCGCGCGCCTGGCCCTATGCCACCCGCCCCGGCCCGGCCGCGACGGCCACCGCCCCCGAACACGACCTGCTCCGGCTCATGCCCGAGCCCGCCCTCACCGGCGATCTTCCCGAAAAACCCCGTCCCGCCGCCGCGCCCGCCATTCCCGGTCCCGAGGCCGCACGAACTTATTGGTTCGACCTTTGAACCACGGCCGCCGGCCTGCGGCGCTCCCGTCCGCGCCAAATCCGCCCCGGCTTTCGGCCGGGCACGGGCCTTGCGTTCGCACGCGGCCCCGCCCTCTTCTCGCACCTCGCGCCCGATGCTTTTCCAGATCCACCACCGCACCACCTACCGATACGCCGGCGAGGCGAGCGAGTCGTTCATGGAAACACGCCTCACTCCGGTGACGGACGAACGTCAACGTCTGTTGTCCCGCCGCTTCGACACCACGCCCGGCGCCCGCGTCGGCCACTACGTCGACTATTTCGGCAACGCGGTCGAATCCTTCGCCGTCGCCCATCGCCACGGCGAGCTCGTGCTCGACAGCCGCTCCGAGGTGGAAACCCTCCCTTGGTCCGCGCCATCCGGCGCCCTCGCGTTCAGCGTCTCCGAAGCCCGCCAGATCTACCGCGGGGACAAACTGGAGCTCTTCGAGTATCTCATGCCCTCGCCCGCCATCCCGATGTCGGCGCCGGTGCATAAGCTCGCCAACCAGTTTTTCCGTCCCGGCGGCGTCCTGGGCGAATCGCTTCTTCGCCTGAACCGCTGGATAAAGACCGAGTTCGCCTACAAGCCCGGCAGCACGCGGATCGACACCCCGGTCACCCAGGTCGTTTCCCAAAAAGCCGGCGTCTGCCAGGACTTCGCGCAGGTCATGATCGCCATCCTTCGTTCGGCCGAACTCCCCGCCCGCTACGTCACCGGCTACATCGAGACCGAGAGCCAGCGCCTCGCCGCCGAGAAAAACCGCCCCGACTCGTCCGCGCTCGTCGGCTCCGCCGAAAGCCACGCCTGGGTCGAGGTCCGCCTCCCCGGCGGCGTCTGGTGGCCGCTCGATCCCACCAACGACTGCGTCGCCGGCGAACGCCACGTGAAGGTCTCCATCGGCCGCGACTACCTCGACGCCACCCCGACGCGCGGCGTGTTCAAGGGCACCCACACGGAGCGGCTCTCCGTATCCGTTTCCATGTTACGCACGCCCTCGCCGCCCTCCGGCGGGACCGGGCGCTGATCACGACGACTTTCAGCGGTCGGTTTTCTTAAACGCGCCCCCGGCATCCGCGCCCGCCTCCGACGCCAAGCCACCACCATGGAGAAGACGCCAGGCGGGTATGTCGGCCGGATCTCGATTCTCGTCGGCGCGGGAGCCGCCCTCGTATTTGCTCTCCAATGCGCGCGCCCGCTTGTCGGCTACGCGTGGAAGGAGCAACGGACCCGAAGCTATCTGAAGGATCTCAACAAGACGTCCGCCGACCAGTTGATCTTTTTCGCTCAAGAAACAATCAGGGCGCACACGCGAGACCACGGTCGATTCACCGTCACCCAAGCGCAACTTGGCGTGCTTTCGCTCCCCGCGGGGTTGCCCGCGCCCCAACGCTTGTCCGGCGATCATAAGCACCTTCATTTGCTCATCGCCAAAGACCAGGACTCCACCTCCGAGATTTGGATCCGCGAGTTATCCGGCGAATGGGTTATCGAAGGGCTCGTCGGAGAACATACCGGCAAGGTAAAGCAATACCATCCACGCAAGTGAGACCCGAGCCCCGCGGCTCTCGCTTACGAGCGACCGAGACGCCTGCCATCGTGGGGTAAACTTGCACCAGGCCAAGGAAACCGCCGCCAACGACAACGCCGGCCCGCCCTATTTCCAGCCGACGCCCGGGTTTGTCACGATCAACGTCGCCAGCGGACGTTTCATGCATGCCGGCCCCGAGGCCGTCACTCGCGGCGGCCGGCCGGACCGCGCCTACAATGGCCGGCCGCTCATGCCGTCCGCCGCAGACCGATCCACACGATGGCCAGCGTCGCCAACGAGCTCAGCGGCATCAGCACGGCGGCGAAAAGCGGGTTCATGTGCCCCGTCGCCGCCAGCCCCACCGCCGTCATGTTGTAGGCGATCATGAACACCAACAGCGCCGCCTGCGTGCTGCGCCGGGCGTCGTTCACCTCCAGCAACGCGCGCACGCCGCCGATTCCCCGGCCCAGGTAATAAAAATCCGCCTTGGTCCCGAGCACGCCGCGATGCACCGCAGGCGTCCCGCGGCAAAGCGCACGGTCGAAAGCCAGACTGTCGTTCGCCCCGTCGCCGAGCATCAGCGCCGCGCCGTCGGCGTGCGCGTCGAGCCACGCCGCCTTCTCCCGAGGGGTCAGCCCTCCGCGCGCCCACTTCGCGTCCACGCCCAGCTCCGCCGCAACCGCGGCCACCTTCTCGTCGCGGTCGCCGCTCAGAACCGCGAGGCCCAGACCACGCTCTTTCAGCGCCGCCAGTTCCTCGTGCGCATCGCCGCGCAAGGCCTCGGAAAACGCAAAACTCGCCACCGTCGTCGCGCCGTGACGCAGCGCCGCGTCGCCGCCGCCCCCGCCCGCGCGCTCCAGGCGCCAATCGCCCAGCCTTACTCCCCGCCCGATCTCCTCGGCAACCTCGCCGCCGAGCGCCCGGGTCCACCCGCGGAGCAGCATCGCCTCGTGCAAGGCCCGTCCCACCGGGTGCGGATTGTCGCGCACGAGCGAAAACAGGGCCGCCTTCGCGTCCGCGTCGAGCGCGTCCAGCGCCTCGGGATTCCGCAGCCCGGGCGTCTCGCGCGTGAGCGTGCCGGTCTTGTCGAAGACCACCGTGCCCACGCGGTTCAGTCGCTGCCACAGATCGCCCGCGCGCACGAACACGCCGCGCCTCCGCAGCCGCACCGTCGCGATCTCCTCCGCCAGCGGGAACGCCAGCCCGAGCGCGCAAGGACACGACACCACCAGGATCGAGATGACGACCGAACCCGTTTCCGTGGCGTCGCCGGTGCGCCAGGCCCACCAGAGGCCCGCGAAGAAAGCCGCTCCGAGGATGCCCACGAGATACCACTTCACAACGAGCTCGATCAACTTTGCCCGCTCCGTCGCGCGCTCCACCGGCTTCGACAGCTCGGCGAGCAAAGAGCCCGCCCAACCCTGTGTCGCGGTGAACTCGAGCTCCCGCCCTCCGCCGGCCACGCTCGCCCCCGCCGGCACGAGTTGACCCGCGCGAAAGATCCGCGGCTCCGCCTCGCCCGTGATCCAGGCCAGCGAAAACTCCGCCTCCGCCGTTTCCAGCCGCGCCTCGACCGGCACCAGCGCGCCCG
>CBINJQ010000195.1:0-8094 GCA_966251015.1 uncultured Akkermansia sp. | reverse complement strand
CAAGGTCAGAGGCTGACCTTCACGCCCAGCCAGAAGGTGCGCGGGGCGCCCGGGCGTGGGGATGACGCGCAAGGGCGCGCGGCCCTCGAGGCGGGCGTCGGGCGCGAGCGGCAGCTCGGCGGCGGAGTCGACGGCCGACGCGGCGACGCCGCCAGGGAGGGCGGGCACGAGGCGCGCGCGGAGGAGCGGATGGCGAAGGGTGAGCGACTGGCTGTCGGCGCAGAGGCCGAAGCGGGGCGCGCCGAGTTCGAGTTCGAGGCGGGCGGCGCCGGCCGAGGCGGCGGGCGCGGCGACGGCGAGCTTGGCGGGGAGCGTCCAGCGGGCGAGGGCCAGGGCGTGAACGGCGCGCTCGGAGAGGGTGAGCGCGGCGGACCAGCCGCCGAGGACGCGTTGTTTGGCATGCAGCTCGGTGGAGAGCGCGGCGAAGGTGGAGGACGGAAGCGGAGGCGTCATGGGCGGAGGGGGGGGAAAGCGGAGAAGGCGGCGAGAAGCGGAGGGGCGGGCGTGTGACAGGAGGTGGCTTGGGCGTCCCGCCCATGATCCGGAAACAGTCGGGCGGGACTCCCGCGGCACGCCGGAGGCGGCGGGTGAAAACGGCGACGCCGCGCCCGGAGGCGGAAAGCCACGGGCGCGGCGCGCGGACGGGGGAGCGGGCGCTCAGGCGGTGGGGCCGTAGCCGGGGGGCAGGAGGATGACGTTCTGCGGGTTGTTGACCGGATCGGGCTGGACGACGACGACCATCAGGGCGGGCGAGACGGTGCCGGCCTCGATGTCGATGGTGTAGTTGACGAGGTTGCCGATGGCGGGGTTGGCCGGGCCGTATTGGAAGGCGAACTGCTTGGGCAGGTTGTTTTGCGTGGCGCTGCCGGTGCCCTGGCCGTTCTGGAACGGCGTCGTGCCGAAGACGCCCTTGGCGCCGGCGGCGGCGCTGATGGTGACGTTGTAGGCGGGGGCGGTCTGGCGGACCTGGGGGAGGAAGCCGCCGACGACGAGGAGGTCGCCGGGCACGCGGGCCTGCTGGAGGGTGATGAGCTGGTCGGCCGGGAAGAGCAGGTTCTCGAGGGCGAAGACGGAGATCGGCTTGAAGGTGACCTGCTGGATGTAGTTTTTGAGCGTGGTGGGGACGGAGGCGCCGAGGCTGTTGAGGAGCGCGATCTTGATCGCGTTGTCGTTGCACTGGCAGCCGGTGGCGGGCTTGAGGTCGGAGGCCTTGCTGAAGTTGATCGTGGGGACGAGGGTGGAGAACTTCACCTGCTGGGCGGCGCCGCTGCCGGTGACCTCGAGCGGGTAGTTGCCGTCCATGGTGATGTAGGCGACGGCGGAGGCGTCCCGCCAGGAGCCCCAGTGGCCGGGGACGTAGCTGCCGTGGCCGTAGGACTGCGGCGGGATCCACTGCTGGTATTGGAAGTTCACCGTGGTGCCGCCGGTGGGCGGGCTGGTGGTGGCGGAGCCGTTCGAGTAGGCGAGGGCGACGCCGGCGGAGGGCGTGCGCTGGAAGGTGAGGCCGCTGAGGTCCCAGGTGATGTCGTTGGTCGAGGCGGAGACGCGGAAGTTCGTGTTGGTGCCGTCGACGTTGTAGGGGTTGCTGAAGTTGGCCGGTCCCTTGGCGCTGCCGGAGGTGATCTGGGCGCTCCAGGCCTCGAAGTCCTTTCCGGGGTCGATGGGGGCGACGACGATGTTGGTGCCGCCCTGGTTGAAGCTCTCCACGAAGATGTGCTGGAACATCAGCTTGGAGCTGACCATGAGGCTGACGGTGAAGTCGCTCACGCCGGGGACGGGGTTCACCGGATCGTAGGGGATGGGCTCGTTCAGCGTGATGGTGTGGGCGTGCTGCACGTCGCCGGTGGTGGCGATGAGGATCTGGAGGACGCGGTTGCCGGCGTTGGTGACAAGGGCGTTGAGCGCGAACTGGCTGGGGGTGAGGGCGGGGTCCTGGTTGAGGTTGGTGTAGTTGAGGGTCTGCACCTGATAGACCACCTCGTGCGTCGCGTAGTAGTTGGCGAGGGCGTTGGAGATCTCGACCGCGTGGTGGGCGGGGTCCCAGTTGGGCGGGTTGACGACGAACTGGTTGAGGGTGAAGGCGCCGGTGGGGAAATCGAGCAGGACGGTGTAGGTCTGGCTGGAGGTGCCCTGGCCGGCGGGCGGGGTGACGATGCCGGCGACCTTGGCGAGGGCGACGCTGCCCTGGATGTAAGGATTCTTGGATACATCGGCCTGGACGGGGGCGGCCCAGTCGATGTCGGGGGCGATGGTGTGCGTGCCGGAGCCGGCGTCGGTGAGCGTGATCGGCGGGCCGCCGGCGGCGGCGGCCAGCTGCAGGGTCACCTGGCCGGCGGCGGAAGCGGTCCAGCCGACGATCCAGTAGTCGGTGGCGGGCTGGAGCGGGGCGGGCAGCGTGCCGGTGCTGCTGAGGAGCACGGGCATGTTGTTCGTGAAGACGTTCTTCACGTTGAGCGTGAGCAGGCCGGTGGCGGGGGCGGCGGTGAAGTTGACCGGGCCGTCCACGAGCTGGCAGGCGGAGGGGTCGAAGCCCGTCTGCGTGACGAGCATGGTGCCCGTGGTGATGACGCCGGAGAGGAGGTTCTGGACGACGGTGACGCTGTCGTTGCCGGCGACGAACTGGAGCAGGGGGTTGCTCAGCTGGAAGGCGAGCTTGGTGACGTTGGTGAACCAGAACTTCTGGAAGGGCTGCACGCCCTCGCAGTAGAACGCGGTGATGTTCATCACGTTCGGGTTCTGGCCGCCGGGGTTCAGCTTGGAGACGTATTGCTGGAACTGCTGGTAGAGGAAGGCGTTGACCGGGCCCTCGAGGACGTTGAAGACGGCGTCCCACTTCTGGAGCACGGCCTGGTTCTGATACATCTGGGCCTCGAGGTTGTCGAGGGAGGGCGAGTCGGACGACGCGGCGAGGGCGAAGGCGGCGACGCGGCTGTCGCCGAGGCGGCGGGCCCGGCGGACGAGGGCGGCGCGGCGCTCGAGGGGATCGTCGTAGTGGGCGGTGACGTGGAACTGGAGCTCGATGTCCACGAGGAGGGAGTCGAAGACGATGCCCTGGTTGTTGGCCACGTTGCCCGGAAGGCTGATTTGCCAGAGGGAGAAGGGCGTGAGGTGGGTGACGAGGTCGGCGAAGGTGCCGGTGCCGGCGCCGAACTTGGCCGCGCCGGTGTCGATCTCGTAAACGTAGGGGCCGAAGTTGCGGCGGTTGGTGACGAAGGTGCGGGCCTGGCGCTGGTAGTCGCGGTCCTGGAAGGGCTGGCCCTGGCAGCTGAGGTGGATCTCGTAGTTGCCGCCGGCGGTGGACGACACGCCCTTGATGTTGGGCACGACGCGGTCGATGCGGACCATGTCGTAGTCGTAGAACTCGGGCGCGCAGAGGTGGACGGGGAACTGGAAGACGTTGGTGCCGGTGAGACGGGTGGCGGCCACGCCGGTGATGGTGATCGTGATCGGCTGGGGCACGGCCTGCGGCTGGGGGTTGAGCGACTGGATGCCGTTGAGAATGGCCTGGTCCTGGGCGGAGATGACCGAGAGCAGGTTGAGCAGGCTGAATGAGGTGATCGCGCTGGGCTGGCCGAAGAACTCGAACTGGATCGCGGCGTCCTGGAGGGCGAGGGTGCGGGCGAGGTTGAGGAGGACCTGCTTGAGCTGATACTGGAGCTGGCCGGTGACGCCGATGAGGTCGATGCTGGCGATGGAGGGCGGGGTCGCGGGGTCGCCGAGGTGGAGACCGTTGGTGAGCGCGTCCATCGCGGCCTGCTGCTGCGAGTTTATGGTCTTGAGGTGGTAGGTGTTGGCGCGCTCGACGATGATGCTGCTGGCGCGGGCGCGGGCCTGGAGAAGGGCGGTGCCGATGTTCACCAAGGTGTTCACGGCGGCGACGAGGTCGGCCTTGTCCTGGTTGAGCTTTCCGGTGGTCGGGACGTTGGCGAGGGCGGCCTGGACGTTCTGGGAGACGGCCTGGAGGTCCACCTGGCTGGGCATCTGGAGATTGCCGTCGCCGCCGAGCGTCGAGATGGTGCCGGAGAGCTGGTTGAGTTTGTCCACGTTGCCGGCGGCGGCCTTCTCCACGGCCTCGAGGGCCTTAAGGACCTGCATGACGGCCTGGAGCTTGTCGTAAACCTTCTTGAAGGCCTCGAGGGCCTTGAGGACGCCGCCCTCGGCGGCGGCGGGGATGCCGAAGACGGCGAGGCCAAGGTCGAAGAGGCCGCTGACGCCGGTCATGACGGCCTTGGCGATCTCGTCCTTCGAGTAGGCGGCGTAGTCGTTTTGGAAGCGTTGGACGATGCCGGGGGGGACGTTGGTCGAGTTGATGACCGCCTGCTGGGCCTGGAGCTTGGCGGTCAGGTCGGTGATGTCGGAGAGCGTCTGCTGGAGCTCCTGGTCGAGCTGGGTGATGATGGAGTCGTAGTAGCCGTCCATCGCGGCGCGGCCGGCGGCGAGGGCCTGGAAATACTGGGTGAGGACGCCGCCGATCTGCTTGATGTTGGCGTTCACCGCGTCGATCGAATCCATCACCTTGTAGGTGTTGATCGTGTTGGTGATCTGGATCTGGTAGTTGCCGATCGTGCTCTGAAGGGTCTGGGCCTGGGCGACCATGTCGCCCACGTATTTGTTGTAGGCCGCGTAGGTGAAGTAGGGGACGGAGACGGCGTCGGAGGAGAAGTTGGCGACGTCGTTCGCCAGGTAGAGGGCGCGGGCGCGGGCCTGGGCGAGATCGAGGTCCTGCGTATCCGCCGGGATGATACCGGCGAGCCAGAGCAGGTAGGACCGCTCGAGGCCTCGCACGGTGTCGGAGCCGGGGCCGCGGGCCTGGAGCATGGCCTCGCCGGCGACGACGGAGAACTGGATGCTCTGCTTCAGGGCCGAGACCGTGTCGGCGTCGGGCGCGTCGGAGAGCACGCCCGAGAGGTCCACGACGTAACGGCCGGTGGCGGGATCGGGCGCGGCGAGCGTCTCGAAAAGGAAGCCGTCGAGGGCGACCTTGCGCCGGACGCCGGCGGTGCCGCTCGTCTCGAAGACGAGGGCGCCATACATGTCCTCGCAGAACACCTGGAAACGGCCGAAGGCGGTCGGGGAGAGGCGGATCACCGGGGTCTGCCCGGCGCGCGTGGTGTCGATGACCTGGGCGACGAGCGTGATGTCGTCGCCGGGGAGCGCGAGCGCGGGCGCGCCGGCCGGCGTGGTCGCCTCGAGCACCTGGGAGAAGGAGGTGAAGGACTGGAGCGGGAAGCTGGAGCCGACGATGGAGGCGCCGAGCAGCTTCACCTTCGCGAGGTCCACGCGCTCCTGATAAACGTCGATCACGGGGGTGACGATGCCGCCGCCCCAGGAGTCGTCCGCCTGCGGGAAGATGGCGGCCCAGTCGTAGTCCGGCTCGCGCCGCAGGGGCACGTTGACGCCGTTGCCGTATTTCTGAAGCAGGCCGCCGACGACGAGACGATCCCAGGGGCCGGCAACGAGCAGGTCGGAGACGAGGTCGGCGACGGGCGCGAGGGTGAAGGCGGTGGGGACGATCTGGGTGAGCGCCTGGAGGAGCGAGTAGTTCGTGCTGGCCGCGAAGATGCTGGCGGTGGTGGCGGGCAGGTAGTTGTTGGTCCACTGGCCGGCGGCGATGGCGGCGGCCAGGGCCGGATCGCGGCTGAAGCTGGTCAACTGGCCGCACTTTGCGACGAAGCCGTAGTCGCCCTTCGCGAGCGAGCTGTAATAGGCCCAGGCGGCGGCGGTCTGGCCGACGACGGCCAGGGTGCCGTCGGGCTGCACGGTGGCGTCGCCGGCGAAGGCGGCGCGGAGGATTTTGAAATGCGCGTCGTCGTAGGCGAAGACCTGGACGAGGACGTCGCCCGCGGTGATCTCGCTCACAAAGTGGGTGCCGAGCTGGTAGAGCGCGGCGACATAGGCGGCGGCGTCGGCTTTGCTGAGCTTGGAGTCATAGAGCACCGAACCGTCCACGGGCGCCTGCGCGGGCACGAGCGCGTCGATCATCTTCCGGGCCGCGGGCGTGAGGTAGTCGCCGCGATCCACGTTCGAGGGATCCGCCACGTAGGGGTGCTGGGCGGTGCCGGACACCCGCTCGAAGGTGACGAGCATGTAGGACAACTTGCCCGTGAGATCGAGGCCGAGGTAGGCGCCGACGGCGGCGATCGCCGCAGCGGAGTCGGCATCGCCCAAGGCGAGCGGACCGGCCGGCACGTCGGCGCCCGCCGGGTCCAGGGCCATCGCGGCGACCTTGTAGCGGTAAAGCCCGCTCAACAAATCCGTGGCCGAATCATGCAGAGTGATGACCGGGGTGGCCGACCAATTCGTGAATTCCGGCGGGGTGAAGCTCGGCGCCAAGGTAACGGTGGAGGCGACGGGGGGCGCAAAAAAGGGATAGGAGGAGCCGGAGGGATTCCAGGTTGGCTGATAGCCGAAGAGCAGATTGGCCGACTGACCGAGGAGAAGCGAAGAGGGCATGATGGCAGGTATTTGGGAGGTAGTGGCTTTTGGCGTAACGAGACGCGCGTCACCGCATTTGCCCACATGCAAAAATTCAACAATAAACGGCTAATACTTAGGTAATTTTACTTCCAACCGAACAAGGGCCGGCCCCTCACGCTTTCCCGGGAAAGCGACTTCCCCACCCTGCCGCCTTGCACCTGATGGCGGTCAGACCCCGAAAAAATCGCGAGCGTTGGCGGTGCTGCGAATCGCAAGTTTCTCCACGCTCACGCCGAGCGCGGCCGCCGCCGCCTCGGCCGTATGGCGCAGATACGCCGGCTCGTTCGCCTTCCCGCGATGCGGCACGGGCGTCAGGTAGGGCGCGTCCGTCTCCAGCATCAGCCGCTCGATTCCCTGCGCAACGAGCGCCGCGCGCACCGTGTCCGCATTTTTATACGTCACCACGCCGGTGAAGGAGCCGCGCCCGCCGCGCCGCGTCAGCTCGGCCATCTCCGCCGCGCCCTCCGTGAAGCAGTGGAACACCACGCGATCCCACTTCACGCCGCTCGCGTCGATCATCTCCACGCATTCCGCAAAGGCGCCGCGCGAATGCACCACGAGCGGACAACCCAGCCGCGTCGCGATCAACAACTGCGCCGCGAAGGCCGCGCGCTGCCATGCGAAGATCGGCTCCGCCCGCGCCGCGTCGTCCTTCGGCAGGTGGAAGCGATCCAGCCCGCACTCGCCGAGCGCCACCGGCCGCGCGCCGTCACCGCTCCAAAACGCCTCGATCTGCGCGACCTCCTCGCTCCAGCGCTCGTCGACCGAACACGGATGCAGCCCGACCGTGTAATACACCTCGCCGGCGTGCTTCTCCGCGAGCCCGCGGTAACGCGTCCAATCCTCGCTCGACGTCCCGATCGTGATCATCCGCGTCACGCCCGCCTCGCGCGCCCGCGCGAGCACCGCTTCGGTTTCCCCGCGCTTGTCGAAGCTCTCCAGATGCGTGTGCGAATCGATCAGCTCAAAAGCCATGCCCAATCCTTCACCACGGATCGCACGGATCCACACGGATAAAAACGGGGAAAATTTAACCGCGGATGGCGCGGATGGAGGCGTGATCCGCGGTTAAAAATCAGCCTCCGTAGCGCTCTTCCAGATACGCCAGCAGCGCCGCGGCGCCGAGCTCGTCTCCCGTCACGCGTCGCGTCAGCGCGAAGGCGTCCTCGCGGCGTCCATGCGCGTGCACCTCGCTCCGCAGCCAGCCGAGCAGGCGCCCGAAATCGCCTCGCGCAAAATCCTCTTCCAAGCCAGGCAGCTTCGACTTCGCCGCCGCCCAGAGCTGCGCGGCCATCATGTTGCCCAAGGTGTAGCTCGGGAAATACCCGAAGGCGCCGCCGCTCCAGTGAACGTCCTGCAACACGCCTTCGCCCGCGTGCTCGGGACGGCGTCCGAAAAACTCCTCCGCGAGGGCGTTCCACGCCTCGGGCAGCTCCGCCACCTCGAGGGTCCCGGCGAAGAGGCGTTTCTCCAGGTCGAAGCGCAGCAGGATGTGCAGGTTGTAGTGAACCTCGTCCGCGTCGACGCGGATCATGCCGCCCGGCTCGACCGCGTTGGCCGCCGCGTGTAGCTGTTGCGCGGATACGCCGTTGAGCGGACCGGGGAAGGCCGCCCGCA
>CBINJQ010000194.1:0-8162 GCA_966251015.1 uncultured Akkermansia sp. | reverse complement strand
CGGGCTCGGCTGCGAGATCCTGGGCGAGGCGCGAGGCGAAGAGCGGGGCGGAAGCGGGGAACAGCGCGGCCAGGGAGTCGTGGGCGGCGCGCGCGGCGGCCACTTCGATGGAAACGGAACCGGAGACGGCGAGGTAGGCGGAATCGTAGGGCGCGTAGTCGCGGTCGACGGCGTTGACCGCCTCGAAGACGGCCAGTTGCACGATGGCTAGGGCGCGGGAGATCTCGGGCGGCGCGGCGCCGGAACCGCCTTGGGCGACGGGGCGGCTGGCGAGGCGGACGGCGTCGAGCGCGAGGGCGTTCCATGCGGTCACGACGTTGTCGGTCGCGGGCTGGCGCAGCGAAAAGGCCAGGGCGTCCTGGTCGACGTCGGAGGCGTGGAGCGTGAGCGCGCCGGCCTGGTCCTCGACGAGGGAAAGCGTCTGGTCGGCGGTGGCGGGAGCATCGTTGACCGGGGTGATGACGATCTCGACGGAGGCGGGCGCGGAGTCGGACGAGGCGTCGCGGGCGACGAAGACGAAACCGTCCGTGCCGTGATAGTCGGCGTCGGGCTTGTAGCGGAGGGCGGCGGAGCCCACGAGCGACGCGCCGGGCTCCGGCAAGACGCCGCCGTCGGCGTAGGTCAAGGTGCCGCGCGAAGGCAAGGTGACGATGGCATAGGCGAGGGCGTCGTTGTCGCGATCCGTGCCGGAGAGCGTGATCGTAAGCGCGGTGTCCTCGGGGGTGGCGAGAGACTGCGGCGTGGCGGCGGGCGCGTCGTTGCGCGCGACCACCTCGATGGAAATCGCGGCGGATTCCGAAACCGAACCGGAGGAATCGACGACCGTGAAAGCGAAGCTGTCGTCGCCGTAGTAATCCGCCGTGGGCGAATAGAGCAAGGAACCCGAAGTCAGGAGGTCGGAGCCAAGCTCAGGCAGGGCGCCGCCGTCGGCGTAGGTCAACTCGCCGTGCCGTGGGAGGCTCGCGAGGGTGAAGCGGAGCGCGTCGCCGTCGACGTCGGAGCCGGCGAGCGTGATGGGGAGCGGGGTGTCCTCGGGGGTGGAGAGCGACTGCGCGAGGGCGCGAGGGACGTCGTTGGCCGGGGTGACGACGAGATTCACCACGGCCGGGGCCGACTCCTGCGTGGCGTCGCGGGCGACAAAGGTGAAGGGGTCGGCGCCGTTAAAATCGGCGTCGGGCGTGTAGACGAGGACGCCGGGGCCGGGGAGCGCTTCGCCGGCCTGCGGCATGGGACGGCCGTCCTTGTAGCTCAACATGCCGGAGGCGGGCGGAACCGTGATCACATAGACCAGCGCGTCGCCTTCGGGATCGGCGGCCTCGAGCGTGAACTCGACGATGGTGTCCTCGGCGAGGGTCAGCGTGCGGCCTTGGGCGAGCGGGGCGTCAGGGACGTTGCGCACCTCGATGCTGATCGTCGCGGACGCGGACGTGGCGATGCCGTCGGTGGCGGTGAAGGCGAACTCGAAGGTCGTGTCGGTGTTCGCGGGCGGCGTGTAGAGCAGCGCGCCGGGAGCGGGGAGCACGGAGCCGAGCGGGGGCGGCGGGGCGCCGTCGGCGAGCGTAAGCGTGCCGCCGGGCGGCAGGGAGGTCAGCGCATAGGCGAGCGCGTCGCCATCGACGTCGGTGGCGCTCAGCACGAGCGGGAGCGTCTGCCGCTCGCTGACGACGTAGGCGGCGGGATGCGCGATCGGCGCGTCGTTCACCGGAGTGACGGTGATGGGCACGACGGCCGCCGGAGATTGGGCGCCCGAGGAGTCGGCGATGATGAAGCGAAACTCGTCCGCCCCGTGGCGGTCCGCCGCGGGCGAGTAGCGCAGCGTGAGGCCGGAAGCCGGCACGGAAGCGCCCGACTCGGGAATCGCGGCGCCGTCGGGCAAGGCCAGCGAACCTAGCGAAGGCGCGTCGACGACGAGCATACGAAGCGGTTCATCATCCACATCCGAGCCGGAAAGGGTGATCTCGACCGGCGTGTCCTCGGGCGTCGTTTGCGGAGGGGGCGGAGTCGCGGAGGGCGCGTCGTTGCGCGGATTGACCGTGACGGTGACCGTCGCGGGGGCGGAGTTCGCCTCGCCGTCGAACGCGGTGAAAGTGAACGTGAAGGTGCCGTGGGAGTCGGGGTCCGGCGAGAAGGTCGCCAGGTTGCCGACGATGACGACGGAGCCCTTGGTCGGCGGCCCGGCGGGCAAATACTGAAGGGCGTCGCCGTCGATGTCCGACGCGGTGAGCGCGATGACCACGGGCTGGTCTTCGTCGGTGCTCGCCTCGCCGGGATGCGCGACGGGGGCGTCGTTCGCCGGAAGCACCGTGAGATGTATGGTGGCGGATTCGGAAACGGCTTCGCCGTCGAAGGCGGTGAACGAGAAGACGGCGGGGCCGTTGTAGTTGAGCGCGGGCCGGAAGCGCACGACGCCGCCGGAATCGGCGGGCAGAGGCTGGCCGGGAGGGGGAAGTTCGGAGCCGTCCGCCAGGGTAAGGGCGCCGGTGCCCGGGACGGGAAGCGACGCGAGCGCGTAGCGAAGGGGCTGGTTTTCGACGTCGGTCGCGCCGAGCACGATCAGCAGGGGCTCGTCTTCGCGGAGCTCGAGCGTCTGCGGTCGAGGAACGGGGGCGTCGTTCACCGGCTCGACGACGACGGTGACGCTGGCCCGGGCGGAGACCCCGCCCTGGTTGTCGGTGACGGTGTAGGTGAAGGTTTCCTCGCCGAAGAAATTAGCCTCGGGGCGGTAGGTGAGCGCGGGGGGCTCGCCGGTGAGGCTGCCTTTGAGCGCGACGCCCTCGAGGGTGACCGCCTCGACCGTGTAGGCGACGATGGCGCCGTCGGAATCCGCGCCGGAGAGCGTGATCGCCACGGGCGTATCCTCGAGCGTGCGCACCGGGATCGGCGCGGCGACGGGAAGATCGTTCACAGGGGTGACCGCGATGGAGACGGTGGCGAGGTTGGAATCCCCGGCGGCGTCGCGCGCGCGGAATCCGAACTCGACGGGTTCGGTGGAGTCGAGCGCGGGCTGGTAGCGAAGCTCGGTCGATGCCAGCTCGGCGCCGGCTTGAAGCGGGGGGCTGTTCGGATCGGCGGAGGCGAGGTGGAGCGAGCCCGAGGCCGGAACCGACACCAGGCGGTAGGTGAGCGCGTCGTTCTCGGCGTCGGTCGCGGTCAGGGTGAGCACGAGCGGGGTGTCCTCGGGCGTGGAGAGCGACTGGCTGTTCGCGACGGGCGCGGTGTTGACCGGACCGGTGCCGCCGCCCTGGCGAAGACGGAGGACGCCGCCGCCGTTGACGATGAGCTTGTCGGCGACGAGGCCGCCGACGAGGGCGCTGTTGCCGTTGATGATCACGGTGCCGGTCCCGGCCGCGGGGGCGTTGACGAAGGCGTGGATCGTGCAGCCGCCGTTGAGCGTGAGTCCGCCTGCGGCGATGTTGAGCGCGAGCCAGTCGGGGCGGGCGGAGGCGCCGAGCACGCCGTTGGCGGCGAGACCGTTGGCGAGGTTGAGCACCACGGGGCCGACGACATCGACGCGGGCCTGGCCGTTGACCGTGAGGCGCTGGAGATTGTAGACCGAAGGCGTAGTTGATCCGCTAATACCGATGGTGAATCCGGAGCCGCCGTTGGCGATGAAGTCGCCGTAGGTGCCCGGCGGGACGGCGATCTGGCCGATGTTGCCGTTGAGCGTGAGGTTGCGGAGCGTGGTCCAGGCGCCGACGGGCTGGGCGGCGGAGTTGAGGGTGACGTTGCGCATGCCGGCGGGCGCGGGCGGCGGCGAGACAACGGGCAGGGCGAGCGGCGCGGTGCGGCGGATCACGTTGCGCAGGGTGGACTGGCCGTTGAGCGTGATCGTGTAGCCGGACGGGGTCGCGGGTCCCGTGCCGTCTAGCGTGCCGCCGAAGTTGGGCTTGCCGTTCGTCCGAACGACCGGCGCGCCTGGCACCAGGAGGTCCCGCGTGATCGTCGCGCCGCCGTTCAGCGTGATGGAACCGCCGCTCATCATGTGGATCGAGCCCTCCACGGTCCCGCCACCGTTCACCGCGGGCACTTGGCGCACCTGCGCCACGCCCGGCGCGGCCTCCGATGCCGCGACTGTTTGCGCAAGGCCGCAGCATGCGGTCAAAGCGAGAGCACGAAGGAGAACGAAGCCGGAATGAGGGAGCGAGCGCATCGGATGGCTCAATCCAGCGTCTTAAATACGCCGGACTGAGTGCGCCTTTCCACCTAGGGTTTAAGCCCTAGTCAACCAACGATTCGCCCTTTCTTCACAATATTCATCCCGCCCGACCCGAGACGGAGAATCCGCTCAACCTGCTATCATTAAACAACTAATGTCCGACAACGCTGTTGGATGCAGGCTTGAACGCCACCGCGAACCAGACCGCGAGCATCACCAACGCGAAGCTGACGGCGTAGTTCCACGTCAGCCGTTCCTTGAGGACCAACCACGCGAAACCGATGAAAACAGTGAGGGTGATGGCCTCTTGGATCACCTTCAGTTGGTAACCGGTGTAGCCCTGCGCGTAGCCGATGCGGTTGGCCGGCACCATCAGGCAGTATTCAAACAGCGCGATCACCCATGAAATGAAGATCACCGTCGCCAGGCCCTTCCCTTCGAGGAACTTCCATTTCAAGTGCCCATACCAGGCGCAGGTCATGAAGATGTTGGAGGCGAAGAGCAGAAGGATGGTTTTCATCGGGAATCAAAAGCGCGGCGACCACGGCAGGGACAAAACGGAGGAATGCGGAGGCAACGCCTTTTTCGCCACTTCGACCGGCGGGAGGCGCATCGCCCCGCCTGCCCATATGTGACGGAGCACGCCCGACCGGGATGATTCCGTTGTAGCCACGCCGGTCCCCGGGCGTGCTGCAATTTTCCAGATGCCGGGCGAACGATCACGGGGCCTTAACCTGCCAACGTAGTGCTAATTCCTTGCTACCCGGAGGACACGGCAACACGCAGGTGTTTTCCTAAAAATGCATAAACAACGGGTTGCGGCGGCGTTGGCGGGCTTTTCAGGGATTTTGATCCTGGGCTTCGTTTTGTTCAGACCGGCCCCACCACCCGCCCGTGCGCAGGACGGCTCCCATGTCGGCGGCGGTGCCCAAAACGCGCCATCGCCCTTGGTGCCCAAACCGCCGGCGTTCGGCTCCTTGGCGCTCGGCTGGCCCCAGACTCGACTGGCGGAAGACCCGAAAGGCACGGCGGCCCCGGCCGAAGCCGATCAAGAGGCGTCGCCCCTTTCCGCGCCCGCCGCGCTCGACGGACGCGTGCTCGCCGAGGAGACGTCGCCGTTGGTCGCAGGGCGGACCTTGCGAGTGAGAATCCTCGAGGTCCCGGGCATGCGCCATCTCGTGCGCCGCGAGGAAGTTTTGGAAACCGGCGCCGACACCGCCTCCGCCTCGGAGCCCGTTTCACGCCTCGACACCGCCGCCGGACATTTCATCGCCCGGCTACCCGCCGGCCGCGCCCGCGAGCAGGTTCTGGCCGCCCTGCCGGCGGGCTCCGGTATCAGCGGAATCGATACACTCGCCCCCGGCGGGACGGTGCTCGTGCGCCTCGCCGCCGCCGGGCCGCGCTCGCTGCCCGACGCCTTGGCCGCGGCCGGCGCCGCCGCCCTTTTCGACTACGTCGAGCCCGACCCGGTGGTCGCCGTGTGCGCCTCGCCCAACGACCCGCGCTACGCCTCGGGCGAACTCTGGGGCCTGCGCAACACCGGCCAGGGCGGCGGCCTCGCCGACGCCGACATCGACGCCGACATCGCCTGGGACACGGCCTCCTCCGCCGGTTCGGTCGTCGTCGCGGTCATCGACACCGGCCTCCGTCTCACCCACGAGGACCTCGCCGCCAATCTCTGGGTCAACACCGGCGAGACTCCGGCCAACGGTCTCGACGACGACGGCAACGGGGTGATCGACGACGTGCACGGTTACAACGCCATCACCGGCACCGGTTCTCCGGCCGACGACCACGGCCACGGTTCGCACTGCGCGGGCACCATCGCCGGCGTCGGCGACAACAATCTCGGCGTGGTCGGCGTGGCCTGGCAGGCGCGCCTCATGGCCGTGAAATTCCTCGGCGCCAACGGCTCCGGCTACCTGTCCGACGCTGTGCGCGCGATCGACTACGCGCGCGTCAACGGCGCCCGGGTCATGAACAACAGCTGGGGCGGCGGCGGATATTATCAATCGCTCGCGGACGCCATCGAACGGACGAACTCGGCCGGGATCGTCTTTGTCGCGGCGGCGGGCAACAACGCCTCGTCCAACGACATCATCTCCTTTTACCCCGCCAACTACTCCCGCCCCAACGTGGTCTCCGTCGCGGCCACGACGCGCACCGACGCGCTGGCGTCGTTCTCCAACTTCGGCGGAGCGACCGTCGGCCTCGCGGCCCCGGGGGCGTCCATCGTCTCCTGCGGCCAGGCCTCCGACAGCGCCTACGCGACCCTGAGCGGAACCTCGAGGGCCGCGCCCCATGTCGCGGGAGCCCTCGCCTTGCTAAGAGCCCGGTTCCCCGCCGAAACCCCGCGTGTTCTCATCGACCGGCTCCTCGCGTCGGCCGATCGCCCCGCCGGCCTTGCCGGTCGTCTCCGCAGCCAAGGCCGCCTCAACCTCGCCGCCGCGCTCGCCCTGCCGGTGGTGATCCCCTCTCCCACCCTCTCCACGCAGCCCCTCGACCAGACCGTGGCGCCGGGCTCGCCGGCGACTTTTTCCGTCGTCGCCGAAGGCGCGGGCCCCTTCACCTACCAATGGCGGAGAAACGGGTTCCCCGTCGCCGACGCCACCTCCGCCAGCCTTACGATCCCGTCCGCGGCCTCCGCCGACGAGGGCCGCTACGCCGTCTCCGTCGCCAACTCCACCGCGTCCACCTCGAGCACCGAGGCCCGGCTGCGGGTCGGCCTTCCGCCCGCGATCCTTTCCGAACCCGCCGACCAGACGCTCCCTCCCGGCTCCCCCCTGAGCCTGCAGGTGACGGCGTCGGGCGGAGAAACCGTATCCTATGAATGGTTACGCGACGAGGCCGTGATCCCCGGCGCGATCCACCCTGCGCTCGATCTGCCGCAGGTCGTCGCCGGCGCCTATCGGGCGCGGGTTTCCAACACCTACGGGACAAGCTCCTCGCGCACCGCCACGGTCACGGTGCCGACGCCTCCCGCAATCACCACCGACCCCGCCGCACGCTCCGTCTCCGCCAACGGCTCCACGACCTTCACCGCCGTCGCCACCGGCTCGGCGCCTCTCGCCTACCAGTGGTTCCGCGACGGAGCCATCCTCGCCGGAGCCACTTCCGCCAGCCTCACCCGCTCCTCCCTCACCACCGCCGACGCCGGCTCCTACGCGCTGCGCGTCACCAACGCCGCCGGCGAGGCCTGGACCTCGGGCGCGGCGCTGACCGTCACCACCGGAGGCAATCCCCAGCAGCGGCCCGCCGTCACCTCCACGCCGGCCGATCTTGCCGTCGACCCCGGCGCGCCCATCGCCCTCGCGCCCGCCGTCTCCGGCGCCCAACCCATGGGCTTCGTCTGGAAAAAGGACGGCGTCGCCCTCGCCGGCCAGACCTCCCTCGCCCTCGACATCCCCACCGCCGCCGCGGCCGACTCCGGCACCTACACCCTGATCGCCACCAACTCCAACGGCGCGGCGTCCAGCCGGGGCATCCGCGTGCAAGTGCGCTCCGCCCCGGTCATCGTCTCTCCGCCCGCCGGCCAAAGCGCCGCGCGCGGCTCGCGCGTGGTCCTCGAGGTGGCGGCGACGGGCACCGCCCCGCTGAGCTTCGTCTGGAAGCGCGACCAAGCCCCCGTCCCCGGCGCCACCCACGCCCGCCTGGTCCTGCCCTCGCTTTCCGACGCGGACCTCGGCGACTACACGGTGACCGTGTCCAACCCTGCGGGCGAGGCGACCTCGACGCCCGCCACCGTAAGCTACCCCGCCGCCACGCCGGGCGCGGCGCGCTGGCGACTGGTCCACCCCCAGGGCCCCGCCTCCCCGGTCCGCGCGCTCGCCACGCTCCCCGGCTGCATCGTCGTGGGGGGGATCAACGGAGCCATCTCCCGGCGGGACGCCGACGGGACCTGGCGCCATGCGGAGCTTAACCTCTCGCGTCTTCACACCATCAACCAGATTCTCAAGCGCGGCGATTTGCTCTTCGCCTTCGGCGCCGCGGGCACGTCGCCGGTCCT
>CBINJQ010000193.1:0-8163 GCA_966251015.1 uncultured Akkermansia sp. | reverse complement strand
GTGAGCTCCTGGTAGATCGCGCAGCGGCGGGCCCAGTCCGCCTCGAAGGAGTCGAGGTTCACCTTGGCACCGTCGCGCAGGAGCGCCTGCCACCAGGCGGAGCTCCCGACATGGATGTTGAAGGACCGGATTTCCTTCGGGCCGAGCCTGGCGTAGGGATTTGGCGGGTCGTAGACGCAGGCGAGGCGCATCAACTCGAAGCTGAGCTGAGTGGGGCGCCAGGCGTTCCAGTCGGCGACGTCGACGTAGAGCGAGCTGACCGGTTTGCCGGCGGCGTCGTTCACGGTGATCAGGCGATAGCCGAGTCCGGGAATGGCGAGGCGCTCGAGGTCGGCCTTGAGCTGCGCGGGCGTCTTGCCCTTGAAGCTGACGGCGCGAAAAGGGTGTTCGCGTCCGGCGCCGTGCTTGAACCCGCTGTATTCGCAGCCGAGGCCGGTCATGGCGTAGCCGACGACGGCGGGAAAATCCTGCACGAGCGGCGAGGTGGGCACGAACTTCAGGCCGGTCTCGGGCCAGCGCATGGAGCGGCGCCACCCGCGCATCGGGACCACGGTGAGCCTGCCCTTGGCCCGGACGGCGTCGGGCACGTCGAGGACGCCGGGGGCGGAGGCGGCGATGCGGGCGAGCTCGCCGATCGTCAGGCCGTGGACGTAGGGTATCCGGAAAGCCCCTACGCCGCTCATCCACTCGCGGTCGAGGTGGGGGCCGTCGACCTTGAGGCCGCCGAGGGGGTTGGGGCGGTCCAGCACCACGACCTCGACCCCGTGGGTGAAACACGAGTCCATCGCGTAGCGCATCGCGACGTTGAAGGTGTAGCTGCGGACGCCGATGTCCTGGAGGTCGACGACGAGCGCGTCGATGTCCTTGAGCTGCGCCTTGGTGGGTTTCCGGTTGGCGCCGTGGAGGGAGTAGACCGGCAGGCCGGTGGGCGCGTGGACCTCGTCGCCGAAGTTGACGCTCGCCTTGACCTGGCCGCTGAGCGCGTGCTCGGGGGCGAAGAGGGCGACGAGTTTCACGCCGGGGGCCTTGTGCAGGATGTCGATGGTGCCGCGGCCGGCGCGGTCGACCCCGGCGGGGTGGGTGAGGAGGGCGATGCGTTTGCCGCGAACGGCGGCGAAGTTGTCGGCGGCGAGCACGTCGATGCCGAGCATCACCGGGTAGACCGGGACGGGGCGGACGGGGACGGGGGCGGAGGCCGGGACGGCGGGCCTGGCGGAGGGCGCCTGGGCCGCCGGGGATGCGGAGCGGCTGCTGCAACCGAGGAGCCCGACGAAGACGAGGCCGACGAGGAGAAGGGGGCGGGGGGCGCGGAACATTAGGGGCCGGAACGGGAGGTAATCAGGAGGCGGGGTCGTCGCCGGGCGGCGGGGCCGGGGCGTTGTCGTGGGGAGTGACGACGGCGGTGACGGGATGTTTCTTCGCCGCGTGATGCCGGGCGGCGGGGAGCACCAGGGAGCGCCAAAGCAGGTCCATCGCCGCGCCGAGCGCGAGGCCGGCGAGGATGGCCCCGATGAGCAGGGCCCCGAAAAGGTGCCCGAGCAGGCCGACCCAGTCCCCCACGGTCATCGGCTGGCCGCGCGGGGGGAGTTTGTCGCCGAAAACCTCGTAGATGCGGTCGGTCCAGGATTTTTTGCCGCCGGTTTCCGCGGCCGCCCCGGGCTCGGGGTGGCGGGAACCGGAACCGGCCGCGTGCGCGTCCGCGGCCGGCAGCGGGAGGGACTCCGAAAAATCCAGATCGGTCGCCGCCACCGGCGCGGGGGCGTGGGCGGTGATGCCGGTGACATCAAGGACGAGGGAGCCGAGCTTGTAGGTGCCGATGGCGAGCGGCAGAGAGGTGGCGGGGTTGCTGACGAACTGGAGCCCGCCCATGAGCATGAAGTTCGCCCGGAAAACCAGGCAAAGCACGAAGGCGATGGGGAGCTGCCCTGGAATCGGGATCAGCGTGAGGATGCTGCCCAGATAAAGGGATGGGCGGATCTGGGCGTAACGGAAGGACCAGAGGTAGTTGCGCTTGCGGGCGAACTCGGCGAAGCGCCCGACGAGCGGATACGTGTGGAAGCGCGCGCGCCGGGGCATGAAACGCAGCCAAAATTTCGCGCGACGGATGCGGGCGAAGCGGAGCAGGCGCTGATGGTGGTGTTCCTCGGTCATCGGGACGGACGCGACAAAGGGCGAACGTCGGGCAAGCGCCGCCGGAGGTAAAGCGCGAGCTCGTGAAATTCCGATTTGCCACCGCGAGACGCGGACGGATCACGAAACCGCGACGGGGGCGAAGCGCGGCGAGACGCGGCCTTGGTGCTCGACCGGCTCGCTCCACATCCGACGGGGCCTCACCCAGAGCTGGTCGTCGATCTTGCGCCCGTGCTCGTCGAGGCAGCGGTAGAGCACGTAGGGCGCCAGTTCCTCGGAATGGCGCACGACGCCGACCACCTCGTAAAGGTGGCCCTTGTAGTGGCGGTAGACGCCGGGAGCGGGAGTGGACGGGAGAGGATCGAGCGGGTCGCCGCGGGACATGGCTCCCCTATGGAGAAGCGGATTTTGGATGGAAGTTTATGTTTTGGCGGCTGGCATGGGGCATGGCCCCGAATCCGCGAGCCGACGCCGTTCCCGAGACCCCGCCCGGCCTGATCGAGCCGGCGGCGGCGGAGGCGCGCCGGTTTTTCCGCCTCGCCGGGCGAAAGGGGGCGGCGGGCGGGCGAGGCTGGCGGGTGGTCGGCGGGGGCCGGGAGTCGCTGGCCGCGGGCAGCTATTCGCAACGACGGGATTTTCCGTATTGGGAAGTAGAATACATCGTGGGCGGGCGCGGCCAGGCGGAGGTGGCGGGGCGGCGCGAGGCGCTCGCCTCCGGCGCGGTCTACGCGATCGGTCCGGACACGCGGCGGGGACGTCGCTGCGACGTCCGGCGCCCTTTGCGGCGCTACTATCTCTGGCTGGAGGGCGACGGGGCGGAGGCCGCGCTCGCGGAGATCGGTCTGGCGGACGGACGCGTGCGGATGATCGAGGCGCCCGGGGAGGCGCGCGAGGCGTTCGAGTGGATACTGCGCGAGGGGGCGCGGCCGGGCGCGGCGGCGGAGGCGGCGCTCGGGCACCTGACGCGCGTGTTGTTGCTCAAGCTCGGGGCGGCGAGCGGCGCGACGCCGGCGGCGGGCCCGGGGGGGCGGGATGCGGGCGACGACTCGGCCCGGACCAGCTTCGAGCGCTGCCGGGCCTTGATCGACGCGGAGGCGGCGCGGCTGAAAAGCACGGCGGAGGTGGCCGCGGCCGCGGGGATGCGCAGCGAGACGGTCTGCCGGCTGTTCAAACGCTTCCTCGGCTCCACTCCGGGAGATTATTTGCGAGGGCGGCGGGCGCGACTGGCGGCCGAGCGGCTGCGCGAGCCGGGGGCTCGGGTGAAAGAGGTCGCCGCGTCGCTGGGTTTTGCGGACGCGTTCCATTTTTCTCGGGTGTTCCGGGCCGAGATGGGGATGACTCCCCGCGCCTGGCGCGCGATGGGCGGCGAGTGAAACCGGGGGGGGCGGGAGCATGATCCCGCCCGGGAAGCGTCAGCGGTTTCTGGAAAAAGCCGCGGCGCGGCCGAGGCGGTGTTGCACGGGGCGACGTTGCTCGGGCGTGAGGGGGGGCAGGTCGGGAAGTTCGGTGGCGCGGGCGTCGCCGAGGAGGCGGGCGGCGAGCGCGCGGGCCTCGTCCCAGCGCGCGACCAACGGAGGCGAGGCGAAGGGCAGTTGCGCCGACAACGGTTCGGCGGCGGCGAGGCTGCGGAGGAAGCTGCGCCACTCGGTGAGCAGGCGGTCGATGTCCCCGCGGCCGGCCTGGGCCATTTCGTCGGCGAGGGTGTGGGCGAGCGCGCCGCGCGAAACCGCGCCCTCGGCGACGGCCTGGACGATCTCGCTCGCGCCGTAGCCGTAGGCGGGCGGAAGACCCTCCTCGAGATACCCTTCAATGGTGAGGCGGCGGTATGTTTTTTCGCAAGCGGCGGCGAGGCGTCCGAGGCGGCGCGGGTTGGTGCCGGAGAAGCGGTCGCCGGCGAAGAGATTGGCGCAGTCGAAAAGCAGGTGGTCGACAGGATAGCGGCGGTCTTCGAGGCCGGCGGCGAGGGCCAGGCCTTCGGGGCCCAGGAAGACGGAGACGATGGCGCCGCGGGCGGTGAGGCGCAGGGCTTTGTCCAGGACTCCCACGCGATTCCATTCCCAAAGAGGGGTGGGTTCGGGGGAGAGGGCGAGACACTCGGCTCGAAGCACGCAGACGCGGCAACCGGGAAAAGGTTCGCGCTTGCGGCGGACGAGGCGGGCCCGGCCCGTGTCGGTGAGAAGACCGCAGGGGAGGGCGGCGGGCGGGTGCAGTGACGTGAGCTCGGCGCCGAGACGGAGCGGGCTCTCGGTGAAGAACCGCGAGGCGGCGTCGCGGGCGAAAGCGAGGGCGGATTCCCCGGGCGAAAGGCGTCGGAGCAGCGCGGCCCACGGGAGCGGGGCGGCGCGTTTGAGGCGAAGCGGCGAGGCGCGGCGCAGGCGCGGGGTCCGGCCGGAGACGAGCATGTAGCCGGTCTCGTCGAGCCCGCGGCGGCCGGCGCGGCCTATCATCTGGAGAAGTTCGTGCGGGGCGATGTCGCGTTCGATGGCGCCGACCCGGTAGCTAGCGGCGGTGAGCATGACGGAACGCAGCGAGAAATTGACGCCCGCGGCGAGACCGAGGGTGGCGACCACGGCGCGGAGTTGCCCGGCTTTGGCGAGCGGTTCGACGAGTCCCGCGCGCTGGACGTAGCTCAGGCCGCTGTGATGGTAGGCGACGCGGCGCTGGAGGAGTTTGGCGAGCGTCGGCCCGGCCATCGATTCCTGCTCGGGCGTGAGGGGGAGCGGGTCGGCGAGCGGGAGCTCGCGGGCGAACTGGCGCGCGAGGCGCTCGGCGTCGGCGCGATGGGGCGCGAAGACGAGCACCGGGGCGAGCCCTTCGCGGAGTGCGCCCGCGACGCGGCGCGACCAGAAGCCCTCGATCTCGCGAGGCAGGCCCTGGACGAGATCGTCGATCTCGACCTCCTCGAGCGGAACCGGCCGGGTGGCGGTGCGCACGACCTCGACGCGGCGGCCGAGACGGACGAGCCAGGCGGCGACGTCCTCGGGGTTGGCGACGGAGCCCGAGAGCAGGAGCAACCGCACCGAGGCGGGAAGGGTGGCGACGACGCCTTCGTAGTGGTTGCCGCGCGCGGAATCACCGAGCCACTGATATTCGTCGATGACGAGAAGATCGGGCGTGTCCCCGCGACCGCCCGCCCGTTCCGGCGGCGGTTCGGCCGTGTCGCCCGGCGGATGTCGCGCGGCGGCCGGCGCCGGGAGGAACGGGAGGAGCGCCTGTGTATCCGTTTCAAAGATACGCGGGGCCCCGGCGCGGAGGAGGGCGCCCTGGGCCGCCTCGAGGGTGGCGACCACGACGGGGGCGTGGGGCGAGACGGAGAGATCGCCGGTGGTGATGCCGACGCGCCAGCCGCGGGCGCGCCACTCGGCGTATTTGTCGTTGGCGAGGGCGCGCGTGGGCACGGTGAACACGGCGCGGCGGGCGAAGTTGCCCTGTTCGACGAAGCGCTCGAAAACGTGGGTTTTGCCGGCGCCGGTGGGCGCGTCGACGATGACGTCGCGTCCGGCCTGGAGCGCGTGCACGGCATCGCGCTGCCACGCGTCCGGCAGCATGAGCGTTTGCAGTCCTTGGAGATCGCCGAGACGCATGGGCCGCGCACGCTAGGGCGGCGCGCGGTCGGGTCAAACGCGGGCGGCGGGCGGCGCGCCGTTCGCGTGATCGGAGCGCGGGCGTCGGCGCGGGCAGGCCGGGCTCGCTGTTATTTCGCGGGCTTTTTCGCTTTGACCGCGGCGGAGGTCGGAGCGGCGCTCGTCGCGCCGGGCGCGGCATCGTAACGGCTCTGGGTCTCGGCGACGGCCTGCACGTAGTCGCGCATCGGCTGGACGCTCACGGGAAAGGCGAACCAGCCGTGGGTCTGGTAGAACTGAAGGCCGGCCTCGACCAGGCCGCGGATAAACTCGGGCGGCGGAATGCGATGCTTCTCCTCGATGGAGCGGAGGGTCTCCCGCCACTCGGGGGAGATGCGCACGCTGACTTGGTCGCTGAGCTTTGGCACGCAGCAGAAATGCGACGTGGGCGACGCGATGAAAGCTCCGAGATTGACTGTTTGGTGGGCAAAGACACGTATGCATGCAAAACATGCTTTCGTCGGGTTTGGGGACGGGCGCGAATGACGGAAACGTTTGCCTCGCCCGGGCCGAATCCGCCGGAGGCATGCAAAATTATGAAAACACGAGTGCTTTTGGCGGAGGATGACGTGCAGGTGCGGGACTTGATGGCCGAGGCCCTGGCCTTCCTGGGCTTTGACGTGGCCGTGGCGACGGACGGAGCCCAGGCGCTGCGGAACGCGGAGATGTCCGAGTTTGACGTCGTGATGACGGACCACCGGATGCCGGTGCTTGGCGGGCTGGACTTGGTTCGAGGGCTGCGGGCGCGAGGGTTTCGCGGACGAATCTACGTGGCCTCGGGGGTCTTGTCGGGTGCCGAGCGGGCGACCTACGAGGCGCTGGCGGTCGATGGAATCGCCCTGAAGCCGCTGGCCCTTTCCGAGCTGAACGGTCTCCTGCGCGGCAGGGATACCGCGGCGGCCGCGGGGCCGGGCGCGGAGTGGGTTTGAGCCACGAGGATCCGGTTCAGTTTGGCGACGACGACGAGGGCCTGAGCGAAAGGGGGATCAGGATGGCCAATCCCGCGACGAAGAACACGGAGTTGATAAGGATGCCGAGCCGGACATCGGTCGCCGCGGCGATCCAGCCGAACGCGAGCGGGCCGATGATGCCCGCGAGTTTTCCGAAGAAGCCCCAGTAGCCGAAAAATTCCCCCGCTCGCCCGGCGGGGGTGAGTGTCGCGACGACGGCGCGGCCCGCGGATTGGAGCGAGCCCATGGCGGCGCCGGCGATGACGCCGATGGCGTAGAATTCCGTCTTGGTCTGGCAGCGCCAGGCCCAGACGCAGACGACGATCCATTGGAGGAGCGAAAGGACGAGCGCGGTTTTTGCGCCCACTTTATCCTGCAGGAATCCGAAACCGAGCGCGCCGGCGACGCCTGCGAGTTGGAGCACGATGAAGAGGCCGATGATCTCCGACTGGGTCATGCCGAGGGCCTTGGTGGCGTAGACGGCGGCGAAAGCCACGACGGCGGAAAGGCCGGAGAGGAACAGCGTCATCGCGGCGAAGAAAACCGCGAGCGTTCGGTGGCGCGGCACTTCGCGCGTCATCTGTCGCAGCTGGGAGAAGGCCAGGCCGGCATAGGTTTCGCCCGCGGGCAGGTTGCGAGGGCGGGCGCGTTCACGCAGCAGGAACTGGGTGGGCAAGCTGGCGAGAAAGAAGAAAACCCCCGTCATCAGGAAGGTCCAAGGCACGGGCCAGCCGAGCCCCTTGAGCATGCCGAGCGCGAGCACGAGACTGAGCAGGCCGCCGAAGTAGCCGAAGCTCCAACCGTAACCGGAAATACGACCGGCCGTGGCGGGCGTGCTGATCTCCGGCAAAAACGCCGAGCAGAGATTCTCGCTCAGGGAAAAGGCGAGGTTCGCGACGATCACGAGCCCGAGGGCGAGAGCGATTTCCCCCGGGCCGACGAAGAACAGCGCGGCGGTTCCGGCCGAACACACGAGCGCGGTGACGAGGAGGAAACGTTTCTTGCGCGCGGTGACGTCCGCGACTGCGCCGATGATGGGCGCCAGGATGATCGCGCATAGCTGGGAGACGGCCAGCGCGGTGCCCCACCAGCCTTCCGCGTGCTCGTCGCCGGCCGCGACTACCTGGGTGAAATACACCGCGTAAACGACCGTTATAATGATCGTGGTGAACGCGGAGTTGGCGAAGTCGAAGCAGCACCAGCCGAAGATCTCGCGAGGACGGACGGGAGGAAAGCCGGTCGCCGGGTCGGCGGGCGCGGAGGAATCGGCGGCGGGAGCGCTCATGGACGCGGAGGGGAATGGCGAGGCCTATCGCTGGCAAATATTCTTCCGGGGGGCGGGCCGACATGGTTTGGCGAGGATCGGCGGCATCTTTGGTGGCGAACGACGGAAAATCTCCCTTGATTCGCGCGGGAGCGACGGGCAACGTCCGCGCTCCCCGATAGCCGGACGCCTAGCT
>CBINJQ010000192.1:0-8187 GCA_966251015.1 uncultured Akkermansia sp. | reverse complement strand
CGACCATGGCGGGGTCGCCGCAGGCCCAGGAGCTGAGGAAGAACTCCTCGAACTTGAGATCGACGGACTCCTTGCCGCCCATGGGGCCGACGCCGAGGCGGCTGGCGAGGACCTCGGCGCCGATGCCGGCGGAGCCGTAGTTGATCGCGAAATTGTCGGTGCCGGCGCCCATCACGTCGGAGAGCTGCGGGGCGTAGAATTCCTTGAACGCCTGCACGGTGCCGAAGCTCTCGTGATACATGATGGTGAACTCGCGGAAGGGCTCGCGGCGACCGGGGTAGGTCGGGTTCTGCGCGAAGCCGGGTCCGTTTTCGCTGAAGGGGAAGGCGCCGCCGTCGGGGCCGGCGATGATGGCGGTGAGGTCGCTGGAGACGAGTTCGTCGCGGCCGTCGGCGAGGCGGCGGGTCATGAGCAGGATGGGCTGGCCGGCGCGGGGGTGGCCGACGGGGTAAACCGCGTCGTAGTCCACGAGCGGGCGTCCGTCCGGAGTGAATACACGGTCGTTGCGCACGATGACGTCGGTCTTTTGCGCGCCGGCGGCGTCGGCGGAGGAGTGGAAACTCCAGAGCTCGAACTCGCCTTCCTCGGTGACGACGGTGCGGGGTTTGCCGTCATCGTGCTTCCGGCGGTGGCAGAAAAGCTCGGGGCGACCGGAGACACGCAGGCTGTCGCCCGGGCCGGGTTCGACGCGGTAGGCGGCGAGTTCGAGGTCTTCGCGGGTGACCTGGCTGCGATACCAGCGGGCGTTCTCCGGCTCCACGGTCGCGGCGCCGAAGAGACCGGCCTGCAACTGCCCGGCCCAGTCTCCGCCGGCGCTGTAGAGCATGAAGGTGCCCTCGGCCTTGGCGTAGTATTTGTAGACGCGGGTCTGGCCGGGCTCGGCGAGGCTGCTCGGGTTGATGCCGACCCAGGTGGCGTCGCTCTCGATGCCGGGCTGGACGGTCCCGTCGGGCAAGGTGACGGAGACGAGCTCCATGCCGGTGACGTGAACGCCGACGGAGCGGGTGGCGGGTTGCAGCGAGGTGATCGGGCCGGCGGTGGGCGGGTTGACCGGCTGCGGGGCGAGGAGGTTGGTGAACCGGATCTCGAGGAACTGGCCGGCGTTGACGCGCAGCACGATGGGGCGGGCGCGTTTGTCTTTTCGCAACATGACGTTGCCCGGGGCGAGGCCCTCGGCGGACTCCATCGGCACGATGTCGCGGGCGAGGGCGAAGATCATGCCCTGCGGCTGCGCGGCGCCGAGGCGGTTGAACATGAAGGGCTGGTCGAGCGCGACCACGTCGGCGAAGACGGTGGTGGCGGGCGCGCCGAGCGGGGCCGGGGCCGATGCGGGCTCGGCGGCGGAGACGAGGGCCGGCGTCGCCGCCCCGGCGAAACAGGCAAACAAACAGGCGGCCCAGAGTGGACCGGCGGAGCGCCTAGGGTGTGGTTTCATGGTGGGTGTTGGTTTTGGCGTGAAGCGTTGCGGGAAAGGGTGGCGGGCGACGTCAGAACGTCGCGGTCACGGCGGGCGCGGGGGCGTCCGCCCGAGGCGCGCGGGAGGCGACGAGGCCGGAGTGGCGGCGGCGCCAAAAAGTCGAGGCGGGCCAACGCGTCTCGGCGGCGTGGCACTGGGCGAGGTGGCGGAGGTAGGCGGAGCGGATGGATCGCAGACGTTCGTCCCAGGCGTCGAGCGCGGCCGGGGCGCCGCCCGCGTGGGCGAGCACGGCCTGGGCTCCGCGCAGGCCGGTGTAGAGGGCGTGGAAAATGCCCTGCGACGAGAGCGGATCGAAGGCGAGCGAGGCGTCGCCCACGGCGAGCCAGCCGGGCCCGGCGAAGGCGCGACGCGAGACTCCGCCGGCGGGGAAGCGGCGCACGCGGTCGGGCGCGACGGCGGCGACGTCCGCGCCGAGGGCGAAGCGAAGGTGACGAGACGCGGCGAGGTGTCGTGAGAAACCGGATACGGCGCAGACCTCGCGGGCGACGGGCAGGTCCTCGTCGGTGAAAAACGCGACCAGGCGGCGGTGGTCGGGCAGCCGCGTGGCATACCACCAGCCGTCCTCGGCGGATTCGACCCAGGAACGGGCGTCGGTCGCCGCCGGATCGGGCGGAAACACGGCGCAGAACGCGACCTGGGCGTCGTCCCGCTCGGAGGGCGCGCCCTGGTGGGTGGCGACGAGAGCGCGGCGGCCGGTGGCGTCGATCAGCCACGGGGCGGAAACGAACAACGGGGCGCCGGCCGCGCCCGCCGAGCCGCCGAGGGTGAGGCGCGCGGTCCAATCGGCGTCGGGTGCGGCGCGGTGAAACCCGACGCAGGTGCAGCCGACGCGCAGATCGACGCCGGCCTCGGCGGCGCAGGCCCGCAGATCGGCGTCGAAACGCCGACGGTCGAGGTGCCAGCCCGGGCCGTGGGGATCGCGGATGAAGTCGCGCTCGACCGGCTCGTCCCCGCCCCAGACGGAGACCGTGCCCGGGCTGGGCAGGTGGCCGCCGGCCGCCATGACGGACTCGAGCCCGAGGTCGCGAAGCAGCGGACGGGCGGCGGGCGGGGGCGATTCGCCGATCTTGAAGACCGGCGCGGTGGCGGCGGTCCCGAGCGTCTCGGCCAGCAACACGTTCCAGCCGGCGCGCGCGAAGGTGAGCGCGGCGGCCGACCCGGAGGGGCCGCCGCCGAGCACGACGGCATCGTAGCTGGAGCGAGGGAGTGGCATCGGACGCGGGCGGGGACGTGCGAGAGGAGATACGCGCGGCGCGGTCAGCGGCGGACGCGGTGGATCTTCTCGGAAGGAGCCTCGTGCTCGGTCGCGGACGCGGCGGGGGCCGGCGCGGCGGATTTGAGCACCGGGGCGGGCGACGGGATGCGGCCAGGTTTCGACTCGACGCGCAGGTAGGGCGGCAGGAGCGGGTCGCCGGGATTGGCGCGCGTTTCCACGACGCCCATCTTGCCGAAGTCGGAAATCATCTGGTTGATGTAAACCTTGTAGTTTTTCGCCAATACGCGCATCCACTTCGGGCGGTTGTTGAAGGCGCGGAGCCGCTCCTCGGGCGAGCGGGCCGGGTCGGTGGCGACCTGGTAGTCCTCGAGGGTGAGCACCTGATTGGGCACGCGCGCGGCCCAGAAGGTCGGGATGAGCGGGTCGTAGGCGGTGTCGTAGCCGCTTTGGCAGCTGGCGGTGTCGGTTTGCCAGGGCACGGCCATCCAGCGGGAGAGCGCGCCGGGGCCCTGGGCGTAGAGGGGGCCGGAGGGGCTGAGCGCGATGGCCGGGGTGAGTTGAGGGCCGTAGTCGGGCTCGGGTTCGCCGGGCGGGCGGTGGCGGATGCGGAAAGGTGCGGTGAACATGGAGAGCTGGCGGATGGGCCAGGTGATCTCGCAGCCGGGGTGAAAGGCGTCGGCCAGGCAGAAGGTGAGCGCGGCGCGGTCGAGCATGGCGGGCTGCTCGGAGAGCGGCACCTCGTCGAGGGTGCGCGGGGGCGGAGGCGCGGTGAGGTAGTCGTCGATGAAATCGCCCTTGGCCCAACGCGCGAGCTGGCTCATCTGGAGCGTGGAGAGCACGTTGTATTGGCGCGGGGAGGTGGCGGGGATGCTCATGGCGTCGCCGTAGATCCAGGGCCAGGGGAGCGGCGACATGCCGTCGCGTTCGTAAACGCGGAAGGAGTTGTAAACCTGCCGGCGCAGCTCGCCGAACTCGTCGAGCACGGTGCCGTCGGGACCGGTGGAGGGCTTTTGCGAGAGTTTCCGCAGGTAGGCGGGGTCGCCGAAATACTGGCGCGCGCCCCAGCCGAAGCCGGTGGCGAAACCGGAGTTGACCCACTCGAGGCCGGAGAGGCGTTGCAGGACGGGGAGGACGTCGTTGGTGAACGAGACGGTGTCCGGCGCGGGCAACCAGCCGGCATCCACGAAGAGCGCGAGCAGGAGGTCATACATCGTGCGCACGGTCACGACGTCGGGGGCGTAGTTGGGCGGGGCGACCACGACCCAGGCGCCTTCGCAGGGGATGGTCTGGCCGCCGAACCTGACGGTGGCGGTGACGGGGCCGTCCGAGACGTCGTCGTGCCAGCCGTCGTTGTTGGCGAAGGTGACGGCGGGTTTGCCGTCGTAGGAGGCGGAGCGGCCGTGGCCGCCAAGCACGAGGAGGCGGCCGGCGGAGTCGGTGCGGAGTTCGCCGAGATAAACGGGTTTTCCGCAGAAGCGGCCGCGATCAAAGCGGTAGCCCTCGCCGGATTGGTCCGCTCCGTGGATGGAAATCGCGCCGGGGTCGATGACGAGCTCGCGGCGAGCGGGGCCGTAGAAGCTCGAGTTGCGCCGCAAGGACGGATCGACGGCGGGCGGCGGCAGGTTCGCCTCGGGAATATCGAGGGCGATCTGGAACTGATACCAGGCGGACTTCTCGTTGGCGAGGTGGGCGGTCCAGACGATCTCGGCGTTGGAGGCGTCGAGCTCGGCGACGACCTTGCCGGCGGAGTCGTAACCGTAGACGCGGAAGAGCGCGGCCTCGCGTTTGAGCGCGCCGGTGCCGTCCTTGTAGAAGCCGGGCGGCTTGGGCGCGGGCTCGGCGACCTCGGGCCCGATGTAGAACTCTTCGGGGCTGTTGCCGACGCGGGCGATGCCGATGGCGGGGTGGATGGCGGCGCGGACGATTTTGCCGGGCGCGGGGGCGGGATGCGGGTGGGTCATCGGATAAGTTGTCGGCGGATTACTTGGCCTTCTTTTGAAGGAGCTGGCGGCGGGCGGTTTCGCGCGTGACCAGTCCGTCGGTGAGGATGTGGCTCAGGTTCATGTTCATCGGCGGGATGAAGAGGCCGCCGCTGGTCTGGCTGGACGTGGTGGTGTGGCAGCCAAAGCAGCTCGTGAAGAAGGTCGGAGGAGAAGACGGGTTGGGGAACGGCGCCTGAACGAAGGTCTCCATGGTGGAGTTGGCGAGGTCGGGGGAGCCGTGGAGCTGGCCGTCGCCGGGGCTCATGTTGGGGTTGAGGGCTCCGGGGAGGAGCCAGACGCCGCCGATAAGCTTGTAGTTGATGGCGGGATCGCTCGCGTCGCTCGCGGTGAGCTGGGAGAGCACGCTGGCATTGAGGGTGTCGATCGCGGTGATGTTATCCGGCACGCCGCCGCCGTCCGCGAACTGGCGGAAGACCTGGGTGACGGGGCTGAGCGTCTGCGCGGCGGCGTCCAGCGTGTAGGTGGTCGGCTGGACGTTGCACTGGTTCGCGGGCGTGCCGGCCGTGTAGAACGTGTAGTTGGACGTGGATACGGGCTGGGTGCTGGACGGGGTGAGGTTGGCGGGGAGATCGGGGGCGTTGTTCACCTGCTCAAAGGTCGCCCAGATCATCTCCGGGTGGTTGGCGACGGAGCCGACGACGTGGAGGCCGACGAGGCCGACGGTGACGTTGCGCATCGGCGGACCGGCGAGGATGGAGCCATCGCTACCGGTGGAGAGCGTCGGGACCTGGGCGGCCGTGGTGTAGCCGGAGAAGGAGCCGCCGGACGGGATGATTTTCCACGAGGCTTTGAACTCGGTGGCGCCGGCGGGGAAGCTGACGTTGGGGTTGGTGCCGACGTAGGTGCTGTAGTCGTAGTAGCTGTTGGTCTCGATGAAGGTGTAGAAGGTCCAATCGAAGTGGACGGAGTAGTAGAGCGGGTTGCCGTTTTGATCGACGAGGATGCCGCCGCTGCCCGCCTGGGTGATGCTGCCGGCGGTTTCGTCGGAGGTGACATCGAGGGTGCCGCCGGACTTGGGCTTGAGCGCGCGGACCTTGAGCTTGAGCGGCGGACGGAAGTTACGGGTTTTCAGCGCGGCGGCCTTGAGCGGCTTTTGGGTGGGATCGGTCGGGAAAAGATCCTCGCCGGTCGGGTAGCTCATGAAGCGCGGCCCGCCATCCACGATCTGGGTGACGTAGAGGAACTCCTGCCACGCCCATTGATGGAAATCGCAGTCGGTGGCGGTGGTGTTGCCGGGGAAGATGTTGGGATTGGGCGCGGGCGTCTGGCTGTGGGGGAACCAGCTCGCCGGGGCGGGGCAGTTTTGGGCCTGGGCGCAGAGCGCGGAGAACAACAAGCCGGCCGCGATGGCGAAGGAGCGGGCGCGAAACGAGGTTGCGGGGTGCGATGGGTTATTCATGGGATTTTTTGGGGGCTGAAGCGTGGTTAGGAACCGGTGAAAGCGAGGGGTCGACGACGGTGAAACGGCCGTCGGCCATGCCCATCCAGCAACTCCACGGCACGTCACCGGCCGTGGTGGGGGTGAACTCGACGACGGTGTCGCCGCCGGGCTGGAGCGTGACCTCGAGCCCGAGCGCGGGTGCGCGCAGCCGCGCGGTGCAGGCGCTGGCTTGGCGGCCGTCGATGATCCAGCGCACGGGCACGCCGCGCCGAAGTTCGAAATGGTCGGGCGACCAGCCGGAGGCGTCCGCCTTCATGCGGATGATCTGAGGCTCGATGGCGGCCGCAGGCGCGGGCGACGCGGCCTGTGCGGCCATCGGCTCCGCGAGCGCCCAGCCGCGTTGCAGCATGAGGAGTCCGCAGACGAGCACGACCGGGCCGGCCGAGCGGGCGAGCAGGCGGGGGAAACGACCGAGGAAGGAGCCTGCGAGCCAAGCCGAGAGCAGCATGACCGGCAGCGTTCCGAGCCCGAAGGCGGCGAGAAGCAGCGCGCCTTCGCGGGCGCTGCCCGTGCCGGCCGCGGCGGCATACATGGCGAGCAAGGGACCGCAGCCGAGCATGAGGCCGTTGGCCGCGCCGAGGGCGGCGGGGCTGGCGGATTGGCGGGCGCGGGTGCGAGCCCAGAGCGCGAGCCGGTCGAGCCGCGCGAGGCGGAAGCGCGCGGGCCAGGCGGGCCAGCCGAGCAGATGGACGCCGAGCACGAGAAGGAAAAGCCCCGCGCCCAAGGCCGCCGCGCCCGGAGCCCAGCCGAGGGACGACACCGCGCGGCCCACTCCGCCGCAGGCCGCGCCGATGGCCGCGTAGGAAAGGGTCTTGGTCAGGGCGTAGATGGCGTGCGCGCGCCACGCGCCGCCGGCCGACCGGGCCAGCGCGCCGGCCGAGTAGCAGAGGACAAAGCCGCCGCACATGCCCAGGCAATGCGAGCCGGTGACGAGGCCGGCCACGAAGGCCATGCCGAGCGTCGCGGGTTGATAGAGGTGCGCGATGCCGGCGTTTTGCGAGGCCAGCCAGAGCGCCGTCGCGAGGAGCAGGATGATCGCGAGCAGACCGAGCGCGCGCGTCCACCGACGCGACGGCATCGGCGGCGACGCTTCGGAGGCGGATGGGGGCGTGGCGGCGAGCGTGGTCATCGGCGGTGGGTTCACGCGTGACGGATCAAGGCGCCTTCCTCGACGAGGTGCTGAAGCGCGAGAATGACCTGCAAGCCGGGGGCTTCGGCGGGGCCGGTGCCGGTCGCGAAACGCGCGACGACTTCCTGCGAAGGGCGGCGGCGATCGCAGGCCTGCCAGAGGCGGGCCTGCCCGGCGGGCGAAAGATGCAACGCGGCCGGCAAGCCGGGGCGCGTCGCGGCGCGCTCGAGCTCCGCGTCGGGCGAAAGCCAAACGCGGCCGTGGCGACGGCGCCAGAAGGGGCTGGCGGGCCAGCGGTTCTCCTCGCGGTAGAATTCGCGTTTGGAGGAAAGAAAATCGGCGAACTCGCGGCGAAGGACGGCGGCGTATTTGTCGAGCGCGGCGCCGTCGCCGCGCAAGTGATCGACGATGGCGTAGGCGGCGAAGGTCGCCTGACGCAGGGCCTTGACGATGCCGTGCGAGGAAAGCGGATCGAAGGTCGAGGCGGCGTCGCCCACGGCGAGCCAGGCGCCGCCCGCGGCGTCGTTGCCGGCGAGGCGGTCGAGGATAACCGAGTCGGCCGGGCGCAGGCGGGGCGCTTCCTCGAAGCGCGCGCCGAGGAGGCGACGGCGGGTGAGCGGAGCTTTTTCCAGCAAGGCTTCCCAGCCGGCGTCGTCGCGCGCACGGAGCTCGCGGGCGAGATCGGCGTCGGTGAAGAAGGTCGCCACGGCGCGCCGGGCGGGGAGCGGGGCGGAAAACCACCAGCCGCCCTCGCAGGCTTCGACGAGCGGGGAGGTATCCTTGGCGAAGGTATCCGCGACGTCGTGAAACACGCGGGAGATCGCGACGAGGCGATCATCGGCGATGCGCGTCGCGCCTTGGCGCTCGGCGAGGAGCGCGGCGCGTCCGGTGGCGTCGACGAGGAAACGCGCGGTCAGCTCG
>CBINJQ010000191.1:0-8210 GCA_966251015.1 uncultured Akkermansia sp. | reverse complement strand
GAAGAAGGCATGTTGTGCATAGTGGTGATCATGAGGGATCACCCTTATATTAGCGTATCTTACTCGGAAATGGTGATTACTTATGAAAAGCCCGATTCCACTTGTCAGAAAGGTGAAGTAGAGGGGGCTGGTGGTTGGGTAAGGGGTTACAAAAAAAATACTTGTGATCGACTCATGCGCGCAGGCGGGACTGAGAACGCGAATCACCCGTTATTTTGCGCGGACTGGTCCGAAGATACTGTTTCGGCGGAAGACGTCCGGCCGGCGGCGTCGGTGAAGAGGTCGGGCTCTGAGGGGGCGAAGGTGTTGGCGGCGGCGAGCCGGCGGCAGGTTTCAAGGGTGTCGATGTCGGCGGGCGTCTTGTCGGCGCGGATACGGGCGATGCGGGGAAACCGGAGGGCGAAGCCGCTGTCGTGTCGCGCGCTGGGCTGGATGCGGTCGAAGGCGATCTCGAGGACGGTGTCGGGCACGACGCGGCGGACGCGGCCGAGGTCTTCGAGGGTGTTGGCGATGAAGTGCTCGGTGAGCGCGGCGATCTCGGCGTCGGTGAGTCCGGAGTAGGCCTTGCCGACGGTGCGGAGGGCGCCGGTGGACTCGTCGCGGACGGCGAAGGTGTAGTCACTGAGGACGCCGCGGCGTTTGCCGTGGCCTTGCTCGACGGCGACCACGACGACGTCGAGGGTGGCATAGGCTTTCTTGAGCTTCAGCCAGGCCAGGCCGCGGCGACCGGGCGTGTAGGGCGAGGCGGGGTCCTTGGCCATGAGGCCCTCGTTGCCGCGTTGGCGGGCGGCGAGGAAGGCGGCGTCCACCTCGACGGCGGTGGTCGCGGAGACCACCGGGGCGAGGAGGAAAAGACCACGGCCCGATGACCAATGCCCGAGGGAAGCCACCTGCTCGAGGTGTTGGCGGCGGACGCGGAGCGGGGACTTGAGGTGGGACTCGTTGTTCAGCCAGAGGAGGTCGTAGGCCGAGTAGGCGAGGGGGACCTCCTGGCCGAGGAAGAGGTCGTCGCCGTCGAGGCGGCGGTTGAGGCGTTTCTGGAGTTCGGCGAAAGGAAGGGCGCGGCCGTCGCGCCAGGCGAGGAGCTCGCCGTCGAGGATGCAGTCGGCGGAGAGTTCGCCACGAGCGGCGCGGACGAGTTCGGGGAACTGGTCGGTGATGCGGTGGAGGTCGCGCGAGTAGAGCTCGACGCGGTCTCCCTGCTTGTGGAGCTGGCAGCGGACGCCGTCGTATTTCTCCTCGAGCCAGACGGGCGGGGGCAGGCGCGCGAGGATGGCGGCGGACGTCGGCTCGGGGCTGGCGAGCATGAACTGCAGCGGGTGGAAGACGCGGAGCGCGATGGACGCGAGAGTGTCGGCGAAGGCGGCCCGGACGACGGCGGGGAGGTCGCCGCAGAGGAGATTGGCCTCGCGGATGGCGTCGAGCGGGCGCGTGGCGGCGGCGGCGACGGCTTCCTCGACGAGACCTTCGCGCAGGCCGATGCGGAGGTCTCCGGTGATGATTTTGACGAGGTATTTGGCGGCTAGGGGCGTGAGGTGGCGGAGCGTGGCGACGAGGAGGTCGAGTTTCGCGGAGGGGCCGGTGGCGGTGGCGCGGCGGGCGTGGTGGGTCTCGTGGGGGGCGCGCGGGCGCGGCGCGGGGGGGGCGGGGGGTAGTTTGGGCGCGGCGAGGAGGGCTTCGGCGGTTTCGCCGCCGTCGGCGTAGCGGCGGTAGGCGGCGCGGAAGTCGCCTTCGTTGTGGCCGGAGATTTCGAGGACGGCGCGGCGGAGGAGGGACCAGCCGGCGTTGAGGGCGCGAGGGTCGGATTGCGGGAATGGACGGCCGGTCAGGTGGAGTGCGGCGCGGGCGGCGTCGGCGGGATCGGTGTCGGCGAGGGCGACGAAGTGGTCTCGGAGGAGGGTGATTTTTTCGAGCTTGGAGGGCGTGTCGCGGATGCGCTCGGCGACGGCGGCGAGGGCGTCGAGGGTGGCGCCGCCGGCCTCGACGGCGGAGTGACCAATGGCCAATGACGAATGCCCAATGGAGAGGGGCGGACGGGCGACCGACGTGGACGCCGAGGGGAGGGCGAGGTCGAGTTGGTTGTCCTGGTTGATGGCCCAGGCCTCGATGCCGCGCTCGCGGAGGTCGCGGGCGAACTCGGTGGAGAAGCCATGCAGGGTGAGGACGCGCTTCGGTTTGGTGAGCTCGACGAAGCGGAGGAGGTCGGGGTAGTCGGCGTGGTCGGAGAGCGGGAAGGCGGCGTCGCATTGGTAGCGGAAGCGCGCGCCGGGATCGAGCGCCCAGCCGGTGAGGACGGCGGTGCGGCGGCGGGGGATTTTTTTGACGAACGCGGAGTTGGTCGCCTGGGGCGGGCAGATGACGACATGGCCGGGGCAGGCGGCGGCGTCGAAGGCGACGTAGGGCGGAAAGGTGATGCCGAGCGTCTCGTAGATTTGAGTGAGCCGGTGGGTCTGCGGGTGGAGCATCACGGGCAGCGAGGCGCCGGCGAGGGAGCGAAGGATCTCCTGGCTTTTGCCCAGGCTGTAGCCGAAGAGGACGGGGGTCTCGTTTTCATCGAGGGCGGCGCGGCACCAGGCGATGATGTCGGACAGGACGCGCCCGGTGGGCGGGAGCGCGTAGTGGGGGCGTCCATACGTCGTCTCCATGATGACGAGATCGGCGGGCGGGGGATCGCAAGGCTCGGCGGAGCGGCCGGGACGGAGCTTGAAATCGCCGGTGTAGAGGAGGCGGCCGTGTTCGGGGTGGTCGAGGGCGATCATCGCCGAGCCGTGGATGTGGCCGGCGGGGTGGAGCGTGACCGTGACTTCGGGGTGTTCGGGGGAGAGCGGGGCGGGCTGATGAAAAGGGAGTTCGAGCTCGATCCGGTCGCCGGAGCGATCGGGCATGCGGACGCGCATGAGCGCGGCGGTGCCCGGGGAGAGCAGGACCACGCGGTGCGGGGCGAGGTGGTCGAAGTGGGCGTGCGAGACGAAGCAGCGCTCGACCGGATGATGGGCGTCGAGCCACCAGCCGAGCTGGGGGAGATAGAGGCCGTTGCGGTATTGGACGTCCCAAGGCACGGGGAGCCAATTTAGCGGATGCGGAGGCTAATCAAACCGGTTAGCCACAAAAGGCGCGCAAGACGCGGAAACGAGAATAGATTCTTTGAACCGCGGATGGAGCAGATGGCGCGGACGATGGAAACGCAGCGAGCCATGAAAACCGCTGAATTTCGCCAAGCCTCGCTAAATCAAGACACCGATCCTATTCCGAGCTTTAGCGTTCTTTGGCGAAACTGAGCGGTTTCATCTCGAAGCTATTTGCTTTGAACGGCGAACTTACCCGGGCCGGTGAAAAAGAGGCCGAGGCAGACGACCATCATGGTCGCGGGGTAGTCGGCGGCGTCCCAGCCGCCGAAAGGAAAATATTTCCAGATGGAGGCGACCGCCATGGTTATCGTCAGCGCGAGGGCGGCGGGACGATGCGCGAAGCCCACGATCATGAAGATCGCGCCGAGGGTCATGGAGAGGATGGCGGCGAGGCCCCACCAGCGGTAGTTGTAGTCGACGCCGAGGTAGCCCACCGCGCGACCGACGCGGGCCCAGGAGTCGGGGTCGGCGAGCCGGTGGAAGCCGTGGAGAAGCAGGAATGAAAGGCCCACGCCGACGCGGAGCACAAGCAGGCCGAAATCTTGAAAGCGGTCGAGGAAGCCCCAGCGAAACATGGGCGGACAGGCGAGACGGTTGCGGTGAACGGCGGCGCGCGGCGCGGGCTCAGAGCCCGGCGGGATTGGTGAGCGTGGAGAGATACTTGCGTTTGATCAGGCGCCAGGCGGTGACGAAGAACGCGGTCAGCGGAATGGCGAGGATCATGCCGAGGATGCCGCCGAGGGCGGTGCCCCAAAAGAAGATCGAGAAGATGATCGTGACCGGATGAAGGCCGGTGCGGTCGCCCATGATCTTCGGCGTGAGATACCAGCCCTCGATGTTCTGCACGACGATGAAAACGCCGAGGACGAGCCCGACGAGTTGAACGCCTCCCTCGGGTTGGAGGAGGGCGAGCGGAAGCGCGACGCCGAGGCCGATGATCGTGCCGAGGTAGGGCACGATGTTCAGGATGCCGAGCATCAGGCCGATGAAGAGCCCGAATTTGAGGCCGATGGCGGTGAAGCCGACGGCGAGCATGACGCCCATGATGAGGCCGATGATGAGCTGGCCGCGGAAGAAGGAGACGATGATGGACACGAACTCGCGCACGAGGAACACGATGTCGGCCCGGAGACTCGGTTTGAGAAAGTTGAGATGATCGCCGAGTTTTTTCGTCGGATCGCCGCTGGAGAGCAGGAAAAAGAAGAGGTAGATCGGGATGACGGCCATGCTCGTGAGCATGCCGAAAAGGCTGAGCACCCCGGAGCCCGCAGCCTTGAGAGACGGGATGGCATGCGTGGCGAGGCCCTGCGCTTCCTCCATGAGTTTCTGCACCGCGTTCTTGATCGTGGGGTTCGCGAGGTAGCGTTGGGCGGCCTCGACCCACTGCGGGTAGTTTTGTTCGCCGTAGGCCACCGCGCGGCTCCAGAGGTCGGGCAGGAAACCGATGAAGTCCAGCAGCTGGGAAATTGCGGGCGGCACGACGGCCACCGCGAGCCCGGTGAGCACGACGAGGAACAACCCGAAGATGGCGATGACCGAGGCGAGCCGGCTGAAGCGGAGCCTGCGCTCGAGAATCAGGACCAGGGGCATGAGCACGAGGGCCATTATGCCGGCGGTGATGAGCGGCCAGAGGACGCCCGAGAACAGGCCGATAAGGAACACGCCGAGAAAAGCGAGCCCGACCATGAGCGCGCCGGCCGCGATGAAGGCGAAGAGGCCGATGGCGAAGCCGGCGACGCGCCGCTGGGTCGGGGAAAGCAGGGGCGATTCAGCGCCTTCGGCGGGCGGTGCGTTTTCGGGAACGGGTGCGTCGGCCATGGGATTGGTCGAAGCAAAACCCGTGCGGGCGGGGCGGCGCGAGGAAAGTTTTTGCCGCGAGGGGAGCCAGCCGGGAGTTGCGCGCGGCCGGGAATGCGTAGGCTGTCGGTCGATCACCATGCAGTCCGCGCCCGCCACGCACATCCACATCAAGGGAGCACGAGAGCATAACCTCAAGAACCTCGAGGTGAGGTTGCCGCGCGGAAAATTGACGGTCATCACGGGGCCGTCGGGCTCGGGCAAGTCGTCGCTGGCCTTCGACACCCTCTACGCGGAGGGCTACCGGAAATACATGGAGTCGCTCTCCACCCAGGCGCGGCAGGTGCTGGAGCAGTTGAAACGGCCGGACGTGGATTTCATCCACGGGCTTTCGCCGGTGCTGGCCATCGAGCAGCGCACGGGCAACGGCTCGCCGCGCTCGACCATCGCGACGGTGACCGAGATCGCGGACTACGCGCGCCTGCTCTGGGCGATCCATGGCGAACAACGCTGCCCGAAGGACGGCGGGCGCGTGGTGCAGCGTTCGCTCGACGACAACGTCCAGCACGTGCTGACGGGCTGCGCGGGCGAGCGGATCATGCTGCTGGCGCCGGTGATGTCGGCGAAACCCAGCGTGCTGCGCGACGAGCTGCCTCGGCTGCGTCAGCGCGGGTTTCAACGCGTGCGGCTCGACGGCGAGGTGAAGAACCTCGACGACCCGCACCTGATCCCGAACGGGCAGGGCTCCCGCGAGATCGCGGTGGACGTGGTGGTGGATCGCCTCGTCGCGGCGGCGGAGCAACGCTCGCGGCTGGCGGACTCGCTCGAGCTGGCGTTTCGCGAGGGCAAGGACCGCGTGATCGTGCTGGCGCAGAAGTCGGGCGCGGCGCCGGACGCGTGGCGCGAGGTGCATCTTTCGCAGTCGCTGGCGTGCGAAGCGTGCGGCGACGTCTTCGAGAAGCTCACGCCGCGGCACTTTTCGTTCAACAACCGCGAGGGAGCGTGCCCGGACTGCGACGGGCTGGGGCGAAAGCTGCGTTTCGTGCCGGAGTTGATCGTGCCGGATCCCGCGAAGTCGGTGCGAGAGGGCGCGATCAAGCCGTGGCGGATCGGCGGGAAAAATCTCATCATCAAACACAACGCCCTGTTGAAGCAGCTGGCGGAGCAGCTGCCCTACGATCCGGAGACGCCCTGGGGCGAGCTGCCGGAGGAGACGCGCAAGGCGATCCTGTTCGGCGCGGGCGAGCGGCAGTTTGCGTTCAAGTTGAAACGCATGCGCGAGGCGCGGGCGATGCCGTTTCCCGGGGTGATCGCGGATTTGGAGGAAAGCTTTCGCGGGACGGACAGCGACGGGTTTCGCGCGCGGCTGACGACCTTCATGGTCAGCGGGCCGTGCCCGATGTGCCGCGGCGGACGGCTCAACGAGCGCAGCGCGGCGGTGAAGGCGGGCGGGCTGACGATCACGGAGTTTTTCGGACGCGATGTCGCCACGGCGCACGCGTGGGCGAAGGGCTTGCTGGACGTGGTGGCGAGCGAGGCGGTGCGCGAGATCGCGAGCGGGATCGAGCAGCGGTTGCGGTTCCTGCTGGAGACGGGGCTGGGTTACCTGACGCTGGACCGCGACTACGACACGCTCTCGGGCGGCGAGGCGCAGCGCGTGCGGTTGGCGACGCAGCTCGGAATGGGGCTGATGGGCGTGATCTACGTGCTCGACGAGCCGAGCATCGGGCTGCACCCGGCGGACAACGAAAAGCTGCTCGCGACGCTGGCGGAGCTGCGCGACCGCGGGAACACGGTCGTGGTGGTGGAGCACGACGAGGACACGATGCGGCTCGCGGACGAGATCGTGGAGATGGGGCCGGAGGCGGGCGCGGAGGGCGGACGGATCTTGTTTCAAGGCACGCCGGCGGAGCTGATGGCGGCGCCGGCCAGGCAGACGCGCACGGGACCGTATCTGGCGCGAAAGGCCGGGGTGACGCGCGAGGCGAAACCGAAGACGACGGACGGGCTTTTTTTGACCGTGCGCGAGGCGCGGGAGCACAACCTGAAAGGCGTGGACGCGCGTTTCCCGGTCGGGCTGCTGACGGTGGTGACGGGCGTGTCGGGCTCGGGCAAGAGCACGCTGGTGAACGACGTGCTGGCGGCCGCCGCCGCGCGGAAGCTGAACGGCGCGAAGGCGATCCCGGGCAAGCACCGGCACATCGAGAATCTGGATAACTTCGAGAAACTCGTGCAGGTGGACCAGTCGCCGATCGGGCGGTCGCCGAGGTCGAATCCGGCGACGTATGTCGGCTTGATGGACCCGCTGCGCGAGTTGTTCGCGATGGTGCCGCTGGCGAAGGTGCGCGGCTACACGGCGAGCCGGTTTTCGTTCAACGTGCGCGGCGGGCGCTGCGAGCGTTGCCAGGGCGACGGGGTGATCAAGCTGGACATGCAGTTCATGGCGGACGCCTACGCGCCGTGTCCGAGCTGCGGCGGGCGGCGCTTCAATCGCGAGACGCTGGAGATCCTGTTTCACGGGAAGTCGATCGCGGACGTGCTCGACATGTCGGTGAGCGAGGCGATCGGGATTTTCAGGAACATCCCGAAGATCATGGACCGGCTGGAGACGCTGTCGGCGGTGGGGCTTGGCTACCTCACGCTCGGGCAGAGCGCGACGACGCTTTCGGGCGGCGAGGCGCAGCGGTTGAAGTTGTCGCTCGAGCTGAGCAAGCGGCAGCAGGGCGGCACGCTCTATATCTTGGACGAGCCGACCACGGGGCTGCACTGGGTGGACATCCAGCACTTGATGGACCTGCTGTTCAAACTGCGCGACGCCGGCAACACGCTGATCGTGATCGAGCACAATCTCGACGTGATCAACCTGGCGGACTGGTTGATCGACCTAGGGCCGGGCGGCGGTTCGGCGGGCGGCGAGATCGTGTATGCCGGGGACCGGAAGGGGATCGAGAAGGAGGGGCGGAGCCTGACGGGCCGCGCCTTGGTGAAGTGGGGCGCGAAACAAAAATAGAGATCCCGAACCTGACCGGAACCCCGGACCGACGGCGAACTTGCGTCCGCGGTTGATCCGGATGCGAGGCTCGACCCGGAGCTAAACGGCTTTGGCGGGCATGATCGCGAGGAGAGCCCGCAAGGGAGGGCGGCGGCAAGCGGCGGTTCGACGCATCGCACGGACCATTCCGCCCGGGCTTGCGGGCGCGCGACTGTGGGGTGTTCTCGAAGCCTTTCATGTCGCTCAAAGTTCACGTTCTTCCCGCCGGTCCCATCGAGGCCAACGCCTACCTG
>CBINJQ010000190.1:0-8363 GCA_966251015.1 uncultured Akkermansia sp. | reverse complement strand
GCTCCAGCGCGTCGAGATGCCCGGGTTCTACGAAGGCATGTGGATCCACAAGCGCGAATTCCTTCTCGGCGGCCACGATTGAAAAACATCTCCCGCGCGAGCCGTCACTCCGCGCGAGAACCCGCCTTGCCAGAAAAAGCCCCGCCTCGTTGCGGAGGCGGGGCTTCCATCCCGACCTGGCCGTTCCCAAGCGGCGACGACGGCCTACTCGACGTTCTCCTCGTCCTTCTTCCAGCCCGCGAAGGCCTCGGGCCACTCGCGTTCGGCGGCGGCGAAAACGTCCGGCCAGCCTTGCTTGATCAGGGTCGCGACGAGGTCGTCGCTCGCCTGCGCCAGATACTCGGCGACGACCGCGCAGCGGTCCTCCCAGTCCTCGGGATAAACGGTCTTGGCCCAGCCCTGCATGCGGCGGAGGTTGTTGTTGCTCAGCGTGGGTTTGCTTTCGGAATTCATGGGTTAAATTCGGGCGCTTCGGCCCTTTGGTTTCTGGTTCTTCGTTCGGTTTTGATCGCGACCGCCGCCCGCGTTCTCGGGCGATGGCATTCTCGCGTGGTCGGTCTTCATGCGGCCGGCGCGGCCGTCAGCGGCCCGGCGCCGACCCCGCGTCCAGGCAGATCAGCGGGGGCCGACGCGTGTCATCGCGGACCAAATAGGCGAAACGGGGCGAGGCGCGGTCCATCGTCGTCACGGGTTCGACGCGAGCCACGACCGGAACGCGCGCAGCTGGTCCAGCGTGCCCAGACCCAGCACGCGGTCGCCGGGCCGCAGCACCTCGCTCGCGTGCGGCACCAGGATCTTCGCGTCGTCGCGCGCGATGCCGACCAGGCGAACGCCGGTGCGGCGCGCGATCTGGAGATCCACGAGCGGCCGGCCGGCCGGCCCTTGTTCCGGCACCACGAACGATTCGAGCACGGCGCGGTCGAAGTCCGGCCGATGCCCGTTCGCGGCCGCCTCGCCGTCGAAAAACGCCGCCGTCTTTTCGATCTCCGCCTTGCGACCGAGCAACAAAAGCTTGTCGCCCGGGCAACACACGAAGTCGGACCCAGGCTGCGTGATCGCAAACTTGTTCCGCTCGACCTCCACGACGAAACAGCCGAAGCGCGCCGGAATCTGCAGCTCGGCGAGCGTCTTCCCCGCGTAGGCGGCGCCGGGAGGCACGGCGCAGGCGCGGAGTTGCAGATCCCACGTCTCCAGGCTTTGCGCCAGGGCGCCCCGCTCCGTCCCGCCTTCGGGAGCGGCGGCCTGGTCGTCGCCCGCCAGGACTTCGTTGAGCGAGTTCTGACAGGTGCTGTGCCAGTAGATGAGCTTGCGCGAGAAGATCGTCATGACGGCGGCCGCCGCCACGCCGAGCATCGCCCACCCGACCGGGCTGAGCCGGACGGGAAACAGCGCGTAAAGAAACGCCCCGAGCGCGATCGCCGCGGCGGTCTTCAAAATCGCCTCCACGAAGCGCGGGGAAAGCGAGGGCACGCGCCACGCGTCCGCCGCGATGATCGCGAGCGCGGCGAGATTTCGCCACACCGCGAACAGCGGGATGACGACGACGACTCCGAGCGCGGACCAGTAGCCGACGCGAAGCACCTCGGCGCTCACCCAGGTCGCGATCACGCCGCCCTCGATGCGCACGAGCAGTTGATGCGAGAAGATGAGCAGGCCCGCCACGAACAGCATCTCCACCGCGACCTGCACGAGACGGCCGCGAATGAATTTCCATGCCATCGGCGTGGCCCGTCGCCGCTGCAACTGGTGCAGCCACGTCTGGTAGGCCGCGATGAAGCGCGTCACCGGCGCCGGCTCGATCACGTCGAGCCCGCGCAGGATCGGCTCCGCGAAGCGGTTCATGATCGGGGTCGCCAGCACGGTCAGCACCGAGAGTCCCACCGCCATCGGGTAGAACGAGGCGGGAAGGATCGCGGCCGTGATGCCGGCCTGCGCGATGATGAAGGTGAACTCGCCGAGCGGCGTGAGCAGGAGCCCGCCCCGTCGCGCCTGCCGCGGCGGGATGCCGACGAGCATGAGCGCGAAGCCGCAGGCGATAGGGCGCACCACGAGCGCAAAGACGCTGAGCGCGAGCACCGGCAGCCAGATGTCCGGGAGCAGGCGCAGGTCGATCATCATGCCGATCGAGACGAAGAAAATGCTGCCGAAGAGATTCCGCAGGCTGCCGAACGATTCCTCGATGGCGTGCTTCTGCGGCATCTCCGCGATAAGCGCGCCGAAAAGGAACGCGCCGAGCGCGATGGAGTAGCCGGCCTTGATCGCCGTCAGCGCGAGGAGGAACAACACGCCCGCCACGACGAGGGTCTGCAGTTCCGTGTCCGCGCGCTTGTCGAGCCAGCGCAGCAAGCGAGGCAACAACAGCAGGCCAAGTCCCACGAAGAGCACGACGAAGGCGGTCAGGCCCGTCAGCACCTGCCCGATGCCGGCCGAGTTCTGCGCGCCTCGCGTGGCGAGCACGGTGAGCATGATCACGGCGACGACGTCCTCGACGATCGTGATCGCGAGCGCCATCTGCGCCGCGCGGTCGTGGTTGAGCTTCAGCTCGCCCATGATCTTGGCGATCACCGCCGAGCTCGAGACCATGAGCATCGCCGCGACGAACAAACTCTGGAGCGGCGTCCAGCCCAGCGCCCGCCCGAGCAGCAACGTGAAGGCGAACATGAACAAGGCGCCGATCACCGTCGCCATGACGATGGGCGGCCCCATTTTTCGAAGCTTCGACAGACTGAGCTCGAGCCCGATCGCGAACATCAGGAACACGAGCCCGACGTGCGAGAGCTGCTCGATGTGCGCCGTGTCGGCGACGAGGGAGAACGGCGGCGAATACGGGCCGATGACGACGCCCGCGAGCAGATAGCCCACGATCGCCGACAGCCCGACGCGCCTGCACAGCAGCCCCGCCAGCCCGGCGGCGAGAAGGAGAACGACGAAGTCTTGGACCAGAGTGTAGTGATGCATGATTCAGGCTTTCTTTGGCGCGGGACAACCGGCCGGGGGCTTTCGATTTTTTCCGGGGCTCAGAGGAGGGGAAGTTCCATGCCGGCAACCTCTCGCCGGGGAAGTAAACCGGCGTCGGCGAGCCAATATCTCGCGGCCTCAGCACTCTCACGGAGCTGACCAACCGAGCGGACGGTCGCGAGAACGGAGGCGACCGGCGAAGGCGACATCCCGCGGTGGCGCCAGGCGCCCGCGAAGGACGGCCGAGCGATCACCGCGAGGTCGTGGTCCGCGCAGAGCTTCGCCAGCCCGACGTCGCGCGCCGGCCGAGACGTCGGGCCGCAGTCGACCTGCAGGCCGACGATGGACGGGCGTTCGCGTCGCGTCGCCGCGATGCTTTCGCGCGCCGGCGCCGCGGGGAAATTCGCCAGCACGAGATGACGCGCCTCGCCCGTGGCGACGACGGCCTCCAGCGCGGCGACGCTTTCCGCGACGGGCACGAGGCCGTCCGTCCACTCCACGACCAGCAGATCGAGAATGCCGCAGCCGATGCGCCGGATAGAATCGCGCACGCACCGGCGGATGGAATCCACATAGGCCGCCTGCCCGCCGATCACCGGTCGCGTCAGCGCGACGCGGGTCGCGAGGACCACGCTCGCGCGCGCGACGAGCCGGCGCTTCAGCCAGCGTCCGAGGATTTCCTCGGGCATGCCGAGAAAGCCGTCGCCCAGGCTCGCGCCGGGGCAAAGGCCCGTCGTCTGGATGAAGTTCCCGCCCGCGTCGCGGAACGCGTCGAGGATGGCGAACGACTCGTCCTGGCTCGCGTGGCGCGCGAAGTTCGAGGTGCCGAGGCAGAGCTCGGAAACCCGGAGGCCCGTCAGCCCGAATCTGTTTTTCGACAAGGTCATGTCATGCCCGGGCCGAGGCTACGCCGCCAGAGGTCGCGCGACGGCGGAGAGCGCCGGCCCCCCGCGCTTCAGCACTTTCTGGAAAAACAGGTTGTTCGGGATCTGGAGCGTCCCGCCGTCGTCCGCGCGCAGCGTCGTGTAGACGGGATTGAGATCCGCGACCACGCCGACGATCGGATCGTCGCCCACGATCTCCACCCGGTCGCCCACCTCGAAGGGGCGGAAGACCACGATGAAAACGGACGCGAGGATGTGGCTCAGGATGCTCCACATCGCGACGAACCCGATGGCGACAAGGCTCAGCGCCGCCACGACGGTCGACCACAGTCCCCGCAGATCCACGCCGAAGCCGAGCATCGCCGCCAGCGCCAACCCGGCGATGACCAGCCAACGCACCACTCCCTTGGGCAAATCCAGGCGCCGCCGCGCCACGGCCGGCACGACGGCGCGCGACCGGCCGGAACGAGCGAGAAGCACGGTGCCGAGCAGCGTGACGACGGCGAGCGCCGCCGGGCCGTAGGTGTTTGCCGAGGGATGGGAGAATGCGGTGAATGATGTCATGGCGAGGAGTTGGGGCCGCGTGAGCGCGTCACGGGCGGGAGAAAAAAGAGGGAGGGAAACCCCGCGTCCGGGCCGCCTCAGAACGGCCCGGACGCGGGCTTCGGGTTACGACGCGACGCCGGCTACGCGGCGTGCGTCACGAATCCGCCGAGGAGCGAGGAGGTCGCGCCGACCGCCTCGGGAGCCGGCGCCGCGGGCGAGACGCGTCGCACCTTGAGTTCGCGAACGCCGCCCGGCGTGGACCAGCTGACGACCGCTCCGACGCGGCAGCCGATGAGCGCGGTGCCGATGGGCGCGAGGATCGAGATCCGCTTGCGCTCCACGTCGGCGCGCTCCGGGAACGTGATCGTGTATTCCTCGATCTCGCCGGTCTCGAGGTCCTCGTATTCGACGGTCGAATCCATCGTGACGACGTCGGCCGGGAACGCGGCCGGATCGAAGATCGCGGCTCGGTCCAGCTCCTCGCGCAATTTCACAAGCGCGGCGCTGGCGTTGGATCGAAGGGCGGTGGCCACCAAAAGGCGAAGCTTCGTGTAGTCTTCGTGGGAGATGTAAACGGGGGTGTGGTTCATGATGTTTTTCGTGTTTTTTTCGGGGTGCTGATTCCAGGTGGACGGGCGGGTCCCTCCGCCCGCGGTTCGATTTTCGGACAGCGGGCACAGGGGCGGGCCCGCCCATCGAGTCTCGCGGACTGGACCGAAGGCAGGGCGCGACCGCCGGACTCGCCGGGTCGGAGTGGCGGTTTAACGCGGAGGTTCTCGCGGCGGGCCCAGCGATCCCGCCCTGCCCTCAGGCGGAAGGGAAACGGCCCGCGTCAGGCCGCGGCGGCCTCCGCGATGACGGTTTCGACCTCGTAGGGCGCGGCGGCGGGCGCAAGCCCGTCGTGCGTTTCCTCGCGAAGAGCGCCGACAAACCGGCAGCTCATGCGGTCCGTGTTCACGAGGATGTGGTTGGGCGAATCCGCCCACGCGTCGCGGCCCGGGTTGAGGAACAGGGTCCCCCGGTCGCGCTGGCACCAGTGCAGCGGATCATGCACGTGCCCGGAGAGCACCAGGCGCGGCGCGTGGCGCCGGACCGCCGCGACCATGTCCGGATCGCCGCCGTCGCCGCCGGCCGCGCGAGCGGTGACAAGCGTGTTGGTCGGCGCGGCGTGAACGGCCCAGATGTCGGCCTCCCCGCCTTTCGGACGCGTCGCGCAGCCGATGTTGAGAATCGAGGTCCCGTCCATCTCCACGCGCCGGCCGTCGACCCAGAGGTTCGGATTCTCGATGTCGCGAAGCCAGTAGGCCGGCGTCCAGCGCTCGAGCTCGTCGCTCCATTCGAGGTCGTGGTTGCCGCTGGCGACGCAGAGAGGCCGCGGGTATTCGCGGAGCCAGTCCGCCACCCACGCGATCTGCCGGCGATGCGGTGTCGCGCTCGCGAGATCGAGCATGTCGCCCGACATGACGGCGAGGTCGTGGGCGGGCGCGCGGTGCAGCAGCCAGTCGAACCAGTGCTTGTTGAAGTGAAAATCGGATACGTGAAGAATGGTCATGGTATCGGTCCAGGCAGCGCCCATCGAGCGCGCGCATTTCCGGGCGCGCCCTGGCAGGCGGGGGTTGAAACGTGACCGCGCGAAGACGCGGCCGGGGTGAAGTTCGCGCGCGTCCCACGAGGGCACGCCGCGGCAAGAGAAACCTTCCGATTTAACCCGGGACCGCGTCGGGGCCGATCGCGCTATGCGCGCAGACCCTTAGCTCGCGGCTCCGGGCCGCCCCGGGCAGATATACGACGCACGGTCCGCCGCCTTTTGGAGGCGAACGCAGAAAAAAGAATTCTGGTGCGTGTCGAGGTTCACGGTAAAGGCCACCTGTGAGGTGGAAAAATCATCTGTCAAGCTCCACAGGGCATTTCGCCGGTCCGGCGACGCCCGCGGGAAACTTTCACGGCGCCAAGGATAACACCACGATGCGCGCCCGCCTACTGCGGTAACCGCAACGTGGCCATGCGTTCCACGCATGGCTCCCGACCGCGCCGCGCGTGTCCCACGCCGGGATGACCACAAAACCCCATTCCAACAATGGCGCGAAGCTCCTGCTGCGCGCGACCCACGTGGATCTCGACGACGACGCGAAGGCGACGATCGAGACAAAGGCCGGACGCCTGTTCCGCCACGAACCGCGGATCGACCGCGTCCGGATCGACGTCGAGCGCGACATCCGAAGCCGCGATCGCGGCTTCGTCGCCAAAGGCCGGGTGGAGCTCGCCGGGCCGGATCTCACGGCCTCGGTCTCCGCCGAGACCGCTCCCGCCGCCGTCGGCCTCCTGATCGACAAGCTCGACCGGATGCTGCGCAAACGGACGAGCAACCTCCTGCGGAGCCGGACGGCCGGCGACATCCGCGCCCACGCGGAGCTTGCCTCGTCGGCGTGATCGCACCACCTCCCCTCCCCTTCATGAACTCCCTCGTCTGCCTTGCCACGGCGGCGCGGTGAACCGACGGCCCTGTTTTCGCTTCGAAGCAGGCCTCGGTCCACGAGCGCCTGCCAACACGCCACGGATTGCGCCGCGCTCTCTCGCGCGGCCCCGGCGCGACGCGCCCGCCGAGGCGTGATCGTCCCCCAACCCCGATGCGCGCGATCCGCGCGCGAAGCCGAAAACACCATGATCAAACAACGCATGATGGGCCGCACGGGCCTCGACCTCTCCGAGCTTTGCCTCGGCACCCTCGACTTTGGCTGGAGAACCGACGAGCGCGCGGCGCACGCGATCCTCGACGCCTATCACGCCGCGGGCGGCAGCTTCATCCAGGCCAGCAGCCGGTCCCCCGACCTCGTGCTGCCGTCCGCTGCCGCCAGCCGGTCCGAGGAGATCGTCGGGCGCTGGTGGACGGCGCGAAATCTCCCGCGCCGGGAGCTGCGGCTGGCGACCCGCGTCCGCGTGCGGCCGCCGGGCGGCCGCGCCGGCGGCTTCGCCAAGGCCGTCCGAGACGCGATGAACGATTCGCTGCGCCGCCTCCGGACCGATTACCTGGACGTCGTCCTGTTCGACTGGAAAGACGGTATCATCCCCGCCGATACGATGCTGGAGGCGTTCGACCTCGTCGTGCGCGCGGGCTTCGCCCGTTTCGTCGGCGCGGCGAATTTTCCCGTCTGGCGGGTCGCCGACACGCTGGCCCGGGCCCATCGCGGCGTCCACAATCGCATGGAGGCGCTCCAGGCGGACTATTCGCTCATGGTCCGCGCCCGCTTCGAGCCGGAAGCGCGCGAACTGTGCCGGGAACACCGGCTCGGCTTCTTCGCGAGCTCGCCTTTGGCCGGCGGCTTTCTGACGCGCGCGTGCGACGGCGACACGGCGATCCATGGCGGCCGCCGTGACCGGTTGACGCGGCGTTTTGGCAAGATCCACGGCGAACTCGCCCGCTCCGCCATCGCCGACGTGGCGGCGCGACACGAGGCCTCGCCGGCCCAGGTTTCGCTCGCCTGGGTGCTCCAGAACCCGGCCGTCACGTCCGCGCTGATCGGAGTCCAATCGGTCGCGCAACTCTCGGAGCTGAGGCAGTCCACCGTCTTGTCCCTTTCCCCGGCGGATCTGGATCGGCTCGATCAGGCCACCGCGGTCGAGGAGGTGCGCGTCGCGCCCGAAAGCCCGCGCCCCCGCGACCGCCGGGCCGAGCTGATGCCCAACTGAAAAACCGCGGGCGCGCAGCCATGCGCCGGGCGCATACCCTCCGCTTGCCACCCGGCGCGGGACGGGTAACAGCGAGTCCCGTGAATCTCGACCTGCTGCGCTCCTTCTTCGCGATCTCCGAGTTCGGCAGCATGAGCAGGGCGGCGGAGCAGCTCCACGTCGCGCAATCCACGCTGACCCGCCAGATGCAGGCACTGGAGGCGGAAATCGGCGGCCCCTTGTTCGAACGCGGCCCCGGCGGCGTGGCCCTGACCGCCGCCGGCTACGCGTTGCTGGACGGCATGCGCC
>CBINJQ010000189.1:0-8364 GCA_966251015.1 uncultured Akkermansia sp. | reverse complement strand
AGGGCATCGGCGCCCTGGTGGTCCGCGAGGGCGGACTGAAACGAGGTCCGTCGCCTCAAGGCGGCTACTTCGACCGCGTCGACCTCGCGCCTCACTTGAAAGCGGGTGAAAACACCCTCGCCGTTCTCGTCTGGCATTTCGGCAAGCACGGTTTTTCCCACCAGAACAGCGGCAAATCGGGCCTCTGCTTCAGTCTCGATCTCGGCGGACACGCCATCGTCAGCGACGACAGCTGGAAGATCGCGCCCCACCCGGCCATCTCGACCTCGCCGGACACCCCGCCCAACGGCCGCCTCCCCGAATCCAGCCTTCGTTTCGACGCGCGCCTCGACGAACCCGACTGGACCCAAGCCGCAGGCGCGACAGACGACTGGAAAACGCCTTCCGTCTTCGGCCGGCCTCCCTGCGCCCCCTGGGGAGATCTTGTCGAACGCCCGATCCCGCAGTGGAAAGACCACGGTCTGCTCGATTACGTCGCCCCGCCCGCCTTTCCCATCGAGGGCGACGGATCCGTCATCCGCGTGAAACTGCCCTACAACGCCCAGATAACGCCGTGGCTGAAGGTGGAAGGCCCGGCCGGCCGGGAAATCGACATCCGCACCGACAACTTCATGGGCGGAGGCGCCCCCAACATCCACGCGAAGTATATCACCCGCGACGGCGTGCAGGAGTTCGAGGCCCTCGGCTGGATGAACGGACACGAGGTCCTCTACACCGTCCCCGCCGGCGTGAAGGTGCTCGGGCTCAAGTATCGGGAGACCGGATACAACGCCGACTTCAAGGGCTCCTTCGAGTCCGGCGACCCCGATCTGGACCTCCTATGGCGGAAGGCCGCCCGCACCCTCTACATCACCATGCGGGACACCTATATGGACTGTCCCGACCGGGAACGCGCCCAGTGGTGGGGCGACGTGGTCAACGAACTCGGCGAGGTTTTCTACGCCTTCGACCCCCGCGGCTCCTTGCTCACCCGAAAGGCCATCCACGAGCTCGTGGGATGGCGGCGCGCCGACGGCACGCTCTATTCGCCCGTTCCCGCCGGCATCCCGGCAAAGGGCAACGGCGAGGTTCGCGACGGGACCTGGGCGGCCGAGCTTCCCGTCCAGATGCTCGCGAGCATCGGCAAATACGGTTTCTGGACCTACTATTTCCACGGCGGCGACGCCGAAACGATCCGCCGCGCCTACCCCGCCGTTAAGGAATACCTGAATCTTTGGAGCTTCGACCAGGACGGCCTCGTCGCCCACCGCCGCGGCGACTGGGACTGGTCCGACTGGGGAAGCAACATCGACGTCCGGGCGATCGACAACGGCTGGTATTACCTCTGCATGGAGGCCGCCATCGACATGGCCAAGCTCACGGGCGACACGGAAGACATCGGCGAATGGCGGACACGCCGCTCCCGCATCGCCGAGAATTTCAACCGCGTGCTGTGGACCGGCACCGAATACCGCTCGCCCGGCTACCGCGGCGACACCGACGACCGCGCCAACGCGCTCGCCGTCGTGGCCGGGCTCGCCGCTCCCGCGCAACACCCCGCGCTGATCGAGGTTTTGACCAAGCACCGCAACGCCAGCCCCTACATGGAGAAATACGTGCTCGAGGCGCTGTATCAGATGCATCAACCCGACTTGGCGATGGCCCGCATGAAGGAGCGCTACCGTGAGCAGCTCGACAGCCCGCTCACCACCCTCTGGGAAGGCTGGGGCATCGGGGAAAAAGGCTTCGGCGGCGGCACCTACAACCACGCCTGGAGCGGCGGCCCGCTCACCCTCCTCTCGCAATACGCCGCAGGCGTCGCCCCCACCGCCCCCGGCTACGAGTCCTACGCCGTGCTGCCGCAGATGGGATCGCTCGACCGCATCCACGCCGTCGTTCCGACCGTTCGAGGCGACATCGAGGTCGCGCTCACCCAGACCGACGAGCGTTTCACCGCCGAGATCACCAGCCCGCCCGGCTGCGCAGGCGTTTTGGGAATCCCGAAACGCCCCGGGCTGAAGCTCACTCTCTCCGATTCGTCCCCGCGCCCCGTCGCCGAAGACGAACGCCATCTCCGCATCTCCCTCCAACCAGGAACAAACCGCTTTGAGGCCCGGTTCTCGAAGTGAACCGCCCAAGGCACCGCGTCCCCCCTTCCGCCCCATGATCCGCCCCCTCGTCCTCTGCCTGCTCGCGCTCGCCCCCGTCGCGCTCCACGCCGTCCAGCCGCTTCCCCCGGCTCCCGCCGCCGACCCCGCGCCGACCATCTTCATCGTCGGCGACTCCACCGCCGCCAACAAATCCAAGCCCGCCCACCCCGAACGCGGCTGGGGCCAGCTCCTCCCCGAATTCGTCCTCCCGCCCGCCAAGGTCGACAACCGCGCCCTCAACGGTCGCAGCACCAAGTCCTTCATCGACGAAAATCGCTGGTCCGCCCTCCTCGCCGACCTCCGGCCCGGCGACTGGGTCGTCATCCAGTTCGGCCACAACGACCAGAAGCTCGACAAGCCGAAGGTCGGCGCCCCCGCCCGCGGCGCCTACCGCGACAACCTCCTCCGCTTCATTCGCGAGGTCCGCGAAAAGAACGCCCACCCCGTCCTCGCCACCTCCGTCGCCCGCCGCAAATGGGACGAGGCCGGCGCCAAGCTCGTCGACACCCACGGCGACTATCCCGTCGTGGTCCGCGAAGTCGCCGCCGAGGAGAAAGTGCCCCTCCTCGAACTGAACCGCCTCACCACCCGCATGGAGGAGGAGGCCGGCGTCGAGGGGTCGAAAAAGCTCCACCTTTGGTTCGCCCCCGGCGAACACCCCGCCATCCCGAAGGGCGTCCAGGACGACACCCATTATTCCGAGCCCGGCGCCCGCCGCGTCGCCGCCCTCGCCGCCGGCGAGATCCATCGCCTCCGCCTCCCGCTCGCCGCGTGGATCAAGGCCCCCGCTTCCCCGGTTTCGCCGGAAACGAAACCCGCCCCTCGCCGCGCCTCCCCGCCCAACCGGAAATAATTCTCAGCCCGCCGCCCCTCGCGCGCGGGCCGCCTCTCTTCTCCGCTTTCCGACTCACACCATGTCCACCTCGTCCCTTTTCAACGTCACCGGCAAGGTCGTCGTCGTCACCGGCGCCACCGGCACCCTCACCGGCTCCGCCGCCGACTATCTCGCCGCCCAGGGCGCCCGCGTCGTCTATCTCGGCCGCACCCAGTCCAAGCTCGACGCCGCCCTCGCCAAGGTCCGCGCCGCCTCGCCCGACGCCGAGGTCCTCGCCCTCGCCGCCGACGTCAACGACCGCGCCGCCCTCGAGCGCGCCCGCGACGCCGTCGTCGCCAAATGGGGCCGCGTCGACGCCCTCCTCAACGGCGCCGGCGGCAACCAGCCCGGAGCCACCATCACGCCCGACAAGACCTTCGGCGACCTCGACTTCTCCGCCTTCGAGCAGGTCGTGAACCTCAACCTCCACGGCACCGTCCTCCCCACGCTTGTATTCACGCCGGCCCTGCTCGCCTCGGCCGGCGCCAGCGTCGTCAACTACTCCTCCGCCTCCTCCGCCCGCGCCGTCACCCGCGTCGTCGGCTACTCCGCCGCCAAGGCCGCCGTCGACAACTTCACCCGCTGGCTCGCCGTCGACCTCGGCCGCCGCACCAAGGGCGGCGTGCGCGTCAACTCCCTCGTCCCCGGTTTTTTCCTCGGCGAGCAGAACCGCCGCCTTCTCACCAACGAGGACGGTTCCCTCACCGACCGCGGCCAGACCATCTGCCGCCAGACGCCCTTCGGCCGCTTCGGCCAGGCCGACGAGCTTCACGGCGCGATTCACTACCTCGTCGCCGACGCGTCGAAATTCGTGACCGGCACCACCCTCGTCGTCGACGGCGGTTTCGGCGCCTTCTCCGGCGTCTGACGAGTTTGGGAGTGACGCCGTCCCCGCGCCCGCCGCCCGGGAGACCGATCCACGGGCGGAGAGCCCCGCCCGTCCACCGCCCCCCGCGTCTACCCCGGCTTTTCGTTCCACTCCTGGTCCCTCTCTCCGTGTCCTCCGAGTCCTCCGTGGTTAACAAAAACTTCCTCCTCGAAGAATGCTTCCGCTGGTTCGGCCCCGCCGACCCGGTGCCGCTCCACTACATCCGCCACGCGGGCGCGAGCGCCGTCTTCACGTCGCTTCACCAGATTCCCTACGGCGAGCTCTGGCCGCGCGAGGCCATCCGCGAACGCAAGGAGCACCTCGCCGCCGCCGGCCTCCGCTGGACCGCCGTCGAGTCCGTCCCGGTCCACGAGGACATCAAGACCGGCTCCGGCGATCTCCGCCGCCTTCTCGACAACTACGTCCAGACACTTCGCAACCTCGCCGCCGAGGGGATCCGCACCGTCGTCTACAACTTCATGCCCGTGCTCGACTGGGTGCGCACCGACATGCGCCACGTCCTGCCCGACGGCACCGAGTGCCTGCTCTTCGACCCCGTCAAATTCTGCGCCTTCGAGCTCCACGCCCTCAAACGCCCCGGCGCCGAGGCCGACTTCACCGCCGGGCAAATCGAGGCCGCCGCCGCCTGGTGGGCCTCGCTCGACGACTCCGCCCGCGCCGCCTTCATCAAGACCATCATCGACGTGTTCCCCGGCGTGAAATGGGGCCTCACCCTCGACGACATCCGCGCCCGCCTCGCCGCCTACGCCAAGATCGGCCGCGCCGAGCTCGCCGCCAACCTCGGCCGCTTCCTGCAACACGTCGTCCCCGTCGCCGCCGAGGTCGGCGTGCGCCTCGCCATCCATCCCGACGACCCGCCTTTCCCCGTGCTCGGCCTCCCGCGCATCGTCTCCACCGCCGACGATGTCGCCGCGCTCTTCGCTCTCGCCGACCACGAGGCCAACGGCCTCTGCTTCTGCTCCGGCTCCTTCGGCGCGCGCCCCGACAACGACCTTCCCGCGATGGCCCGCCGCTTCGCCCCGCGCATCCATGCCGTCCACCTGCGTGCGACGAAACGCCTGCCTTCGGGAGTCTTCTTCGAGGCCGACCACCTCGACGGCGACGTCGACATGCCCGCCGTCCTCCGCGCCCTCCTCGACGAGCAGGACAGACGCCGCGACGCCGGCCGCGCCGATTGGCGACTTCCGCTGCGCCCCGACCATGGCCACGTCATGATGCAGGACCTCGACCACTATGTCACGCTCACGCCCGGCTATTCCGCCATCGGCCGCATGCGCGGTCTCGCCGAGCTCCGCGGCGTCATGCACGGCCTCCGCGCCGCCGAGCACGCCTGCAACCGCGAAATAGTCTGACAGGTAGGCCGGGACGGACCGCCGGGCCGTCCGTCCGCCTCGGCGGGCCCGCCCTGCCCAAAGGCGTCAGCTTGTTGCGCGAGGCTCAATAGGTCGTGTCCGGGAACTAATACCCGCTACGTGACGCTTTGGATTTTCGGTGGACGGCCGGTCCCTCCGCCCGTGGTTCGCGAGTGGACGCACGTCCTCGCCCGGGCCGCGGGCGCACAGCCTCGACAAACGATGGGCGGAAGGACCCGCCCACCCGCCCCCGTCCTGCCGCCCACCCGCCCCCGCTCACAGATCCGTCCCCGCCACGATCATCCGCAGCGAGTCCAGCCGCAGCCGCGCCTGCTCGATCGCCGTGCGTGTTTGCAGCACCTGACGCTTCGCCAGGTCGATTTCCTTCTGGCTCACGTGGTCGTTCACCTTCGAGAGGTCCACCAGCCGTTGCAGCTCCGCCGTCAGCGCCGTCGCCGCCATCTCGCGCGCGGCCTGCTTCGTCACCTTCGCCCGCTCCGTCGCCTTTGCCGTCGCGGCGTCGACCATGTTCTTCAAGAGGTGCCCGTTGAATCCCGGCTTCTCCAAAAAACGCGGCAGCGGCGCGTCCTCCAGCTCGTCCATCCAGCCCTCCGCGTCATCGTCGTCCGTCAGGTCCTTGCCATGGATGTCGAGCAACACCCGCACCGGCGTGGGCGCGAGGAAACGGTCCACCTGCCACTTCGCGTCCGCCACCGCCTCGAGCACGAAGACCGCCTCGAGCAGCAGATTGGGCTTCTTCGCCTCCAGCGTGCAAAACGCCGTCGTGCCCGCAGGCGAGTCGATCAAGAGATCGATCGTGTCCTGCACCAGCGGATGATCCGCCGAGAGGAAGCGGATGTCCTCGCGCGCGATCGCCCGAGCCCGGTCGTAGGTCGCCAGCATGCCGTCGCGCGGGATCGAGGGAAACCCCTCCACGTAGGCGTGGCTCGCGTCGAGCGTCACGTCGCCTTCCTCGTGCTCCTTCACCCGCACGCCGAAATGATCGAGCAGCTCGCCCAGGAAACGTTCCAGAAACGGCGACTCGTCCGCCGCGCGCACTTTCTCCAGCACCCGCTCCGCCGCCTCGCGATCAAAGGAGTTCAACTCGAGCAGCCGGTCGCGCCCCTTCTTCAACTTCTCCGTCAGCGCCGCGTGGAAGGCCTGCGTCTCCTTCACCAGCGCGTCGAGCTGCTTCGGCGTCGTGCGCTTTTTCCCGTCCACGCAGTTGATCGCCAGCGCCAGCAACCGGTCCTTGAACGCCGCGTGATAATCGTCGCCCGCCTGCAAGGGCGTCTCCAGCGCGCCGAGTCCGCGATGATACCACTCCGCCACGCACTCGTCCGCGCCGCCCGTCACGTAGGGCACGTGGACCTTGATCGTCTCCGTCTGCCCGATGCGGTCGAGACGCCCGATGCGCTGCTCCACCACGCCCGGATTCAGCGGCAGGTCCCACAGCACCAGATGATGCGCGAACTGGAAGTTGCGCCCCTCGCTGCCGATCTCCGAGCAGAGCAACACCTGCGCGCCGTCCGACTCGGCGAACCACGCCGCCTGCCGGTCTCGCTGCACCAGCGGCAGCCCCTCGTGGAAAAGCCCGATCTTGAAATTCACCCGGTCCTTCACCGCCGCCTCGATCGCGAGCAGCTTCCGCTCCGAGCGACAAATCAGCAGCACCTTCGCGGGCGAGATCTTCTTCAAAAACTCCACCAGCCAGTCGATGCGCGGGTCGTCCTTGAAATTGTAGCGGATCGCCGAGATGTCCCCGCCCTCCTCCGCCTCCAGCTCGCGAGCGATGCGCTCCAGCAAGGTCGGCGTCGCGCCCTCCACCGGCGCCGCGAGATACTTCCGCTTCGGGAAACCGCTCATCGCCGCGCGCGTGTTGCGAAACACCACCCGCCCCGTGCCGTGCTGGTCGAGCAGCGTGCGCACCAACGCGTCGCGCGCGCCCGCCTTGCCCGCCTCCATCGCGTCGAGCAGCTCGGTGAGCCGCTCCGGATCGGCGTCAAAAATTTCCGTCAGCGTCTTCTGGTCGCGCGCCGTCAGCGCCTTGCCCTCGACCAACTTCTCCGCGACGCCCGCCACCTTCGCGTAGTTCTCCGACTCCTCGAGAAAGCTCTCGTAGTGGTCGTAGCGATTCGGATCGAGCAGCCGCAACCGCGCGAAATGCCCCGCCTGCCCGAGCTGCGTCGGAGTCGCCGTGAGCAAGAGCAAGCCCGGCGCCTTCGCCGCCAGCTTCTCCACCAACGCATATTCCGGACTCGCCACCGCCGGCTCCCCGCCCGTCCCCGGCGTCCAGCCGAGGTGATGTGCCTCATCCACGATCACCAGATCCCAGCCCGCCGCCACGACCTGCTCCGCACGCTTTTCGTTGCCCGCCAGCCAGGTCGTCGCCGCCAGCCCGAGCTGGGCCGACAGGAAAGGATTCTTCTCCGGCTCCGTCGCCTCGCAGTCGATGCAGCGCTGCTCGTCGAACAGCGTGAACCACAGGTTGAACCTCCGCAGCAGCTCCACGAACCACTGGTGCATCAAGGCTTCCGGCACGAGCACCAGCGCCCGGCTCGCGCGCCCCGTCACAAGCAGACGCTGCAAAATCAAACAGGCCTCGATCGTCTTGCCCAGGCCTACCTCGTCCGCGAGCAACACGCGTGGTATCTGCCGATTGGATACCTCGTTCAAGATATAGAACTGATGCGGGATCAGGTCGATGCGCCCGCCCAGGAAACCGCGCACGTCCGACTGACGCAGGCGCGCCTGCGCGCGCAGCGTGCGCAGCCGCAGATCGAACACCTCCGACGGATCGGCCTGGCCCGACATCAGCCGCTCCGCCGGCGAGCCCACGCTGGTCACGTCGGAAATGACATCCTCGCGCACCCGTTTCCCGCCGCCCACATAGACGAGCAGTTTCCCCTCCTCGACGACCTCCTCGATGGCAAACGCCGAGCCATCGCGCGACGCGACGGTTTCCCCCGCCCCGAAGCGCACGCGCTTCAGCACCGGAGTGCCCCGCGCATAGATGCGTCGCTCCCGTGTGGCGGGAAACTCGATCGTCACCCGCGCGCGGTCGATTTCCGCGACGATTCCCAGCCCGAGCTCGGGCTCTCGTTCACTGACGCAACGCTG
>CBINJQ010000188.1:0-8366 GCA_966251015.1 uncultured Akkermansia sp. | reverse complement strand
GTTTGAGGACGGCGCGGAGGAGCGCGGCGGCGCGGGTCTTTTGGCCGAGGCCGAGGCGCGCCTGGGCTTCGAGGAAGAGCGCCGTGGTCGATTGGCGGGCCTGCAAGTCGTCGTTGAAGAGCAGCATCGTCGGCAACGAGGTGGCGAAGTAGTCGATCTTCGCCTCGGTTCCGGCGAGGCCTTGCGCGTGGGCGAGGAGGGCGCGCAGGAGTTTTTGGGCGGCGGCCTTCTTGCCGAGACGTTCGAGGGCGAGCGCGGAGTAGTAGGTTTTCTCCGAATACGCGCGCACGCTCATCCCCTGGAAGTCGCCCTTGAAATCGGCGGCGGCGCGCCATTGCGCGGCGGCGTCGGCGCGGCGGCCGGCGGCGGCGAGCGCTTCTCCGAGGGCGAGGCGCAGGTCGCTTTGGTTGGCGAGCAGGTGGTTGGCCTCGCCGAGGTTGTCGGGCGCGGAGAGCGCGAGCTCGAGCAGGCGAACGGCCTCAGTCGCGTTCCCGGCGGCGAGCGCGCGGCGGGCGAGGAGCTGGTGGGTGCGGACGTGCTGGCCGAGGGCCTGGCCTTCGCCGCCTTCCCAGGGCTGGAAGCGGCGGGCGGAGACGACGGGCAGGGCTTTTTCGGGGCGGCCGACCTGGTTCTGGAGGGCGCAGAATTCGACGCTGAGGTCGTCGCGGGCGGCGACGAGGGCGGCGTGTTTCTCCAGCTCTCGCAGACGCTTGGCGGGCGCGACGCCGAGGCGTTTCCAGAGCTGGTCGCGCTCGTAGAGGAGACGCGCGTCGCGGGGGGCGGCGGCGAAGGCTTTTTCGTAGGCGGCACGGGCGAGGGCGGGTTTGCCGAGGATGTTGAAGGCGCCGAGGCCGAGGCAGCGCCAGGCGACGGCGTTTTTCGGATCGTGGCGGGTGGCGGAGCGCCAGTGCGCGATCGCCTCGGCGTGGCGGCGGCGGTCATAGAGCAGGTGGCCGAGGTAGAGCGCGGCGCGGCCGTCCGCGGCGTTGGCGGCGAGCGCGGCTTCGAGGACGAGGATTTCCTCGAGACGCGCGGGGAAGCAGTGGTCGGGCGAGGCCTTGCGTGCGGCGGCGAGGTGGCGGCGGCGCGCGGCGGTGTCGCCCGCCAGTCCGGCGATCCAGGCGGCGGTGTAGGCGAGGAGCGGGGCCGAGCCGAGGTCGGCGGGATTGTCGGACGCGGCGGGAGCGGCGGCGAGCAGGGCCAGGGCCTCGGCGTGAAAACCGGCGCGCGTGTAGTCGTGCGCGACGTCGAGACGGATCTGGGCGTCGAAGGGGAACGCGTTGTCCGCAGGCTCGGCGAGGTGGTGGAGCCAGGCGTCGAGCGGATCGAGGGCGCGGGCGGAGGCGAGCGCGGCGTCGGCCTCGCCGGCGCGACCGAGGCGGCGGAGCACGAGCACGCGGAGGGCGTGGGCGCGGAGGTTGTCGGCCGCGTGGCGCAAGGCGTGGTCGAGGTGGGCGAGCGCGAGCGCCCAGTCGCCGCGCGTGCAATCGAGCTCGGCGATGGCGTGGTAGCCGGCGCCGGCCCAGGCCTGGTTCCAGGTGGCCTTGTAGAAGGCGGCGTAGGCTTCGGCGGTCTTGCCCCGATAGCGGAGGGTCAGGCCGAGCTGGTAGTGCGGCTCGCCGTCGTAGGGATTGGGATTGCGCAGCGTGAGGCGTGCGATGGAGGCGCGGAGATGGCGCTCGGCGTCGGCGAACTCGCCGCGGCGGAGGTGCCATTTGCCGAGCGCGGCGTGACAACGGGCGTCGCCCGGATCGCGACGCAGGGCTTCGCGCCAGTAGTGCTCGGGGTGGCGGGTTGCGTGGCGGTATTGATCGAGGTGGAGGCCGGTGACGTAGAGCTCGTCGTTCGACGCGACATCGGCGGGCAAGGGCGGCTCGGTCGCGGCGGGCGGGACGTCTCCGGTTTTCTGCGCGACGGGTTGGTAGGACAGCAGCGCGGCGCCGTCGGCGTCGAGGACCTCGAGGACGAGATCGGTCTCGGTGGCGCCGCGCGGGAGCGAAACCACTTCGAGAAGAGCCGCGCCGGGCGCGAGGTCGCGGGGGAGGCGGGCGATGATCTTGCCCTTGTAGGCGAGCGTGACGAGCGCGCCCGGAAGGGGGCGCGCCGGGGAGACGCCGACGCGGGCTTTGCCGTCGCGAACGATCAAGCTGACGGCGGCGTGGAGGTTGGCCTGATGGGCGGGGCCGATCTTCTGGATGGGATACCAGTATTGGGACCAGGTCTTGGTCTCGCCGGGCTGGAGAAAGGAGAAGTCGGGCTGGTTGTCGGTGTAGACGCCCGCCATGAGCTCGATGTAGGGGGCGTGTTCGCCCTTCGCGTCGGGGTCGGTGAGGTTGCGGTCCCAGGCATAGCCGAAGGGGTGGTTGCCCCAGGTCCACTGCTTCTTGCCCGGCGAGATGTGGTGGTTGGCGACGTGAACGAGGCCGGCCTCGGCGGCGTGGTCGTAGCCGCCGAAGAAGTCCTCGGACGAGCCCATCGCCATGTAGGAGGTGGGCACGGGGATGTTGGCATACCACGAAAGATCGTCCGCGCGGGGCGCGGAAAGGACGAATGACGAATGACCAATGTCCAATGAGTCGGACGTCGACGCTTTTTTGGCGGGTTGCTCGCGATGGCGGGCGGCGTAGTCGACGCCATAGTAGGAGCCGTCGGCGAAGGGGAAACGGCTCATGGCGCGCTTGGCGTGGTCGGCGACATGGGAGACGTCGCGCGGGAAAAACGACTGGTAGCGCTCGTGGACGCGGGTGGCGACGTTGGCCCACCAGAGGAAGGTCTGGATGTGGGGCGTGCGGTTGTAGACCCGGGCGCGCAGCTCGATGTAGGCACGATCCGGATACAGGGTCACCCCGTGCATGCCCTTCATGCGCGCCATGGGATCGTGCTCGGAGAGCCAGGCCGTGACGGCGCCGTCGGGGTGGCGATCGATGTGGACGTCGGCCGGCATGAAGGTCGACGGGCGGTGGTGCTGCGGCCAGTTGAACTCGACGCCGCCGCTGATCCAGGGGCCGGCGAGGCCGACGAGGGCGGGCTTGATGACCTCCTGGCGGTAGAAGAAGTCGTAGCCGTTGGTCTTGTCCTGCCCGACGTGGATGCGTCCGCCGAGCTCGGGCAGGATCGTCACGCGGATGAAGGCGTTCTCGATGTGGACGGCCTTCCAGGCGCGGGGCGCGGGTTTCTCCGCGACGCGGTCGGTGAAGGGCAGGGGATAGACCTTGCCGGAGCTGCCTTGGTAGACGCGTTTCTCCAGGAACATCGGGTTCCGGTCGGGGGCGGCGGGCGCGTAGGTGGGCAGGACGACGTCGTCGCGGGAAACCAGGACGGCGGGGAAGGACTGGGACGAGGCCATGCGGGAAATCTACCGCGACGGGGCGGCGCAGGGAATGGCGGGACGGCCGGACTACATGGCGGATCGGACGATGGGCAGCGGCCTGCACGATGTAGGGCGAGCCGCGTTTCCTGGTTGGTTCGCGGTTGCGGGTTTCACCGCCCCATCAACAATGAGTAGATGTTCACGCACGCCGAGAATCTTGCCTTGGTTTTTTTCGGAGCCGTGCAGGGAGGCGTGATTGCGGCGGTTGCGACTTCCCGGGTCGGACTTCCGGATTGGATTGTGCTCATTGCGTCGTTGGCGGGCGGCATGGTCTTGGCCGCCGTCGAATTCAGCTTTATTTTTAGAATCGTGGAGAAGCTGAGGGGAAAAAAGAGGGGCTGATCACGGGGTCAGCCTTTGGCCCTCTTGCGGTATTCGCTCGGGGCGAGGCCGGTGATGGCCTTGAACGCCTTGGAGAACCAGAGCGGGTCGGCGTAGCCCACGCGGGCGGCGACGGTTTTGATGTCGTGCGCGGTGGTGTCGAGCAGCTGGCAGGCGGCGTGGATGCGCAGCCGGATGAAGTAGTCGATGCAGCCGTAGCCGGTGTGTTCGCGAAAACGCGCCTTGAAGTGCGACGGGGACCAATGGGCGAGCGCGGCGAGTTCCGCCACGCGAAGGGGGCGGTCCAGATGCAGGCGCATGTAGTCGATGCAGCGCGCGACGCGGATGCGGGCGTCGGGCACCGAGGTCGGGGAATGGCGGATCAGCCAGGCGGCGTGGGCGAGGTAGTGGGCGAGGGCGCGGCTGGCGCGCAGGAGGTGCGTCGCGGTGTAACCGGCTTCGAGCACGGAGAGGGCGTCCTCGAAAAGGAGGGCGAGCGTCGCGTCGTCGGAGAGCGGGCGGACGGGGTTGGTGGCGTCGACGCCGAGGGCGTCGCGAAGCCCGGGAAGATCGCCCCCGACGAGGTGGAACCAGCGGATGGTCCATGGTCGGCGCTCGTCGGCTCCGTAGGCGTGGGGAGCGCGGGGCGGCAGGGCCACGAAGTCGCCCTCTCGCACCGGATGGCGGCGTCCTCCGTGTTCACACCAGCCCGAGCCGCCGACGCAGTGGATGAAGACGGACTCCGCCGCGCCGGCCGGTCGGTTTCGCAGGTGGCCGGCGGCGGAGGGGAACCAGCCGACGTCGGTCGGCAGCAAGCCGGAGAACAAGGGGCGCTCCCGGGCGTCGTTCACGACGGAGGCCGGCAGAACGACGATGCGCTGCCCGCTGAATCCGTCCGGGCTGCCGGAGGAGGCGGGGCGGGGGGCGGCGTGCAGGGCGCTTCGGGACATCCGATCCGCCATATCGGCGATTCAGGTGTGGCGAGCGAGAGGTTTCGAGCGCGGCGGGCGCGGCGGCGGTTGGCTCGGGGAGATGCGGCCGCGATCAGGGGCGCACGATCCACTCGAACAGCGACGGGGCTGCGGCGCCGGGGGCGGCGCGGAACGAAAGCCGCAGGTGGCGGGCGCGGGCGGGGCGGGCGACAACGACGGGGGAGCCGGAAACGGGCGTGGCGGAGTGGTCGGCGAGCGCGACCCAGCGGATGCCGTCGACCGAGGCTTCGAGGACGAAGGCGTAGGGCTTCCAGGCGTATTCGAAGCGGAGTTCTTGCGCGCCGACGGCGTGCTCGCGGCCGAGGTCAAGCCGGAGCCACGGGGAGCGGTCGTCGGGGGAGGCGGCCCAGCGGGTGGCGTAGTTGCCGTCGAGGACGCGGGCGGGGCCGGTGAGGGCGTCTTTCTGGCTCGATGCGGTGGCGACGGCCTCGGCGGCGAGGTTTACGCGGCCGGCGTCGCGGTTTTGCATCCAGTCGGGGCCGGAATGGGTGGCGACGACGTTCTCTACGCGGCCGTCCGCGGTGAAATGGATCTCGTCGACGCAGAGCTGGCGGCCGATGAATGCAGGGTCGAATGGGATGCTGTGACGGTGGTAGAGGATGTAATCGCGGCCCTCGCGCGTGAACACGGCGTGGTGGCCGGGGCTGAGGACGTTGTTGGCGAAATCGGTGGCGAGGACGGGGGAGTTGGCGCCATCGACGAAGGGGCCGAAGGGGGTGTCGCCGACGGCGTATTCGACGGCGTAGGACGTCTCGACGGTTATGCCGGACGAATTCATGAGGAAGTAGCGGCCGTGGCGCTTCACCATGAACGGACCTTCGAAGTATCGGGCCGGGGTGACGTCGCGGACCTCGCCGTCGAAGGTAACCATGTCGGGGTGGAGCCTGACGGCCCAGCAGCGGCCGTTGACCCAGTTCCAGCCGGAGCCCCAGTAGAGGTAGGCGCGACCGTCGTCGTCGAGGAAGACCTCGGCGTCGATCATGTGGAAGCCGGGGCGAAAATCGGCGGGGATGAGCGGGCGGTCGCCGAGGGCGTTGCGCCAGGGCCCGAGGGGATGCTCGGCGACGCCGGCCCAGACCTCGTTGCCGACGGAGACATACATGTGGAACCTGCCGTCGAGGCCGCGGACGACGGACGGAGCCCAGACCATGGCGCTCTTCGAGGTCGGGCTCGTGCAAGCGGACTTCGTCGGCCAGTTCAGCGTGCGAAAGGTCCAGTTTTTGAAATCGGTGGATTCCCAGCAGCCCAGCGTTTCGTCGCCAAAGGGGTCGAGCGTGGCGTAGAGATAGATCTTGCCGCCGTCCTCCAGGAGCGAGGGGTCGGCGTAGTAGCCGGGAACGATGGGATTGCCCGAGCGCGGCGCGTGGCCGGGGAGGGCGGTGATAGCAGGCGCGTCGGCGGGCGGTGGAGAGGACGGAGTCGAGGGGGCGAGCACGGGGGGAGGGACGGCGGGCGGCGCGAAGGCCTGGTGTGGCGGCCGAGAATGAGCGAGACCAATCACCCCAAATCCCGCAGTTCGACGAACAAAGACGGAGTGTATTGAACCGCTAAATTTCGCTAAGCCTCGCTAAATCAACGCTTCGCTCCGTTACCTGAAACTCCATGGTCTCTTCACCCGCCGGGTGAAAAATGAAATTCGCAGTCCAAACGTCCTAGTCTTTCATTTAGCGATCCTTAGCGTTTCTTAGCGGTTTATCCATCTGCGGGATCCAAGATCACTGCATGTGCTGTGACTATAAGGTGGGCGTGCGCGTCCCCGCGCACGCGGCTTGGGCGAGGACGGCGAGGCTGCGCTCGCAAACCGCCGGCGGAGGGACCGCCCGTCCACCTAAAAGTCCGAAGCGTCGGGCAATTGGTATCAGTAGGCGCGGAACTCCCAGAGGCCGGGCGTGCCCTTCAGGATCGTGACGCGGAGGTGGCGGGCGCGGCCGATCTTTCCGTCGGTATGCGGGGACTGGATACGGAGGTCCTCGTGGCCGCCGACGACCTTCCACTTTTTTCCGTCGGTGGAGGATTCGAGGCGATAGGCGTGGCCGGTGGTCGGTTTGACGAAATAGAGCTCGACGCGGGAGAGGCGGCGGGTCTTGCCGAGGTCGATTTGATACCAGGCCTGGGAATCGTTGGCGCCGGCCATCCAGCGGCTGCCGTTGGAGCCGTCGAGGGCGAGGGCGGGCGAGAAGGTCTCGATGCGGTTCAGGGTCGGGTCGGCGGCGGGCGGGATGCGGGTATCGGCCTGGGTGGAGGAGGCGGTGGCCCGGGCGCCGAGGGCGAGGTTGGGTTTGTCCGCCGGATAGGCCGGGTCGGACCGCAGGGCGCCGACGCCGGTCTTGGAGAGCTGGATCGGCTGGATGGTGCCGTCGGGGTTGAAACGCATCTCGGCGGCGAGGATCTGGCGGTTGGTGCTGGAGCGGCCGTATTCGAGGTAGACGAAGAACCAGCGCGGCGAGCCTTGGAGATTGAAGAAGCAGCCGTGGCCGGGGCCGTAGATTCCCTGCGTCTTGTCCGTGGTGGAAATGATGTCCTGCGCGGGCGCCTCCCACGGGCCCATGGGCGACTTGCGGCTCATCATGTAGGCGTATTGGTAGGCTTCGCTGCCGCCGAGGGTGTAGAGGTAGTAGTAGACGCCTTCGCGTTTGAAGATGGCGGGGCCTTCGGAGTAGCCGGAGCGCTTGGTGCGGATCTCGGTGACGGGGCTCGCGAGACCGGAGAAATCGGGCTTGAGCTTCGCGATGCGACGGCGCGACAGGAGCATGTAGGCTTCGCCGTCGTCGTCGCGGAAGATCTCGGCGTCGATGGGATGGCCGGTGCCGAGGGGGAAGGGTTTCCAGCCGGAGGTCTTGTTGATGTCCTTGCCGTCGAGCGTGCGGAAGGGGCCGTCGAGGGAGTCGCTCACGACGGCGGTGATCTCGTTGTCGAGGGTGGGGAAGAGGAAGTAGCGGCCGTTCTGTTTAACCGGGACGCTGGGCGCCCAGTATTTGGCGTCGTAGCCGGCGGGGAAGATGGAGCCGTTGAAGCTCCAGTTGAGAAAGTCCTTCGACTTCCAGACGACGGGCAGGCCGGAAGTGGACAGGTGCTGGCCCATGCCGTCGGTGGTGGCGTAGCAGTAGAAGGTGCCGTCGACCTCGACGATGTTCGGGTCGGCGAGCATGTCGGGGATCAGGGCGTGGGGAAACTCGCGCTGGGCGTCCTTGTCGGAGGGGCGGGAGGAGGTCTGGACGAGCGCGCCGTCCAGGTAGGTGCGGACGGTGTTGCCGCTCAGCTCGACCTGGATGTCATGCCAGCGGTTGAGGATGACACGGCCGTTTTTCCGCTCCTCGGGAAAGCCGGGCGACTGGACGGCGTGGGCGGTGTTGCCCCAGCCGCCGATGTTCCAGAACGATTTGTCGGCGTCGACGGAGGGGAGGCCGAAGAGGGCGAGGAAACCCTCGGCGCCGCTCAGCTTGCGGGCCTTGAAGGTGAGCGTGTAGTCGCTCCAGGTCGCGTCGCCGACCGCCGCGCGGGCGTCTTCGTCGAGGCTGGTCTGGCGAAGCGCGCCGTCGACGACCTCCCATTGTCCGCGCCAGGTTTTCCAGCCATCGAGACCTTTGGAGAAGTCGCTCTCGAAGAGCGTCCGGCCGTTCTTGGTGACCTTGATGTCCTTGAACTCGGCGCGGGTGGCCCAGGTGCCGACGCCGGCGAGGCCG